>NZ_CP087714.1:0-317253 GCF_039641995.1 Geoglobus acetivorans | reverse complement strand
TTGAGAGCATGTTTTGCGAGTTCGATATAGGAGCCATGCATCAGCCTGCCCTCATGCAGGGGTCTCAGCACCTCAACGTTCTCCATGTTCTGCGCCATGTATGCAGCCTCATCACCAACGTAAACCTCGCGCTCATCTGTACCCTTCAGACTCCACTCCTTTTCCTCTCCGTAAACAACGAGACTCGGGAAAATTATGACGTTCTCACCATCCGCAGTTGCCTTGGTGTAATTTGTTCCAATGTCCAGCCCGACGAATTTCATGAGATAACATGGGCATGAAAATTAAAAAAGTTTGCATTAAAAAAGAAAAACGGAGAAGTTATCTTGCCCCCTGGATAAAGGCCTTCACATCCTCTGGAACGCTTTTCTCTGCCGATTTGTTCAGCACGCCATCGTCGAGGAAGTCTATCGTATCGTAGATGATCTGCTTCACATACTCCGGGTTGTGTACGAATGCTCCGGGTTCACGAGCGAGCAGGTTGAGGTTGTACGCAGCTCCAAGAATGTCCTTGCTCGGCCAGTCCTTGAATGCGTTGGCAAATGTGTGCTCCTCAGCATTGGGTGTGCCGTAGAAGTACGGATACCTCTCACCGTCGTAGTAGATGCCCTTCTCCGCCAGAAGCTTTTCAATCGTCTTCAACGCAGATTCGTACTGGGACTTCCTCTCGTTTATCGTCGATATCAGGGCATTCTTGTCATCTCCGTGGCATTTCTTGCAGAGCGTGTCATACGCCTTAATATCCACCACAGCCCCGTTTTTGACCTCAACGGCCTCAAATGTGTGGTCTGCATTGCTCATGTGGCATGCGGTGCAGAGGCCTTCTATACTTGCGTGCGGGTTGGATGAAACGTAGTCCCTTCCCTCAAACTCGTAAGGCAGAGTTCTGAAGATTATGCCTCCCGCAGCCAGATAATGGGAGTTGAAGGCTCCAAAGTGCTTGCCCTTGATCTCTTCAGCAGATTTTATTGCTGCCCCACTGCTCCTTCCCGAATGGCACACCATGCACAGATTGGATTCGCCGAGGTCCGGCACCGCTGAAATCCTGTCCGCGGGCTCTGAATACTCTGCAACCCTCGCGAACCTGCCCGGGTTTCTCAGCTCAAAGCTTCCGTCCTCAACCTTGTGGCAGGCCCAGCAGTACAGGAATTCCTTCTGCTGACCCGTCAGCAGGAATGTGTTGTTCTCAGGGTTGTAATTCTCCGGATCGCTCACAAAGTTCCTGAAGCCCGTTGAGGTGTGGCACTTCTGACAGGGCTGCCTGTTGGGCTGCTTGAAATCGTAGTGGACCCATGCGGGAGCGTCCTCTTCGGTTACGGCCTTGGTGACGTCCTCCTCTTTCACCTCAAGCACATGCCCTCCATGGGCAGAGCGTCCCCACTCCTCCATCCTTGGAACTGCCTCTTTCGAGAAGTGACATCCCGAACAACCAAATTCGGGGTTCACGTTGACGCCCTCTACCTCGGGAGTGTTCGGATTGTCGTAGTGCAGGTTCAGCGCGGAGACCATCAGTTCGTGGACTGCATCCTCCACGGCTTTCTGCTTGATTTTTTCAATATCGGGAGTTGGTACGGGCGTTGGAGTTTTTTCGGGTGTTGGGGTTGGAGTGGGCGCGGTCTTTTCTTCCTGCTGGCTGCACCCTGCAAAAACAACTGCCAGCACAACCAGCAGGATTACCAGATATCTGCCCCTCATGTTTATCACCGTTAAAAATTAATCTGAAAGAATAAATAAAGGTTACGTATTTCATCACGAAAAATTGTTCAGACGAAATATTTCCGGCTCCATGTTCTGAGGCAGGATGATATGTGGGCGATGATGAGAATTACCTCCATTGCAGCCCACCCGAAAATCTTAGGGTTAAGAATTAATAATTAAAAATCGAAGAGAGAGTTTCGGGTGAATTGCAATGAGGGGGTTGCTACCAGCACTCCTGATTTTTGCCACAACGATTGCCATTGCAAGCGCGGATGAGTGTATCGACTGCCACAGGCAGATAACTCCAGGCATAGTCGATCAGTGGCTTTCCGGGAACATGAGCAAGCACTTTGGATGTGAGGCCTGTCATGGAAGCGACCATAAAAGCTCTGACGACTGGCAGAATGCCAGGATGCCAACTCCTGACACATGCAGGGCCTGCCATCCAAAGCAGTACGAGCAGTATGCAAGCGGGAAACACTACTACGCATGGATTGCCATGAAGGCCATGCCAGCACTACAGCACGTTCCAAACCCCCAGAGAAACCTTGAGGGCTTCAAGGGCTGCAGCGGGTGTCACAAGATAGGTGTGATTCAGGGAGAGGAACAGTACAGGTACGGTGCGGCAGCATGCGATTCCTGCCACACCCGCCACAGGTTCAGCAAGGAAGAGGCAAGAAAACCCGAGGCCTGTCTGCCGTGCCATATGGGCTTTGACCATCCGCAGTACGAGATGTGGTCAACCAGCAAGCACGGAGTCATATACAGGATCGAAGGGGATACGGGCAGGGCACCAAAGTGCCAGACCTGCCACATGGCCAACGGAAACCACAGCGTGATGACTGCCTGGGGTTTCCTCGCCCTGAGAGTCCCTGAAGACGATGAAGAGTGGTGGAAAGATAGAGTGACGATCCTGCAGGCCCTCGGAGTGCTGGATGAGAACGGAAATCCGACGGAGAGGTTTGACATTGTCAAGGCGGGCAAGGTTGCCAGGCTGAACAAGGAAGAATGGCAGGCTGAAAGGGAAAAGATGATCAGGATCTGCAGCCAGTGCCATTCCGAAAACTTCGCCAGAGAACAGCTTGAAGCCGGAGACAGGATGATAAGGGAAGCAGACAGGGTGTTTGCGGAGGCCATAAGGACTGTTAAAGAGCTTTACGACCTTGGAATTCTGGAGAAGCCGGAGGGGTGGAAGTACGCTCCCGATCTGCTTCAGTTCTATGAAGTTAAGACGCCCATAGAGGAAGAGCTGTACCGGATGTTCATGGAGTACAGGATGAGGACGTTTCAGGGAGCGTTCCACATGAACCCGGACTACAGCTTCTGGTACGGCTGGGCACCGCTGAAAGAATCCCTGATAAAGATAAAGTATGAAGCAGAGAAACTCAAGGTCGAAAAGCTCGCAGAGGAGAGAGCTGCACAGCCCACCTCGACTCCAACCCCAGAGAAGGCTGAAAAGCAGAGCGAATCCACACCGGGATTTGAAACAGTTTCCGCAGTCATGGCGGTTCTTTCGGCAGTGGCTCTTGCTGCAGGAGCTGCGAGGAAACGCTGATTCTCTTTTTTATTTTTTCTGCCGGCAGCACAAAACCCGAACTTTTAAATTTTAAACGGCCAACTACGAGCATGTTCGACAGAAAGACGAGGATGATGCTCATAATGGGGGTGCTCAACGACTGTTTCGGGGATGTCAGAACCACAATAGTCAACCTCTCAGAGTTCATAGCATCACATCCGGACTTTGATGAAATTGATGAGCTTGAGCTGAGGGAAATACTCAACAAAGCTTACGAACTTGAGAGAAAAATAGTGGAAACGATGGACAAAGCCAAAAAGGAGGTTTATGGCTCGACGTAAGAAAGAACGACATTAGCCATTTCCATTGTTTTCAGCTCTCCACCAAGGTCCGGTGTTGTCTTGCCCTCGGATATGGCTTTCTCAACCGCACCCTCTATCCTGTCCGCATATTCAGGATAACCAAAATGCCGGAGCATCATGCACGCCGTGAGGATCATGGCTGTTGGGTTGGCTATGCCTTTCCCGGCTATGTCGAAAGCCGCACCGTGCACGGGCTCGAAGATTGCATGCTTCTCACCTATGTTGGCTGAAGGAGCCAGCCCCAGCCCTCCAACCACTCCTGCCGCAAGATCGGAAATTATGTCTCCAAACATGTTTGTTGTCACAACCACATCAAACATCTGGGGCCTCATGGCCATGTACATGCAGGCGGCATCTATGTAGTAGTCGTTCGCCTTTATATCCTCATACTCTCCGGCAACCTGGTAGAACACCTGTCTGAACAGTCCGCACGTCTTCCTCATCACGTTTGCCTTGTGCAGGGCCGTCACTCTTTTCCTCCCCTCCCGTCTCGCAAGCTCGAAAGCATACCTCACTATCCTCTCGCTCGCCTCTCTCGTTATTACTCTCACAGCCTCAGTTATCCCGTCAGCAACCTCAAACTCAAGGCCCCTGTAGAGGCACTCGGTGTTCTCTCTCACGATGACCATGTTAACGTTCTCGTGTAAAGCCGGGACGCCCTTAAACGTTCTCGCAGGCCTTATGTTGGCGAATGTTTTCAGCTCCTGCCTGAGCCTGACTATGACATCCGCTGCAGTCTCTCCCGCAGCTCCAAACAGCACCGCATCACACTTCCTGACCTCCTCGAGCGTTTCGTCCGGCAAAGCCCTACCGTATTTCTTCTCTGCCTCATCCCCGGCCTCAAGCCAAACGTATTTGAATGAAAGATTGAAATTTTCCAGTATCAGCATTGCTGCTTCCATTACTTCTTTTCCAATGCCATCTCCTGGGATGACCGCTACTTTCTTCATTTCAGCTCACCGTAAAGCTTTCTGGCAAAGTTAACGAGACCTCCACTGTCAAGAATGTTTTTAAGAAATTCCGGTAGTGGATTGAATTGGTATTCCTCATTCTTTGTTTTGTTTACGATAACATTTCTCTCGTAGTCAATTTCAAGCTCATCTCCATCATCAATCCTGTCAGCATCACTGCATTCAATAACCTTCAGACCGATATTCACCGCATTTCTGAAGAAAATTCTGGCATAGCTTTTGGCAATCACTGCCTCGATCTTCGTTGCCTTAAGTGCGAGGGGCGCGTGTTCTCTGCTGCTCCCGCAACCGAAATTCTCCCCCGCCACAACGAAATCCCCATTCTGAACATTCTTTGCAAAATCAGGTCTGACGTTCTCAAAAACATGCTCTGCAAGTTTTTCAGGCTCATTTATGACCAGATATTTTCCCTGAATTATTACATCAGTATCAACGTCATCTCCAAATCTCCATGCTCTGCCCATGTGAAGGTGTGGCATCCTTCCAGTTATAAACCTTTCACTTTCAAGTTCAAAAAGATTTAATTGAGGTTATGCTCGAAGCGTAAACCATGAGGGTCAGATTCATCACCTCAAATAAAGGCAAATTTGAGGAAATGAAACACATAGGGGAGAAATACGGCATAGACGTCGAGTGGGCCAGCATGGAGTATCTGGAACCTCAGGGCAGCAGCCTGGAGTTTGTTGCCAGAAAGAGCATTGAGATGATAGATGCAAAGCCACCGTTTTTCATTGAGGATAGCGGTCTTTTCATTGAGGCACTTAATGGATTTCCAGGCGTGTATTCATCATACGTTTTCAAAACAATAGGCAATGAAGGGATACTGAGACTCATGGAGGGCATAGAAAACAGAAAAGCCAGGTTCGTATGCGTTATAGCATACACTGACGGAGTGGAAACACAGATTTTCACGGGAGAGGTCGAGGGCGAGATTGCACGTGAAGCAAGAGGAGATGCCGGTTTTGGATACGATCCCATCTTTGAAGTCAGTGGCAGGACATTTGCTGAGATGGGCAATGAAAAGAATGCGGTGAGCCACCGGAGAAGAGCGGCAGAAAAATTTTTCAGCTGGCTGGCAAAAAGTTTTTAATCGATAGGTACTGCTGAGTGGAAGGGGTTGATAAAGATGGCAAGGATGCATGCAAGAAGGAAAGGAAAATCAGGATCAAATAGAGTTTACAGAGACGCTCCTCCTGAATGGGTGGACCTGAAGGCGGAGGAGGTCGAGAAACTCGTTATCAAGCTCTATAACGAAGGATACGAACCAAGTGTAATTGGAACAGTCCTGAGAGACACCTACGGAGTGCCTTCAGTAAAACAGATTACAGGAAAGAAAATAACAGAGATACTCAAGGAGAACGGTGTCGAGATAAAGATACCTGAGGACCTGAAATCCCTCATAAGGAAGGCAATAAACCTGAGAAAGCATCTGGAGACTCACAGAAAGGATCTGCACAACAAGAGGGGGTTGCAGCTGATTGAAGCAAAGATCCACAGGCTTTCATGGTACTACAAGGAAAAGGGAGTCCTGCCCGAGAACTGGAAGTACGATCCAGTTAAGCTTGAAATCGAGCTGTTCAGATAATGGCACACCTCAGAGGCCATCACCTTATCTGCCTAAATTTTTTTAGAGGCGAAGGCTACAGCCAGGATTTTGTGAATAATCTCTTCGAAATTCTCGGAGAACACCACATCAATGTAATTTTTGGTGCTGACGACGTCTGCAGGAAATGCCCACACCTTGCAGACGGATTATGCAACTACGAGGAGAATGCAGAAGAACACATTGTTGAGCTTGACCAGATGGCGTACAGGCTGCTGAATGTCTATCCCGGAATGGAAACTTCCTGGAGAGAGATAAAAAACAGACTGTCAGAGATAATGAAGGCCTGGAAAACGTTCGCATGCGAAAACTGCGACTGGAGACATGTCTGTGAGAACGATGAAGAGTGGAGTGGTTACTGACGAGATTTACGCAAAAGGCCATGAGAACATAACAGCAAGACACAGAACCACCTTGGAGATTACCAGAGATGCTGAAATCACGCCAAGAGGAGACTGTATCGTAGGTGTGAGGGCAGACAAATCTGTAAAAGATCTGGACGAGGAGATAAAGCGCAGAATTAGAGAAAGGGCAAAACTCAAAATCAGCCTCATACTGCCAGATTACGGGAAAGAGATTTCCTTCCACGCATCTGGCAGTGAAAAGCTTGAACTCAGCCATCCCACTGACGTAGTTATAAGAAAAAGTGGTTATACCTGTCCAAGAACCCTTGCGATAAATTCTGAGATCGCTTCGGCAGACATGGATAGAGAGTTTGCAGACCTGCTCAGAGACAGAAAAACCACTGTGATTCTGAGAATAGAGGTCTGAAAAAATTTATATTCGAATAATACAATTAAAAATCAATGATGCAAAGCAGTCCAATTCTGAGAAAGCTGTATGTAAATCTAGCAGCGTCATTCATGGTGGGGTTGATACTCTACTTCATGCTTTTTGGGCTGTACAAGATCATAGCCGGAATGAATATAGTCCTGAACACTTCACTGATATTTGCGGTGTTTGCAATCTCATTTATAATATCGGGGGTTCTTCTCGAATACAGAAGCCCAAATCCTGAAAGACCATATTACCTCATAGGTGCTCTTATTATTGCGCTTGTCGTGACTTTCATATTCCTCTGCACAGTAAACGGACTGCTCGTTACGGTTAAGGAAGGCCTGCCAGACACTGAAATTTTCGTAACCTATGTATCCGCACTGACTGCAATAGCTTTCGTGATAATAAAAATCCTTAGCAGGGGAATTCCAGAAACAAGATATTAAAAAATTGGTTTAAATTAATCCGGCTCTCTGGAGAAGCAGAATGTCTTCGGTCTCCAGCTTTTCCCCTCTCTTGAACATCTCGTAGATCTCCTTAGCTTTTCTGATCAGTTCCTCTTTCTCCCTCTGCTCCTTGCTCTTGCTCTGTTTGGCCTTCAGTGCCTTGATTATCTTGTCAAGATCCTTTATGTCCTTTCTGGTTTTGATAATCTCCGCATGATACCTGTCTGCCTCTTTTCTCGCCTCAACCGCTTTTGCATGGTATTCGTCGGCCTTCTTCCGGGTCTCATCAACGTTCTTCAGGAGATCGACGATCTGCTCATGCACGCCATCTGCCTGCTCCTGATAACCTTTAATCTGCTCAGTCAGGCTCCTGACCTCTTCTTTCAGCTTCTTTATCTCAGCTATAAGCTTCTTGAACTCCTCGTGCTTCTCGAGCTGTGCTTTTCTCTCCTCAAGTTCCCTCTTGAGCTTTGCGATCCTTTCCACAAGCTGTCTTTCTTTTTCAATCGTTAGGACGGCGGTCTGCTGTTTGAACTCAAGTCTCCTTATCTCCTTCTCTATCTCCCCAAGAGGCCTTCCACCTCTGTCTATGTTCCTCCTGAGCTTGTCAAGGTCCTTGTAAAGGGCGTCGATCTTTTTGTGAAGTTCACTTCTCTTCGCTCTAAGCTCCTTTGCTTTCGAATTTAGTTCATCTCTGGATTTTTTCAGCTCTCTGACTTTGTTCAGCAGTTCCTTTACCTGCGCGTTTAGCTCATTTCTCTTTTCAGCCAGTTTCTTTGACTCCTCGTTCAGTTCGTCCCTCTTCCTGATAAAATCCTTAAGATCCTTCTCCAGCTGCTCTCTCCTCTCAACCAACTTCTCCAGCATCATGGTCTCACAACAGCAATCTTTGTAGTTGCTTAAAGGCAGGATTATGGGGGGAATTTAAACTTTATGCTGTCCGGTTCTGAGGAATGAATATAAAAGTTTCGGGATTTTGTTTCAGTAGCCCACCAGAGTTCTGTAAGGATTATTAATTGATTTTGCAGGCTTCGTGCTCTCAGCCAATGGTGGGTCTGTGAAAAAACTGAAAAAGAAAATTTTCAGCAAATTTCCGGAAATTCATAAGCCAGATGCTCCTCAAACGTGTACTTTATCGTGTTGAATTCAGATTTAAGCTGCTTCACCCTGTTTCCTGCCTCCTTTTCGGATATTTTTCCTGAGATGACGCCGTAGATTATCTCGGCAATCTCTTCCATCTCAGGTTCTTTCATCCCAAGCCTCGTCAGCTCCTGAACACCCATCCTTATGCCAGACGGGTTTACAGTATCCTTCAAACTGTCCCATGGAAGGAGATTCTTGTTCAGTATTATTCCTGCAGCCTCAAGTTTTTCGGCAACCTTTTCTCCTCCACCGTGCCTGCTCACATCAACGGCAACCTGATGCGTTTCCGTGAATCCCCTGTTCTCTCCAACAACATCCAGACCGAGCTCATGAAGCCTCTCTGCAAGTTTCCTGGCATTATCGATCACCTGTCTTGCATAGTCCTCTCCGTAAATCTTCATTTCCATGGCCGATACGGCGTAGCCTGCAAGGGTGTTGAGGTGGTGGTTGCTGACCACTCCCGGAAAAACCGACCTGTCGATAACATCTGCCAGCTCCCTTCTGCAGAGTATTACCGCCCTCTGCGGGCCGAAAAAGGTTTTGTGGGTTGAGCCGGTCATAACATCTGCTCCTTCTTTGAGCGGTTTCTGAAACTGTCTTCCCGCAATCAGTCCGAGAACGTGGCTTGCATCAAACATTACCCTTGCATTTATTTCGTCCGCAATTTCTTTAATTTCTTCCACAGGTTGTTTGAAAAGAATGAGGCTTGTGCCAAGAACAAAAAGCTTCGGTTTCTCCTTCAGAGCTATATTCCTCGTTGCGTCAATATCGATCTCAAAGCTATCGTTATCAAAGGGATAGTAAAGAGTTGAAAGTCCCCTCAGCCCCGCAGCCGATACCCTGTCATGGCTTATGTGCCCACCACAGGGAACTGAGTAGGCCATTATCTTATCTCCCGGATCAGTCAGAGCGAAGAATACTGCAAGATTTGCAACGACACCACTTACAGGCTGGACGTTGGCATGCTCAGCTTCAAAAAGCTCCTTTGTAAGGGCAATTGCAGAGCTTTCAATTTCATCAATAAATATGCACCCCTGATAATACCTCTCTCCCACCTTTCCTTCAGCATATCTGTGACCCAGGTCGGAAAGATAACATCTCCTGACGAACTTGCTGGTTATGTTTTCACTGGCTATCATGGGTAACGAATCAGCATAAAATCTGGTATGTCCATTCACGATCTCGTAAATTCGCCCGTAATCCATGAGTCCACATCACCCCGGATACTTTTTAAATTTTTGTGCATTGAATGACGATCCAGCGAAACTCCCAAATGATCGAAAAAAATCCTTTTATATTCATGTGGAGTGCAGCAGAACATGAGAAACAGATTAATGACCGCATTATTTGTCATATTCTCACTGCTAATTTTACTCCTGCCCGAGGAGAACAGACTTGGAAGCAGCTATAAACTAATATACATTCACGTTCCTGTCACGATCATAACAATAGGTACTCTCCTGGCTTTTCCTGTCCTGCATTTCAGGATCGGCGATGATAGTATGAAGGCGCTTTCTCTGTCTACACTTCTATTTTCAATCATCCACCTGGCAATCTCGTCAATTTTCATGCTCCTTGCATGGGGCGGGCTTATCTTCTCCGAGGCGAGATACGTCTTCAGCGTGGTGCTCCTCCTGTTCGCCCTAACGCACACTGTACTATGCTTCCTCGATAAGCGACTCGCGAAGATGTACTCTTTCGCAATATACCTAACTGTACCATATTTCTACATCAGAATAGTAACATCAGACTTTCAGCTGCACCCATCCTTCGTCAGGATGCCTACCGAACTGTACATCCCATACCTGTTCTCCTTCCCGCTGATTCTGATAGCGTACGTTGCCCTGAGCAGAAAAATCGAGGAAGTCCTGGAAAATTAAAAAGTCTGGCGCGTTTAAGACTCTCTGAGCTTCCTGAAGATCGCAACAGCAGCTATCGCCGTCAGTGCAAATACTGTCTCAAACGCTGGAGTCTTGGAAGTCTCTGGAGTTCCCTTGGTTTCAACATTAGCGGGGGTAATTTCGGGAGCCGGAGTCTCCCCAGGAGTTTCAGTCTTTGCAGCTGTCGGAGTGACAGCAGGCGTGGGCGTAACGATTTCAGGAGTCCTGGTCGGTGTGGGGGTCACTGAAGGAGCAACCTCCTTGACAGCGATTGCAAACACGCTGAAACCTCCGGTTTCAGCCCTGTAGTAGTAATAGTTCTCATCCTCTCCGACCATTTCCGTCCTGAGTTCTTCCCAGCCGTTGTGGTACCTCATGAGGATGATATCCTCAGGATCATGTCCGCTCTCAGCAACCCAGCTCTTGGAAACCTTGAAGTCTATGTAGCCTGTGGGCTCAACCTCCTCTCCGGTGTCGTTGTTCCTGAAGGTTATCTCCACGAACCTGTAGACCTTCTTTGCTGGAGGTTCGGGAACCTCAGCAGGTGGAGACTCAAGCTTCCTGACCTCCACCTTCAGGTTCATGCTTTCCGGGGCCTTGATTGTGAGCGAGAGGACTCCTGTTTCCTCCTCCACAGTCCCCTGCCTGACCTCCAACTTCACTTCGACGTTTTTCTCAGCTTTGACAACCTCCGAGTAGACTATTCCCCTTGGTGCAGGAGTTTCTTCAGGAGTTGGTGTTGTTTCAGGTGGCGGAGGTGGTGGAACAAATCCTCCGCCGCCACCACCCCCTGCGTATCCCGCAGAGCCACCGCCTGAACCACCTGGCAGTTCAGAAGTAGGCGTGGGGGTTGGAGTAGGGGTAGGTGTGGGTGTAGGAACTACCGTGACTGTTTTTGATATCTGGGATGATGCACCTTCATCGTCCGTCACAGTTAGCGTGACCACATATTCTCCCGCAGCAGTATAGGTGTGGGCAATATCCGGCCGAGATACCGTAAGGCCGCTACCGTCACCAAAATCCCATGAATACTCGACGATACTTCCACCATCAGGATCGTTACTGGCGGATGCGTCGAACTGAACCGCTTCTCCGACTTCTGGATTCTGGGGAGATAACGTGAAGGCCGCAACGGGTTTCTGAAACAGTATGACTGAGAAAGAAACTTCAGTGAAGTTTATCAGCTGATCATAGTAGTCATAAACATCAACCTTCACCCTCCAGCTCCCGTAAGAGACTATCCGGAAGTCCTCTGCTGAACTCCCGGAAAAATTTACTTTGTTTTGCTGAACCAGCACATTATCGAGATACCAGCTGAAGACGCAGTATTTGGCATAGCCTCCCGTGTTTTCAACAGAAACGTAAACAACAGTACCGTTATCGGGGCTGGAAGGGTAGACCTTGACCGGAAAATACGGGACATCTGCTGAAGCCACAGACACCACGAGTGACAAAAATAGAGCCAGAAAAATTATTTTCACGTCCATTTCAGTACCCCCTGGGCGATTGCCAAGTCATCTCCTTTTTCGTTTCTAACGGCAACGATAACCATTACAGATTCGTTCTCCGAAGGAAGCTTGTCCTTTTCAAACCCCACATAGCCTACGAGCCTGCCCTCCTTGTTGATATCTATCACATACACCGGAGTCACACCCTTGGAATATATGCCGAAAACATGTATCCCCGGAAATTCCGGGTATAGCGTGAAGCTCACATCATCCACATTCACAAAATCCTTGGATATGTTCTCAATCTTCAAAACGTGCTTTCCATCAATAAGGTAGTGCTGAAATTCAACCTTTATCACGGGCGCCTTGACCTCTTCCTTCCCTGCACATCCGGAAAAAAGTGCAATAGCAATGAGTGCAACAATCAGAGTGTACCTCATAGTGAGCGAAGGTTTTGCTCCGCTATATATCCCTTTCCTACTGAACCTCGTAAACCGTAACATGGTCAAACACCGCATGGCTGTTCGAGGCTTCGAGCCGAATTTCCATCAGGTTGTGCATGAATGGGGGAGTAACATTAACCACTCCTAAAACCCAGTCAGACATGTTGTATCTCGTTCCAATCAGAACGCTGTTTGGAAGCTGAGAGTAGCTACCGTCAGCCTTGTTGTACACCCAGAAAGTGACGTTCATTCCTGCATAACCATTCACCCTGTCAGCAAACATGGCAAAGGTGGCGAGATAGCTGTTCTCATCAACAAAGATCCCGTAGGTGTTAACGTAAATCACAGACCCGCCACTGCCCATCCAGGCCATATTGGTATCGTCCTGCATTCTGTCATAGCCACCAGGAGATACCCAGAAGCCGGTTCCATCAATTTCAACTGCAGTGCCACCGGAGTAAACCTTGCTTACATTTATCCCGGCATCATTAGTGTATGGCTCCCAAGCTTTCACAGGAGGAGATTCGCCATTAATAAAGTTGCTTGCAGACTGCATTTCCTCAGCAAATTTCAAACTAGGATCATCTTCTGTATCCTCAAAGTCCCCATTCACCGGTCCAATGACCTTATATGAAGGCATCCTCAGGAGTTTGACATCGTCAAAGTACATATCAGCATTGCCTCTAACGTGCAGCAGGACGTTTATCGAATCTCCTTTTGCATCGAAAAGTATTCCAAACTGCGTCCACTCATTTCTCGTGCCGATGATGCCGAGAGGATCAGTTGATGAAACAAGCGTGGAAGAGTTCCACTGGTTAATGCTTATTCCGGCAAAGTCTGCAGTTCCTTTAACCCACACAAGGAGCAGATACCTTTCACCCTTGGTTACACTGACGTTTATCGACTGGACGTAACACTCATCACCTGCCGAAGACAGCATGTGAAGGGAGTGGGTTGGCGAACTGTAATAAGTGGTCGAGCTTTCCACGGTTGGGTTTCCTGAAACGATCACCTTCTTCCAGTTAACGAACCACCCAGATACATTCAGTGCCTCAAAGTCGAAGTTGTGCGCAAGGCTTCCAGCTTCTCCAACGCTGAACTCTGCATAACCGCTACCATAAGCACCGTTTCTCGGATAATACCTGCCCTCTCCGCTCTTCGGAGCGTCCTGCATGACGGTTACCTTAATCCGGTAAACTCCGGCATTCAGTGTGGATGTTACCGAGCCATTTATCGTGAATTCGAACTCCTCATAACCGTTTCCAAGGAATGAATTGTCCACACCTCCCCACTCGCCATCCTTTGGATACAGATCGCCAGAGGCAAGGACACTGCCACCCATATCAAGGAGTTCATAGTATGCATAGCTTATCTGAGAGCCTCTGCCCGTAGCCTTAACCGTAACAAGGATTGCATCTCCGGGATTCACCCAGGTTCTGTTCAAACTCACACTTACAGACGGTTCCAGCACCGGGTTCTGGGGTTTGACGCTGTGGATTGTCGCATTTCCGTGGCAGTTCTCTCCGGAGCAAGAACTGTAGGATGCCTTGAACCTGCTTATTCCGGGAGCATGGAACGGTGAATCGTCAAGGTTTCTCTCGAAATGACAGTTGCTGCAGCTTACGGCAGTTCCATTAACCCAGTCAGACCAGCCCGGAGCCTCCACCGTACCGAGGGGGCCAGAATAGTCATTGTGGTAATCTCCTTCCGGATAGTGGCAGTTGGAGCAGTAGTTGGATCCATGGGCGAAATTAGAGATTAGCAGGCTGGTATCAGATGGTTTGATGTTTGATTCGCCTTCAGGCGTGTGGCAGCTCCTGCAGTCATACAGATTTACGCCCACTGTGGGGGTGTAGTTGTATCCCATCCCTCCCAGCTTGTAATGGCACTTCAGGCAGTCCTTGTAGGTAAGCCCCCCATCGTTTTCAAGATTCTCATGCCTGCCAAACTTGGTAACGTTGATGTCACCAGAATGACAGTTCAGACATTCGGCAAACAGGTAATCCCTCGTCCAGTTAGCACCCACTTCCACATCGTGAACAAGTTCGGTTGTTGTTGTGACTCCATCGACGAAATACGTGGCATGACACAGCGCACACGCTCTGTCTGAATAACCATACTGATTTATCCAGTTCGTATGGTCCACATGCTTCGTTCCATCACTCGCCATGGGATACACATAGCTTCCATCCGTTATCTCCGGTGGAACTGGAAGGCCTCTTGTTGTGTTGTATTCATTTACCATCTCGGTATAGTTGGCGGCATTCTTCCAGTGGCACTGGATGCACCAGTAAGAATTGGAAAGATCAGTCGTATTAATCATATTGCTGCCCATAATAGCCTTGATGCTGCCGAGAGCGGGGTTTTCGTGCATTTCTGATGCGTGACACTGTTCGCACGGGTAAGGCCTTCCGGTATCGCTCTGAACAAGCAGATACTTGAATTTTATGTAATCCTGCAGGGTGTCGATTCCACGGTCTTTATCAGTAATCTTTACCCTGACGGTTCCGCCCTGATACTCGTTTGAATTCAGCTGAATTCTGATTTTCTTCCACGCCGTGGCGTTGAGTTCAAAACTCCTGCCCCATGAAGCAGACGAGTAATCGTAAATGTACAACACTGCAGGCTCATTACTCACCAGATACTCTCCCTCAAGGTACAGCGTGTACTGGGTGTTGGGAACGTTCTCGAACTGCATGACCACCTCATACTGCTGGTACTCCTCTTCGTTGATTTCGAGCTTCACGTTGTCAAAGTACACCTTGCCCTCCTTGGACCACCTCGTCGAGTAGGTTACACCGAACTCGGTTTTCAGAATAACCTTGTAAACTCCACCCTTGGTAAAGATGGTGTCGGGATTCTGAAGCACCACATTCACACTGTTCCAGGTTACGTCCGGCGAACTCTTTGAGACCTGGTAAACCTGATGTCTCACGCCGTCAGGGTCCTCAATGTAAACCGTAACAAGCACCTCTCCCAGCCGGGTCATTTTCGTAACTCTGTAATCAAAGTTCAGCTTGGCGTAGGCAACAGGTTTGTTCTTCTCATAAACGAAGGATGAAACCCATTCAACCGAGTAATACCCTGTCGACCTGTATCTCGTGTAAAGATACGAATATATCGAGCCTTCGGGATTCCCGTAAGACGCGTCGTACCCTGCGGTGGCAGGAGACTGGGCTGTATAGCTCCATCCGTCATAGTTTGAGTCAAAGCCCTGGTTTGACGGGAAAGTGCCTTTGAACGCTGAGACACCACCTTTCGGTGTCTCATATATCGTCGAGAAGTTATTGCTGACACTCATCATGTTGTTGAAGTTCTGAACAGACCCCTCAGAGATGCTGTAGTATGTTGCGAAGGTGAGGTATCTTGGCTCATATCTCCAGTAGTCATTCCACTTTGAGCCGTTTACCGGAGATTCGCTGTGGTGCTGGTTCTTGATTTTGGGCAGCCTCGTGGCTCCCCAGCTTATCAGAAGATTGTTCAGCTTATCAGACTTGTGACAGTCGTAACATTTCGCAGCAGTTAGCTTTGAAGTGGAAACTCTACCATCGGGCTGCAGAAATGTCATGGGGTGGATGTATTCTGGAGTGTTGTTCATGTGGCATTCTACGCATCCTATGGTGCCGTTATGGGGCTGTTTGTCGGGATGGCAGCTCTGGCACAGAGCGTCATTTACAACGGGAATCCTCAAGTCAGGGTTGTGCATCGGTCCAGAGCCGTGACACTCCACACAGCTTGGAGGCGTGCCTGTGTTAGAGTGTTCCGGCCGCACTTTGTTTTCGGGATTGGAAAAGGGATACGGAGAGGTTTCATTCTGATGACAGTATTTGCAGAAGTCATCTGTTGTGGCAATCGCTTCAAGGTCAGACCTGAACTTCCCGTAATGAGCGGCCGCGCTCTCGTAGGTGTATTCCTCATCCGAATTGGGCAGGACATTTTCGGGCAGACCATGACAGTCTCCACAGTAGGTTACGCCGGGGGTTTTAATCGTGGAGTCATACCAGGTGTGTCTCGACACCTGGGGTGCGCCAATCAAACTTCCAAAGGTCGCATTGTTGTGGCAGTCAGTACACATCCTCGGATTTCTGTACTTGGAGGGGTGCTGGTCGGGAGGTTGCTCGGAATACTCCATAATTCCGTCTCCGTTGTCATCTTCACCATGACACGCCCAGCACAACCTGTTTTCCCACCTCAACCCGTTTGCAGTTGGATCTGTTTTATTGTTCAGGTTATAGTGCCTGTTCTCGGTGGTGTTCATGGCAGAAACATCAACGTGAACGAGAGATTTTCCACCCATGTCGTGGCATCCAACACAGTTCGGATTGGGGGGTTCGGCAACAGGAACAGAATGAGCATCAAGAGCGAGATTGTCATCCAGATGACACGCCCTGCAATCGGGCTCGAAGTCCGGATGGTTGATCGTTACGCCATTGGAGGTTATGTCGATCCCGCCACTTATGTTGTGGCATTTCCAGCACTGCTCGGCTATGTAGTATTCGGTGTAGCTCGTGTTCGGAAGCTGCAGGTTGTGGACAGAGTTGTGGCACAGACCACAGGGAACCCTCGTTGTGTTTCCAGGATGGGCGTGAGAGGTTGTACCTTTTCCATAAGTCCCATACGAGTTGTAGCTTGAAGGAGGCACAGTTCCCTCCATTGAGGTCGTTGAATGACACTTCGAACACATCACGATGTCGCTGCTCGAATCCCAGTCGTAAACCTTTCCAGATGAGTCAATATGGCAGTATGCACAGTATTTAGCTCCGCCCCCACTTTTACTCGCCCACGAGAGTGAACCCCCAGTGCTTAAACTCGTTGTCGTGTTGTTCCAGTTGAATTTACTCCATTCATTGGAGGTGGTTCCTCTGGAGGCATAGGAAACATCAGGAGGGTTCAGCTTGAAAAAGTGCGTATCCTTGTATTCATCCGGGATTGTATCCGTCACGTTTTCGTAGAAGTGCTCATAACCAAAATGACAGACAGTACAGGTGTCGGAAGGGTAGGAAGAACTTTCGTATACATGGGCACTGTGCGCATCGGATTTGTCAAGACCCCATCTTGGAGTACTATGACAATCATTTGAACAGAATACTATTGGCGAAGCCAAAACGTAAGTTTTTGCAGAAAGTCCCGTGCTTTCATTCACAACGACCTCAATTCTCAGATGGTCATCTTTCAGAGTGGATCTGTAGCTGTCCAGTTCTGTGTCCAGATTGACAGAATAGCTGAAGATACCGTTAGAGTAGGTCATGGCATCATCATCTATCGCGAGGTTGATGAAATTGCCATTCGTTGCAATGACATCGTGGTGATATGTATCGTTGTTCTTGTCATAGTGATCGTACCTGTTGTTATCTCTGATGTAAAGGGTGAAATCTATCTGTGAAGGATCCATGTAGTTCCCATCGTCATCAAGAACCGAAACATACACATAGAGCGTGTGTCGACTCGTCGAATCCATATTCCCCACTGAGGGGGCGTTACTGTCGTAGATGGTAATGAACCAGGGGTGGATGACCTTTTTATTGGTCCACACAATCACGTTTGAAGGTGTGCCCTTCGCTTCTACCAAATAAGTGGATGAGAGCAATACAAGGAGCATGAACACAATTATTTTCAGCTTCATTTGAACCCCTGCTCATCACTATTACAATCTAAAAAATTTAAAGTTTATCTTTAGCGCAATATTTATTGCAGAAGCTTTGTGGTATTCGGCTCGAAATAAGATTTGAATGTGACCGGACTAATGGTAGGATCCGGGAGGTTATTCTCCTTACACGATGTGCAGGTGTCACCCCTGATGAAGAACGGAGCAGTATTTAGATTGTCGAAGGCATTACCGTAATGTTTCGTGTAACTGTGACACTGGCTGCAGGTATTTATGTGGCAGTCGTAGCATGAAAGCCTCCAGGCAGCATGCGTAACTTCGTTCCTCAGAGAAGAAACCAGATAATTGGTGTTAGGAACGTGGCAGGACTTGCAGAAATCGGTGATGTTTATTGCCCCATTCTTTGCATCATTCCAGTCAGAGTAGTGAACATTGGAAATCCAACCATACATCCCATTCCCATGAACAACATTCCAGTCTGTAACATGTCCCGGAACTGCCGCAGCCCATATGTCCGGATGGCAGTCCTCGCACTTTATGTCTGTCAGAGGTTTGAACTTGTGTTTGGCTCCGCTTCCGGGCTTCATAACAACAGTGGTGTTGTTTGGCCCGTAAGTAACCGACGAAACATACCAGCTGCTGTTGATCGTGAATGTTGCATATAATGGTCGGATGAACTCAAACTTAACCTTGTAATCAGTATGACAGGAAATGCACGCCTCATTTTCCCCTTCGAATATGTTGTAGTTCAGCGAGTCGACGACGAATTTTTTATGAGCCGAACGATCGCCCCCGTAACCAGGATCACCAAAAGCGTCGGCTTTTGGTACGGTAACAACAGTCCCATCGGCCTTGGTTATGCTTGTCTGCGAATGGCAGTCCAGACACCTTGGCTTATATGCTGCGTGAGCATAGGAGCCTTTGGTCACAACGGTTCCGTTATCCAGCGCCACGCTCTTCATGTAGGGGTTGCGGTGGCAGTCCTCACAAGTCAGAGTAGTGTGAAAGGCGGACTGGCTCAATTCCTGGGCAACCTGAGGATGGCAGGACGTGCAGTCAACATCGTTTCCCGCACCGGTAAGATTGTATAGCTTGTGGCTGCCATACAGGACTGAAACCGATGGGGTGGAGTAGAACAGAGCTATGGAAATTACGAGGATCCCGAGCAGTATGAGATACGTTCTCGCTTTCATTTCTCAACACTCCACTGTTTGAATTCAGAAATTACAACATTATCCACGGAGTAAGACGAATAACCACCTCTGTCGAGGTTGCTAACGGTGATTGTAGTCTCATTATCACTGACAAATGTAATATTTACCCTCACATCCGCATGACATGCAATGCAGGCCTCACTTTCCTTCCTCAGAAGGTTACTGCCGGTGACTGGAAAATCGAGAGCAGAGTGGAAAGCCAGCATTTTGTGGACCTCATTGGTGCTGTAGATATCGTCGGCAAGGGGAGCATTATACCTTGCGGCTATCGTGGAGTTCAGGTGGCAGTTTCCACAGTACATTATGCTTGCAGAATGTGCCTCTTTACCTGGAGTCGTTGCATTGCCGTACTGAATGTCCTCACTCCTGTGGCACACATAGCATTCATCCCCGTTCAAACCAGGCTGTCCATCAACCAGGCGGTGATGGGGGGTGAAAAGCATCTCGTCGTAAATGTCAGCATGACATTTAAGACATTTCTCGTTGTAGCCGGAGGAAAGGTCATAGAAGTAGTGCTGTCCAACAAACAGGGAGACTGTATTGACCATTGCAAGAGACGTGGCTGCAATCAGGACAATTATAAACAGCCTCTTCAGGACCATGTACCATCACCCCACGTTTTTGTGGCTGTGGAGTTGTTGTACAGTCCCCCGGTCGCCATGGCGTTGCCCCACACGGTGGTGTTAACGAAACCCGTTGAGCCAAAGCTCGGGTGGTTCCAGAGTCCATTGCTGTTCTTCTCGGCCCTGAAATTCAGCTTCTCCCTGTGAGCAAAATGGATCTTGACTGCAACGGCAGTGTGACATGAAATGCAGGCCTCGTTTTCTTTTTCGAGCAGATCTGACCCGTACAGCGGATCATCAAGCATCGCATCTTCTAAAAACTTCCTGTGGGCCTCAACCTCTCCAGTGTCTCCGGGCAGATCGCTTTTGTTAAAACCTCCTGCCACCAGCCCACCCATGGCCGTCATTATCGAGGAATTGAAATGACAGTATCCACAGCTAATTGTCGAGGCTGCATGCGCTTCCTGCCCGATAATACCCTGGTCCGCATCCGCATAGGTTATGCTCTGATTTATGGTGTGGCAGGTATAACAGTCCTGATCATCCGCTTTAGTTGAATCACCCCATATCTTGTGATAGACCGAGTTGTTCAGCTCGTCGTAAATATCCGCATGACATTTTATGCATGGAACCCCCGTTCCGGGCTGTTCCAGATTATACCAGAGATGCTGACCGGTAAAGAGCGTAACAGTCGATGGTAGTAAGTAGATTGAAAGTGAAAAAATTAGTATGGCCAGCATCATGAGCTTCTGCATCATTCAACTATATTATGCATCGAATGTATATTTACTTTATCACTCCCTCGTTCAGGTAGCATCTCACATCGTCAAACATCAGCTGCTGAGCATTCTCCCCCCTGAGCTTGATCTGAAGCAGGTTTGCATTCCCCATGTCGTCCAACACCACAACAGTTCTCCACTGCCCCGTATCGTCGTAGAATCCAACCCTGTAAGATCCGTCCTCCAGCAGATTGTTCCTGTTCTGTCCGTAATCCCAGTCCCAGAATCCGAACTCAAGTCCACCAAAGTTACCACCCAACTTGTAAATATCGACCATTGCGATGAATTCGCCCGAGATCCTTATTCCGTAATCTCTGGCGTAATTCCTTGCAGCCTGGCCAAAAACAGAATCCTGATATGCTGAGGTCCAGTAACCTGTTCCTATCATAGCCAAAACTCTGTTTCTACCCTTATCGTTCAAAGTCGCCAAGATGCCGTTCTCTTTTTTGGGTTCCCATGCTTTTACGTTTTCATTTTCTTTGTCCATATCATAATACAAGTATTTACTATCTTCGTTTTCCTCAAATTCCCCATTAACTGCCCTGTTTTCCAGCAGAGGAACAGTCACGACAGACACGTTGTCGAAATACGCATACCCGCTGTAAACCCTGAGCATCAGCGAAAAGCTATCCGCATTTCCAGAGTTCACCACGGTGCCAAACGCAATCCATCTTCCCGGATTGCCCTCCGCAACAACTTCAGGTGTGGTTTCCACGAGAGCGCCGTTGCTCCACTTCTTGACAGTCAGTCCGGCTTTTCCACTGAAGTTAGCAAACACAATTACGAGATAGTCTTTATTGCTTTCTACCGGGAATTTTATGCTCTCTATCCGGGCTTCGCTTGACGTCGTTATCTTCGCAGAGTGTCCCGACTTCGAATTCGTGCTTTTCTCAAGCGTCCCGCTACCGCTCAAAGCCCAGTTGGTCAGCGTGCCGTCAATATTCCAGGTCTCGAACTCAAAGTTTGCTGCAGTGCTTCCAATCGCTCCAACCACAAGCTTCGCTTCACTGTATCCAACCACGCCTGTGTCTTTCTCGGCATAAACCCTTATTCTGTAAACACCCGGATCAAAATTCGCTGAAAAGCTGAATCCGACATTCTCATACCCATACCCGTTTTTGAGACCACCAAACGATCCATCTGAGGGTGATGCTTTGCCCGAAAGAACCACATTGTCCCGGGAATCCAGCACCTCATACCATGAGTCGTTTATCTGGACACCATAGCCCCAGACGTCCGCCGAAACACTTACAGTTTCCCCTTCAAGCACCATGTTTCGGTCAATCGAAATCCTGACGAAAGGCGGATAAATGTACTGGCTTTTGACCGCATCATGGACATTACCAGCTCCATGGCAGTTAACTCCGCCGCAGCTTGAGGTGAATGTCATGTAACTGCTTATTCCGACGGCCCGGAAAGGTGCTTCTTTTGCATGGCTGACATGACAGTCAGAACAGTCCACAACGTTCTTGCTCCATCCATTCCATCCTGGCTCCTTAACAGCCCCAAACGGAGTTGAGTAATCGCTGTGATAGAGCTTCCCATTGTCCATTCCTCCACCAGCGTGGCAGTCGAGGCAGCTGTTATTACCATGTCTGAAGTTTGCAATCCGAACATCATCCGGAACACTGCTGGAGTGGCAGTCCTCGCATGAATACGTGCCTGTGGTCCACCCAGATCTCAGCATCTCAAACGGAGAATAGTGGCAAACCCTGCAGTCATTGTCATCCACACCAGTAACCCCATCAAGATTCCCATGCCTGCCAAACGAGCTGACGTTTACGGGGACGTCTGAATAATATGGATCAGTATGGCATGATATGCAGGCTCCTCCCACACCCTCTTTAACCGCATGAACAAATTCGTTGCTTTTGCTGACATCACTTCCGTGGCACTCCAGACATTTAGCATCGGTGTAATCTGATGACACATACGGTGAGTGGTCAAACCACTTGATGCCATCCGAGGGTGTTGAGTATGTGGCTATGTCGGGAGGCACCGGGCTTAGTGAGTCTCCCCGGTATCCGGAGTAAGAGGAATAATGACAGGCTGAACACCAGTATGAGGAAGCGAGGTCTGCCCTGTAACTGTTCGAACCTTTAACAAGAGAAACATTGCCCTTTACAGACGTGCTGTGAACGTCAGAGGTGTGACAGAAGGTGCATGCGCTGTCAGGGCCATTCCAGTAACTGCCCCACCTCGTCCCATTGGCAGGATAGTTGCTGTGGCTGAATTCAGGAATTTTTGGTGCAGTAACGCCCCACGAACTCAGGGACTCGTTCAGCTTTCCGGTGTGACAAGCGTAGCAGCCCAACGATTTCGATGTCGAGTATCCATCAGCGGAAGGAAACTTTATTCCATGGATCTGGGCTTTTGTCGAGTCGTATGTTGTATCGCTCCCGTCCATGTGGCACACAAAACAATCCACAGTACCGCTATGCTTTTCAAATCCGGTATGGCAGCTCCGGCAGTAATCGCTCGATATGGATGGTTTCTGAAGGCCAGAATGCATGTCCTTTCCGTGACAGTCCCAGCAGATCTTTGTGCCGTGATCGGGCATGTACGTGTGATTCACATTCACCATCGCAGATGAAAATGGTGTAGAGGTGTTCTGATGGCAGGAATAGCAGTCTGTGCCAGTCACACCATTGATATTTGCGGAAAAGTCAGGAGTTTTTGCATAGTGGCTTGCGAAAGCCTTTTCAGAGCCCTCACTGTCCGAGTTGGCATTCTGCATGACATCAATTCCGTGGCAGCTCCAGCAGTCCTTCGAGACTCTGACATTTAACCCATTTTTGGTATGCTCACTGACCACCGGAGCGCCATAATTTCCGGTTAAATGGCAATCCTCACAGCTCTTCGGGTTCTTGTAACTGTCAGGATGGTCCATTGGCTCATTACCATCCCCATGGCACGCCCAGCACGCCTTGCTCAGAGGATTTACAGGTGCTGTGTTTCCGGCGTTGCTGTTAAGACTTGCATGTACCGAATTCGAAAATGCAGAAATGTCCACCCTCTTTGGTGGCCTTTCGTTTAAATCGTGGCATGAGGCACAGTCGGGACCGGGTTTCAGCCCCTCGTCAACACCGTGAACGAATGCGTAAAAATCTCTTGGAAAGTCCGGAGAGGGAGCATGGCAGCCAAAGCAAGTCGCATCACTGTAATCGTCCAGGTACTTCGTGTGATTGTACCACTCCTTTCCTGCCAGATTCCTGGCTTTGCCAGTGTTGTTCACATCTATGGCAGGCGGCTCAGGGTTCATCGTATTGCCCATATAGCCAGAATAACTCTTAACATGGCAGGCGGCACATGCCTTTCCTGAGAGGTCTGCTTTAACGTCCAGGCCAGTTACATTGCCCCTGACATCCCCGTGGGGAGACCTCTCATGACAGTAGTAACATGCTTCTCTGTCCGAATTCCAGTAATTGTCCCAGTTTTTGCCATCGTAGCCGGCATTCCCGTGCTGGAATGAGAAATACGGAGGATTGTATCCTCTCCCGACAAGAGTGTTCCTTGCAGGAGAATCAGAATGGCAGTCATAGCAATCCGCCAGGCCGGATTTGGATGTCGAGTAAACCCCGGATGAAGAGAGAAAGGTTATGCTGTGAAAGTCTGAATCATCATGACAAGCAGTGCATTCAACCTTTCCAGCATGTTTTGAAATTGCCTTTCCAAATGAGTCGGTTAAAGTGTTGTAATCCATAGTGTACGCCTGGGAGTCATAACTTTTCAGGGTGGAAAAGAAATCAGAAATTTTTCCGGGCGAGTGGCATGATTCACAGTCGTTCTTCGTGATGGCATTTGTGGAGCCAAGAGCCGTGTAGGTCGGTTGAGTTCCGGCGTTCTTATCCAGAACGCCTATGCTGTGTGCATCCTGGCTGTGGCAGGCGGTGCAGTAAATAGGATTGTTCGCTGAATGCTTGCCCTGATTCGTATGGCACGTCAGACACTGCTCATCTTCAGTATAGCTGTTTCCAAGTCCAGCAGGGTATGGAGCGGTGATGTTGTGCATCGGGCCATGACAGAATATGCACGGCACACCATCATCAACCCCGTTGCCGCTTGCTGTATGAGCAACAAGAGGGCCATTTGACCTGTCCCACGAATAAACCGAAACACCAGTATAACTGCCTACAGACCCGGTAGTCTGAACAGGCGAAACCTTGGAGTTCTTCTGAGGGTGACAGTCGTAGCAGGACGGCATGTCTGGAATTCCTCCAGCATTTCTGGCACTGTATACGTCCAGCATCCCATCAACTGTTTCAGATCCGAATCTGTGGCAATTGTCGCAGTATTTTGCTGTATGAGATCCTATCGGCCTATTTTGACCCGACAAGCCATAAACGCCCTTTTCATTGTCATATCCAGAATGACAATCAGTACAGTACCTGCCATCATGACCACCCATCATACCACTAACAGTGTGTGCCTCTTCAGCTTTTGTTTTGCTTTTACCCCAGTTGTCATTATATGGAGACTTTGGGTTCCCGCCTCTATCAGTAGCACCACTCTCGTGACAGTTAGATTTACAACCAGTTTTCGAAGTGAACCAGGTCTGTGTCGAACCTTTAATGTTCGGATAGCTGGTTGGATATGCTACAATAGTCCACTGACCAGCATCAGAATCTGAAGAAGAGCTGATTTTATTCCTAACATCATACGAAACGTATGCTATACCGTTCGAGTTAGTTGTTGCCGTGAGGGTTATTTTCGCATCACTTGCCGTGTAGATTATAAACGTGATTTCCTCATTTGCAACAGGCAAGCCCTTTTCATCGAGGAGCAGTGCGTAAGCCGTGAATGTAGAATCTGATGTGCCCACATCATTGTAATACGGATTCCAGACAGCATAACGGTCCGTGGTAACAACGATCTTTGTGGGCTGTGCAAAAACCGGTCCTGAGACTGCAAGGAGGATGAAAGCCGCTAACGCAATCAGCAGAAAATATTTTGAAACTCCGGAATTTTTGAGGAGATCAGCAAACATGATTATCCCCGGTAAAAGTTCTGATTATAACAGTATTTAAGACTTGCTTATGATGAAAATAATTATAATGGCAAATTGGTGGACAAAAAATAAATTAGCTACAAACCACAAAAAAGCACACCATGTCCAAACTCCTTGCTCTGGCACTCGTCTCAGTATATCTGTTTAATGGAAGCTATCCAGTTATAAGCGAACTAAACGGGACGTACTGGATGGCGTTCCAGGGAGAAGACGGAATATACGTCACAAACTCAGAGGACTTAATGGAATGGTCAGCACCCGTAAAAATCCCGGACACAAAAACAGGGGATTACCATCCGTGGCTGTTAATAGACAGGGATGGAATTTTCAGACTCGTTTATGTGAAGCACAAAACTCTCGACCCGGAGTCAATCAAGTACGGGTTCGACTACGACATCTATGCAACATACAGCCAGGATGGTCTGAACTGGATAAAACCCTACCCGATTGCAAAAACAGACAGAATAGAGTGGTATCCTCATCTGTACCAGGACAAAAACGGGAAGTTCTGGCTGACATATAGCATAGCAGAAAAAAACGGAAGTAACGGAATATACATCAGAGAGAGCAGAGATTTCGTAAAATGGAGCGAGCCAATCGTGGTAATTCCTCCGGATGGAATGTATCTCTTTGGAAAACTCTTTGAGTTTAAAGGCAGATGGTGGCTTAATTACGCAAAGTTTACAGGAGACGAGAACAACCTCACGCTCCTCAACAACCACGACATTTACATAGCATATGGAAACTCACCATACAAACTCAGCAATCACGCGAGAATTACATTCAGCCCTCCCCTGAACTTCTCCCTGTACAACGATGCAAAGGCTGATGATGAGAGAATCTGGATAGCCTACACCTCGACCATAGAAGGCAATGAGGAAGTCTATCTTATCAGCAGCAGGGATGGCATAAACTGGACAAAACCCTTAAGGCTTACGAGAAACGTGGAGTACATATCTCAGCTTGAAGAGCCGTTCAACTTTAAGTGCGACCAGAAGAGTATCCTCGTCGAGGACAATAGAGTAATTGTTGCCTATCAGTCAGCAATATTCAAAGATAACAGAAGCGTGTGGGTTGCGATTGTGAATAAAAGCGAAATTCCGGAAGAGGTTTTCAGAGTCTCGTATGTTCCCAAAATAACCGCAGAAAAAACGCCTTTCGTTGGTGGAGTGTGGGTATTATCAGCAGGGATTGTTGCAGGCCTAATATTCAGAAAGGCTAAAAATAAATAATTAAGATTAAAAATAATTTATTAAAAATAATTTCAATTTTTTATTGGACTGTAAATTGCTTGCTTGCCGAAATGATGTAGCCATTCATATAGTAGGGCTTCGTTGGATCCACCTTTGGAGCATCACGCATGATGTACACTTTCAGCGTGTAATTTCCTGGAACCCAGTTTGTTGTGTCAATTGGAATCGTGAAATATTCAGAGGAATATCTCCAGTCCAGGAAACTCTGACCCCACTCTCCGTCGTTGGGTAAGAGGCCATCCTTGAAGATCACCTTGCCAGCCTCATTGACGATTTCATAGTAACCACTCTGGAATTGTGTACTGTAGGCTTTAACCGTGATATTTATCACGGCAGTTCCGGAGATGGTTGCAGGCATATCTATGTTAATGGATTGCGCGAGTATTGGTGGGGCATATTTTACGTAGTGTGGGTCTGTACTTTCCCTCACACCCCCATGACACGAAGTTCCTCCTCCACAAGAACTGTATCTCAACGCCATCCCCTGGGATATCCCTGGAGCATGGAATGGAGCATCATCGGCATTCATGCTGTAATGACAATCATTGCACAGATTTCTTCTTGTAACTTCATTCGTCCTGTAATCCTGGTTGAAGCTTGGAAGTGCTGCCACATCTCCGAGCGGGGACTTGTAGTGGTATCCATAGCTGACAAGATGACATGACTTGCAGTCATTTAGACCATGCTTAAAGGACGATATCTGGACATCTGCCGGCACAGTAACGGGAGTTCCATTCACATGGCAGTCTTCACAGCTGTAAACATTGACTCCCGCAATGGGTTTGTAATCCGGAGAGAACTTACCGCTTATGTTGAAGTGACAGGTCGTGCAGTCCTTGTCTGTCAGATTTGCGTCGCCATCAACACCTGCGTGCCTTCCAAGGGCATTCACGTCAACGTAAGCCACGCTCTGGTTGGTATGGCACTGCACACACCCACCAGCAGCAGCCTTGACGTCGTGTGCAAGCTGCGTAACATTTGCGGCATCTGGATTGTGGCAGGCTGCACAGTTTGAGGCTCTGTAATCTCCGCCGAGGAAATCATGGCTGACCCAATCCGTGCTTAACGGTGTTCCAGCGATGCTCGGCGGTGCAGGCGTCCAGTTATTTCCTGCGTAGTTTGGAGAGTCAGATGCATGGCAGGCTGCACAGACCTGACTGTTAAGCGCTGAGGTGTCAGCTATTGCCGAAATTTTGCCAAGTGCTGTCGTGTTGTGTTTGGTGTCCCCATGACAGTACTCGCACGCCTGATTGCTGTTAAGCCAGTAATTTCCCCACTTCTGGCCCGTTGAATGTTCTGTCCATGCAACATGTGGAGCAGTTAAGGAGTATGAGGAGAGAACCTGAGACACGTTAGCAGTTGCGTGACAGGTGTAGCAGTCCACCGCATTGGTTGGCTGGTATTTGACAAAACTTCCGTTTTTCTGGAGATATTTGATACCATGTATCTGCGCCTTGCCAAGACTGTCTGACGGATCCATGTGGCAGACAAAGCAGTCCACAGTTCCGTTGTGTTTCATCTTCCCTCCTGAAGAGTGACAGTCAAGACACATCTGTGAGGTCGTCAGAGACTTCTTGATCAACGTAGAGTCGTGCATTCTGCCGTAACCGTGGCAGAGGCCGACACAGTCAGGTGAATTCGGCGAATCTGAATGATCTGGCACACTGGAGCTGAATGCATTCCGCATCACGTCTGCAAATACCGTGGTTGTGTTCTGATGACAGTACGAGCAGTCCACATCAAAGGTATCATACTGAGAGAGTATCAGAAGATCCACTCTCTTCTTACCATAGTGGCTGACCGTAGACAGATTCGTTCCGGAAGGGCCGTTGAACGTTGAAAGCATTTCATCCTTGCCATGGCAGTCCACACATGCTGCGCTCACCTTTATGCTTGACCCGTTGGCGAAGTGATTTGACACTACAGGAGCATTAAACGACCCACCCAGATGGCAGTCCTCGCACTGTTTCGGATTTCTGAATGCTGTCGTATCATGTGATGGCGGTTCGCTGCCGTTGTAGTGACACGCCCAGCATGCCCCGACCACTGCAGGATAACCTTTGGATATCGCCGAATTTGCGTTCAGCCCCGAATGTATGCTTGAATTGAATGCAGTCACATCCACGTTCGGTGCAAAACCGCCGGTGTTGTGACATTCGATGCAGTTTCCGGCCTTCGGTGCTTTGACGAGATGCGCATCCTGACCGTGACATCCAGTACAGTTCGTTACACTCTTGCCATGCTTGTATCCATGACAGCTCTGGCACTGTTCATTTTCAGTATAGCTGTTTGGCTGGCTTGGATACGGCTTGGTATTGTTGTGGGCAGCGTTATGACAGCTGAGACATGGAACGGTCTTCTGAGCGGTGTGAGCTTTCGCAGGCTCTCCGGTGTTGACATCATAGGAATAAACTGAGCGATATGTGCCACCAACTGCATAGCCCGTGGTCGTCAGGATAGAGCTCAGATTGAAGTTCTTAACGGGATGGCAGGTGTCGTAGCAGCCCGGAACATTCGGTCTCGCATATCTCACTGTAGAGCTTTCGTGGCAGCTCTCACACTCAACCTTGTTGTTGTGAATACCGGCAGGATATGCGGTGTAATCCAGCCTGTTGTGAGGAACTGCATCGTAGCTCTGGTGACAGTAAAGACACTGCCCGTTCTGTATGACCATAACATGCTTGCCTTTCTTGGGGTTGCTGTGGAAGTCGTAGCCCATCACAAACGGAGATTTTGGCGTGTAGGTGCCATGCTGTGTTAGTTTTTCATTCCCGTGACACCACGCACATCCCCACCAGTTGTAAACAAACTTTTCCTCAGCTCTGAGAGCGCCGTATTCTGCAACGACTTTCCAGAAGCCATAGAAGTTAACGTTGTTCAGATCGAAGCTCACCTTCGCCAGACCAGCAGAATCCGTATTTGCGGTCTTCTGAGCCACAATGGTGCCATCAGGAGAAATCAGTTTGAAGGTTACCGGAACACTGGCAACAGGAGTTCCGTTCATCACAAGAGCGTAAGCCGTTACTGTCGTTGCCCTCCCATACCACCAGTCGCTGTTCCAGACCTTCGGGGGAGTGCTGAAGCCTGATGCTGCCCTACCGCTGTTTGGATCGTCAAGAACCGACAGCCTGTCAAGAGAGAGTTTCAGCACCTGTGCCTGGCTGGGCACGGGAGCCGGACTTGGAGTGGGTGTGGGAACTGGAGTGGGGCTTGGTGTTGGTGAGGGTGCCGGAGTTGGTGTCGGTGTGGGCGATGGCGCAGGTGTGCGGATCGGAGTTGAAGCAGTTTCCCCAAAGAAGAAATGTGTGCCTGCCTTGATCCCGTTTTCAGTTTCAACTCTGAGCGAAGCCCATCTGTCAGGGTAGAGGTGGTCGGTGAGATAGCTGCCCAGATAAAATCTGAAATAAAGCTCGCTGTCCGTAGAGGATATGACATCCACTGCGTCACCATCCAAGCTCCTGACATTCCCCGCCCAGTTGCTAATAAGGACTTTTTTGACCCTGTCTTTTTTCGTTGTTTTAATTTTGACGTAAATGTAATCTCCCTTCGTAAAGCTCTCGCTTTCCACCCCGTCCTTGTAGAGTCTGATACTTCCGGTATCTTTGCTGCCGACAATAACAAAGCCCCAGACCTTTTTAATCCCTTTTTTGGATGTTATTTCATAGTAAATCCAGCCCTCCCTGTCCGCTGTCCAGTAAGCAACATAGTAATCATTTTTTTTCGAGAACCGCAGCTCCCTGAACTTGTCCCCCTGGAAATCGTAAAGCTTTATCTTCAGATGTCTGAGGTGGCTGGTGTAGCTGTAAACCCTGAACTCCACAGTATCTCCTTTTGAAAAACTCAGCTCTGGAACTCCGTTTTTCAGTATAACCACTTTTGCAATGCTGCCTTCGTACTCTTGCGCCGAAGTGGTTGCTGCTATTGCAACCCAGAAAACGAGTGCAAAGAGTATTATCCCCGATACTCTCAGCTTCATCAATGCTTTCTATCGACAACAGGAATATAAAATTTCCTCTTTCATGAACGAAAGAATTTTCATAATCATAATGATTAGGTTTCTCATAATAATAGAGTGTACGAAAAACATTCAAAAAAAGGAGATAAGAGTTATGGCCAGCCTCCCGTACCCCATGTTGTTGTGGTAGTTCCATTATAAGCTATACCGCCAGTACCTTCAGCATTGCCCCAGACTGTTGTATTCACACTGCCATTTGCATTGTAGTTCTCGGTTGTCCACTTGCCCATAATCAGGGTTACGTTCAGTTCGAGACTTGAAGCGTGAGTCCAGTTAATCCTGACCGCAACGTGAGTGTGGCAGGCTATGCAGGCCTCATTTGCGGAGTCCATCAAGCTATCGTTCTTAGCATCCAGTACAAACTGACGGTGGGCAGCATATGTCCCAGTGTCCCAGGATTCTCCAGTTAGACCAAACCCTCCTGCCTTGGGAGGGCCCGAAATATCTACATGACAGGTGTTTGAACAACTTCCACCCATTTTATTCAGTTCACCCGATATTTCAACGTGGGCATGCGAATCCACAGTGGTGTCCTTAAGCCCACCATGACATGCGAGACAGCCAATGGTGGAGGCTGCATGAGCTCCCCACTCGGATCCAGTTGAAGTTTCGCCATTAACATTCCCGCTTGCGTAACCTGTGGCTATGGCCCTGTGGCACATTGCACAAGTGAAGTTTTCATGGTACGGGTTGTTTTTCAGCTCTTCATAGACATCTGCATGGCATTTTTCACACGGAACGTCATTGCCCTCGGTGTCTATAGTGTACCAGTCATGCTGTCCAGCGAAGAGTGAGACAGTTGAGGGTAGAATGATAGTACCAACTGTGACTATTGTCATTGCAGCCAATAGGAGTTTTATCATTGCATTGTCCCCCTTATTTATTTGTCAGGGAAGTATTAAAAACTTGCCATTGAATAAAAACAATTTCAAATCTATAATACAAAAATATTTTAGCGCAAAAACCATACAACACTGCTGTACCAACAAATAGAAAAAATTAGAAAATTTTTGGGAATCCTGTTACCTCTTTACCACTGACCGTTACCCCAAGGTATGGTCGTGGTTCCATTATTGACAAAACCACCAGTACCCTCAGCATTGCCCCACACGATTCTCACAGCAGTTCCATTTGCACGGTAGTTTTCTGTCGTCCATCCACTTCCTGTATTGGTGGCGTTGAATTCAAGACTTGAAGCGTGAGTCCAGTTAATCCTGACCGCAACGTGAGTGTGGCAACCAATACATGCTTCGTTCGATTCGAGCAGCAGATTTGTTCCATTTGCTGAGGTGTCAGCCTTAGCTGAGTTTACCCAGTCTTTGTGCGCCGCATAAATTCCTGTATCGCCAGTATAGTTCGTCAGGTTAAATCCACCCGCAATAGGGGCGTTCGGATAGAGCGGAGCTCCAGACGAGTCGGTCCCATGGCACCACATACAGCTAACGGTTGCCGCAGCGTGTGCTTCCTTACCGGCCTGCCAACCAGACCCAACATTTGCACTACCGTTTGCGAATGTTATGCCCCTCACATTCTTTGGCGCAACCTGGTGGCACTCCATACAATCCTGCTCATCCACAGCGTTTTGCTGTCCCCAATTCTTCCAATGATATTCGCTGTTTTTCAGCTCCTCATAAACATCCGCGTGACATTTCTGGCAGGGTACATCATTCGTGTCATTTTCCAAGTTGTACCAATAGTGCTGCCCAGCGAAAAGCGAGACCGTTGAGGGCAGAAGGAGAACGCCAACCGCAATAAGCACGATCATCCCGAGCAGGATTTTCCCATTCATTCATCCACCTCCAATTTCATACAATAGATATTGAGACACCAATGTTTATATCGTTTTCGCATCTGATGTAGAACGTATCGAAAAATTAATTATTCGGTGAGAAAAAGAAGATACAATGAGAACCATTGACAATGTGTCCACTGCTGGTGCAGTTCTGGTGGGTGCAACGGTTTTTGCGGTTTCACTTTACTCACTCTACGCAGATTACACCTCATTTAAACCAACACTCAACATAGCTGTCGATCTGGCACTCCTGTTTCTCTCCGCCATCATAATAGGCGGTTCTCTGAACCTGAGAAAAAGGCTTACGGGGTACGAGGTTGCTGCCGAGAGGGCTTTTGACGAAGTCGTTTACAGCAGATTGAAGCCAATCATCGATGAGGTCGCAATAGGCATTGTCGAGATAAATGCGCTGAGAAAAAAGGTTGAGGACGTTGAAAATAAGATTTCCGTGGTGGAAAGACTCGCAACAGAGCAGAAATTGACCCCAGAATACAAGGTAAACTTCTACTTCAGGGCTTTGATTGCCATGCTCTTTTACCTTGGAACGTTCATATTCATGACCCAGTACACATTACCCTACCTCCATCTCGTGACAATCCTGCTGTTCATATACTGGTGGCTGTTCATAACCCACGAGTTCGAGATATTCAACAAAGGTGAGGCTCTAATCATGTTCGCCGCCCCAGTGCTGATTGCACCATCATCATATCTACTCCTCAGAGTTTTCATTGGCACGGCAGCAACACAGGCAATCATGTTTCTGATTTCTGGCGTTTATGCATATTACTACTACAACCTCGCAAAGGGACTTGTCGGTGGCGAGAAGAAGAAACTCTCAGAGATTCTCAAAATTACTTTTAGAAAAAAAGATTAATCTATTAGATCCCTGTAGGTGAGATACAGATAGCCTGCAACCCCCATGACAATTATGGCAATGGCGTATGTCCGGAACAGATCAATAAGCTTCTTGTAGAAGTAGTATTCCTGTCCGAATGGAGTAATGTCCCTCATCTCCTTGGCATCGAGGATGAAGTAATTTCCCACACCCTTAACGACGACGGGTTTGCCGAAAATCATGACTGCCTCAGCTTTGATCTTGCTGAGAGGCACGGGTGAAGAGTCCGGTCCGGATGCATCACCACCAGTGTAAACAAGGTCTCCTTCAACCTTCAAAACCCTGTGGGTGACCGGAAGCATGACATCAGGCCTGTCGAACATTACAATGTCTCCTGGCTCGGGATGGACGGAGATGCTCTGAAATAGAACCATGTCACCCCTCTCAAACGTTGGAGACATGCTGTTTGAAATCACCGCCGCCCAGAAAACCTTCATTGTCAGACCGAAATAAATCAGCACAAAGAACACCACGAGTTCAGCAGCAACAACAAGACGTCTTTTTCTGGCGTCCATTTTTCTCTTCTCGATTTCATGCACACGTCTTGAAACCCGCCTTACAGAGAGTTTTGTTCTGAATTCATCAGAATAGTTGTAAAAGAGAATAATAACAAACCCCGAAAGTAGTATGAGGAGCTGGATTTCAATCACAGGAACCACCCTGCCAGCACAAAAATGATCTGCACCACAAGATAAAGCAAGACCACATCAATTGCCAGTTTAAACGTCTCTTTATTAAATTCTATTTTGTTCCCGGATTTTCCAATATTTTCGGAAGTTTCTTCAGCTCTTTCAAGGGCTGCCCTCACAATGCTCTCCGGAAGATCCAGCTTCCCCGCAATCCTCTCAGGATCAGTCACGCCCTTTTCTACCATCCTGCTGACCAATATTTCATAATCTGAGGCTGTCATCTTCTCAGATAGATCCTGAATATTATCAGAACTGCCAGCAATCCGGCCATAGCTACCAGCAACCCTGCGTTTTCCCTTTCGGGCTTTTCCTTTTCAGGAGGTGGTGTTGCGGTTGCATTCTGCTGGGCAGTCAGGTTCTTTGCAAAGAATACCTTGGACAGATCACTTCTGTCCAGCGTAACCCTGTACGACCCCTCTGATTGGGGCGTGTAACCGATAACAATGTGTTTCTGTTCCGCAGGGTAGAAATCGAGGATTTCATCGTAAACGGGCTCGTTATTGACGTAAACCTGGACCGGCGCTTTTCCGGCTCCACCTTCGTTCTTCACGTCGAATGAGATTGTTACATTCTCACCCACAGCCACGAGAAAGTCGCTGACACTCAGATTGCTGTACTTCAGTTCGGGGGGCAATTTCAGTTCAGTTTTCAGCTTTATGGATACCGTTTTGTTCACACTCGTCAGATCGTAAAAACTGCCGAAAAGAAACTCGTCCCCGCTGAATCCGTAATCCCGTACAATCTCGCCTCCATCCCAGTAATAATCCGTTATATCCAGAACAACATTCCCCCCATTCTCAACATAACCTGCGAGAGGAGCCAGATCTGGCCTGTCGGAAACATAAAAGACAATATCGGCTTTGTCGAGCTCGTAATCCTCAAGTACACCAACATACACAACCGGTGCCCCGTTCAGTTTCTTGATGTAATCCAGCAGCAATGGGAGCACGTTCTCAGCCCTGCTGTCGCTCCTGTAATAAAGACCGATCCTCATCTCGTTTTTGCCATTGTTTTCCCAATTGTGCCATATGTATGCAAGGATGTTGCTGAGCATCTTCGCAGCGTTGTCCCTGTTCATGACGTAAGCAGCGCCCATGTCAAATGATGGTTCCTTGCCATCAAGACCGCTTACCCCTCCACTCCCAAGAACATAATTATTTGACGATAGAACAATCAACCCTTTCCCATCCTTCGCAACCATAACGGGGCGATCAAAAAGATAGGGAGGAATGAAAACTGGAAGAGTCTTCAGCTCAGCAGTATTGTCCCAGTCGGGAACAACTTCGAGAGTGTGATCTCCTATTTCAAGCTGCGGGATCGTGAACTCCACTCTCTCTGCACTACCGGGGCCAAGTGAGACCTTCTGCTTAGAAAAAGGAGTGCCATCAATAAGCAACCTCACATAAAATTCAATTTTCTCATCATTCGGGTTGAGCACTGTGAACTCAAGTGAGTTGTTCATACCTTCCGGAAGAATTTTTGCCTTTAAACCGGAATCAAAAAGATAAACCCGGGGATCATAGTTGTCTACAAGAGTGAAGTAAAGTTCTTTTTTGACGTAATCAACATCCTCCCTGCTAACTTTCGAAAGATCAATACTTGCCTCACCCTTCGAGATGAGTTCATTCAAAAAGTTATCATATTCGTTCTTCACCATTGTTGTATTCAGAACGTCGAAAGCATACACCACAACCTTGTATTTTCCTGTAACCCAGCCCTCCGGAATTTTCAGCTCATAAACGGCATACACTCTGTCAGTGTAGTCTGTCCCGCTTTTGCTTATCACCGTTCCCGAAACCGGATACCCCTCGGGATCATAAACAACATAGACGAAATCCACCGCATAAGCTCTGTAGTGGTTGACTCCCTCTACCTGAGCATAGATTCTCAGGTAGTCTCCTGGTTCAAATGGGTATGTTCGTTCTATGTATTTGCCATAACCATCAACGTGATCAACGAGCTTTATATGAAAATCACTGAGAGCAGACACGGGCTGGAAGAACAAAATACTGACAAGTATCAGAATTATGGAAAACGAGATGATTCTCCCCATCACGCTGTGAGTTTGGAAAAAAGATATATATAATTTATTCGAATACGGGTGTCTGTGAGGAGAAAGTTTACAGGGTTATCCATAAAACTGATGCTGATTGCAGTAATTTTCCTGGCAGCTCTGCCTGCATCTGCTCATGCCGAGGATCTTCTGAGCAAATACAATGGACTGATGGCAAACTGGCATAAAGCGAAGATATGTATGCCCTGTCACATCAACACCCTTCCGCTAACCCAGCTTGATGAATTCAGCAAATGCACGCCATGCCACAACCCCAAGCTGGATATGAGAGATCCACAGCAGGTAGAAAAACTGCATACAGTGAATATATGCATAAAATGCCACGTTGGCAGTACATACAATTCAAAAAATCTCGGACTGAAGGTCCATGAACCCCATAAAAAAATTCAGTGCAGCAAGTGTCATGGTTCAGAAGCTCCGTTTTCGGTGCCGAGTGCCAAGCTGTGCAATGAATGTCATGGCTCCAATCCCCACAGCGTCCATTCCAAAATACTGAATGATGTATGCACTTACTGCCACTCAGAGAACATAAAAGACTATTTCCCGGCTGCCAAAGAGGTGATTTCAGCTGCACCACAGCCCACACCAACAGAAGAAAAAGAACCAGAGTCCCCAAAAATCACGAGCATCTCTGATCTTATATTCTGGATCCTGAACCTTTTCTTCTGAATGGATTCCCAATTTCCCAACTCAAAACATGCGGCAACCATTTGAAAAACTATTTAACCAAGACCCATCGCTTTTTTCCATGCTCTCCCCATTTGAGATCAAACTCCTCAAATCACTCGAAAAAAATAGAGAATACACCATTGAAGATGCCGCTGAGATTGCCGGAATGAAGAAAGACGCTGTAATAAAGGCCATTTACCTGCTCGCAGAAAAAGGATTCGTCGAAATTGAGGAAAAACTCTGGAAAGAATATGAACTGACTGAAGAAGGGATAAAATACCTGACCGAGGGACTGCCAGAAGAAAAACTCATTTCAGAACTGAGGGAGAGTAAGAAATCAATAAAGGAGCTTGAAGAAAAGTTTGGAAAAAGACTGGTTGGTATTGCTCTCGGAAACCTCAAGAAAAAGGGCGCAATAAAAATCGAAAGCGGTGTTGTTGAACTCATTTCAGAGCCTCAGTTTTACGAGAAAGCTGCACTTGAAAAAATTTACAGTGACAGGACCGCCAAGCTGGATGAGAAAATCCTGAGAGAGCTGAAGAAAAGGAAGCTTTTAAGGGAGGAGCAGTTCAAGGAAGTATCCTTCAAAATAATCAGAAAACCCGATATCGAGTTGAAGGAAAAAATTTCGGACGTCACTCCTGAAATCCTCATCTCAGGAGCATGGAAAGGTAAAGAATTCTTGGAATACGACATAAGAATTCCCTCGAAAGAAGTGTTCACTGCCAAAATTCACCCATACGAGAGAATAATAAGAGAATGCAGAAAGATCTTTCTGGAAATGGGCTTCACGGAGATAAAGGGCCATTACATCCAGCCAGCATTCTGGAACTTCGATGCCCTCTTCCAGCCGCAGGATCACCCCGCCAGAGAGATGCAGGACACGTTCTATCTGGATGGGTACGTCGAGCTTGAAGGAGATGCTGTCGAAAGAGTTAAGCTAACGCATGAGGATGGATGGGTGACTGGCTCCAGGGGATGGGGTGGAAAGTGGAGTCCTGAGAAGGCAAAACAGCTCGTGCTGAGAACCCACACAACTGCCATAACAATCCACTACCTTGCCCTGAACCCCGAACCACCAGTTAAAGCGTTCTGCATAGACAGAGTTTACAGGAGAGAGACGATAGACGCTACTCACCTTCCTGAATTCGACCAGCTTGAGGGCGTTGTTCTCGACAGAGACGTTGGATTTACTGACCTGCTTGGCCTGCTGAGAGAGTTTTTCCACAAGATGGGTTTTGAGGATGTGAGATTCAGACCGGGTTATTTCCCGTACACCGAGCCGAGCGTGGAACCGGAAGTCTACGTTGATGGTTTGGGATGGGTCGAGCTTGGAGGAGCAGGGATATTCAGAAAGGAAGTTACCGAACCGCTTGGAATAAAGGGGAAAGTCCTTGCCTGGGGCCTCGGAATTGGCAGACTTGCAATGCTCAGGCTTGGAATGAAAGACCTGAGAAGACTGTACATACCAGATATTGGCTGGCTGAGGTCCCTGCCAGCGATAAAAAGGTAAATGCTCTTTTCTGATTTTTCCAATTTTTCGCCATGTTTATAAATCAAATGGACTTTAGATTCTGTAAAAATCCCTTGACTGTGATACGATGCCGAGGCCGCACACAAAATTCGCCATCCTGATCCTTGCCGGAGTTATTTCGTTTTTAGTCGGCATCAGCACAGGCTCATCAAAGATCGGTCTGAATGAGATACTGGGCGTAATTTCAGGTGTCGAGAAAGAATATGTAGCAAACATACTCGATTTCAGGTTGAGGCGCACCCTTCTCTCAATACTCGTTGGAGTGGCATTATCTTCGTCAGGATGTGCCATGCAATCCCTCTTCAGAAACCCCTTAGCGGATCCATACATCATAGGAGTTTCAAGCGGAGCGAGTGTTGGGGCTGCAATTGCAATTCTGACCGGACATGGTTCTTCTATAAACATAATGGCCGCAGCTTTCATATCTGCCATAATTACAGTATTTGTTGTATATAACCTGGGAAAGGATTCCACATATTCTCTCCTGCTCGCAGGTGTGGCGATGGCCACATTCCTTTCGGGAGTTACATCACTTCTCATATACATCTCGGGACAGAGTCTGCATCAGGTTCTCTTCTGGATAATGGGTGGATTCTGGAATGCAAACTGGTTTAAGGTGAAAATCGCATTTGTGGGGTCCCTGATAGGTGTTGCTATAATCCTGTACAATTCGTGGAGGCTGAACGCCCTTTTGCTTGGAGAGGAGCATGCGCTGAGCGTGGGAATAAACATCGAACGGCTCAAGAGAGAAATTATCGCTGCCACCGCTTTTCTGACGGCAATTGCAGTATCGGTAAGCGGGGTCATAGGCTTCGTAGGCCTGATAATTCCGCACACAATGAGGTTGCTATTCGGAGAGGACAACAGGGTGATTGTTCCGACATCGATTCTCTTTGCATTCACATTCATGCCGGCAGTGGACACGGTTGCCAGAATTGCTGTTCCTGGGGAACTTCCAGTAGGGGTGATTACATCACTTCTCGGCGCCCCATTTTTCATTTATCTCCTGAGGAGGAAGAGGTATGAAACTAAGGGTCAGTAACATCACTGTCAGGCTAAACAGTACTGAAATACTCAAAGAGGTGAGTTTGGAGATACACAGAGGAGAATTCGTAAGTCTGCTTGGACCAAACGGCAGTGGTAAATCAACAATACTCAGAACAATCTACGGCATTCTTAAGCCAACCGGAGGCGCAGTATATCTGAATGGAAAAGAGCTGAATGGTGCCGGTTTTGAGGAGGTTGCAAAGCTCATAGGGTATCTGCCCCAGGAGCAGTCTGAAGCCAATCTGAAAGTTCTCGATGTTGTTCTGCTTGGGAGAACCCCATACATAAGAATAAATCCAGGCAAAGACGATTACGCACTCGCAATGAAGGCCCTCGAACTCGTCGGAATGGAAAATTTTGCACATAGGAGATTCTCAGAGCTTAGTGGTGGTGAGAAGCAGAAGGTCATGCTTGCGAGGATCTTCTGTCAGAACACAGATTTCATGCTTCTCGATGAGCCCACCGCACATCTTGATGTCAAAAGCCAGCTTGAAATTCTGGAAATTGTGAAAAAAATGGTGAAAGCCGGCAAAAGCACCCTCATCTCTCTGCACGACATAAATCTCGCCGCAATGTTCAGCGACAGAATTCTCATGATCAGGAATGGTAAGATCATCTATGCCGGTACTCCGGAAGAGGTTATCCGGCCCGACAGGATTGAGGAGGTCTTCGGGATTCGAGCAGAGGTTATCAGGCACAACCAGAGAATTCTTGTAATTCCGGAGGTTGTCAGATGAGGTACAGAATTGATGACGACACCCTTATCGTAGAAGGCAAATTTGACGCCATAAGCTCGGGTCTGAAGGGTGGCTGGAAAGAAGTTGGCAGCATATTCAACCACACGGTTTCGGATGATTTCTGCGATTCTGATCCAATCCATTATCTCGAAACCGTTGCAGAAAGGCTCGGACTGAAAAATTACTTTGGATTGCTTACATCAGTTCCAATGGACAAACTGGCAATCGTGAAAAAGGACGAGGTTACGGCATTCGTAACTGCAGGGGTCAAAAACCCCAACGAAGTCATCGGGACTATAAACATTATCCTGATAATTGATGCAGGACCATCAGATGGTGCGATGGTGAACGCCATAATAACCGCAACCGAGGCAAAGAGTCATACCCTTCTGGAGATGGGCTACAGCTTTACAGGGACAAACACAGATGCTGTTGTGGTTGCAAGGACTGGTGGCAGATATTACGAGTACGCTGGCCCTGCAAGTGACCTCGGGAGCAAAATCTGGTACTGCGTAAAAAGAGGAGTTTCAGAGAGTTTGGGCAGATGGTGACAGGAGAACAATTCGTTAAAGTTAAATACAATTTTCTTTACCAAACATCAAAAAAAATTTAGAGGTGGTATGGAATGGAGTGGAAAAAAATTTTCATATTCCTGACACTGGCTGCACTGATCCTCGTATCAGGCTGCGCAGATACCAAAAGCCCGGAGATGCAGAGCAAAACCGGTGAAAACATCAAAACCGAAAAATTTCCTGTTACCGTTACCGACGACTTTGGGTTCAACATAACAGTAGATAAAAAACCGGAGAGAATCATTTCTTTAGCGCCATCAAACACAGAGATCCTGTTCGCTCTTGGCCTTGGGGATAAAATAGTGGGGGTTACGGAATACTGTAACTATCCTGAAAAGGCAAAAGAAAAACCCAAGGTTGGGGGATACTCCACAATAGACATCGAGAAGGTACTCAGCCTGAAACCGGATCTGGTCGTTGCATCGTTTGGAAATGGGGAAGAGACGATACAGACTCTCAAGGAATATAACCTGACAGTAATAGCGCTAAATCCAAAAGACCTCAAAGGAATAATGAAGGATATTGAAATGCTCGGTAAAGTCACCGGAGAGGAAGAAAACGCAACCAAGCTCATAAAAATGATGGAAGACAAAATTGAAACCGTGAAAGCTAAAGCCGAAAAAATGGAATCGAAACCAAAGGTTGCCCACATCCTGTGGCATGATCCTATTTACGTCAGCGGTAACGGCACATTTGTAAACGAACTGATAACCACTGCAGGAGGACAGAACGCTTTTGGAGACATTGAGGGCTGGAAGGTTGTGAGCATTGAGGACCTGTACTCCAGAGACCCGGACATAATCATCGTGAACAGTGGCGATGGCATGAATGCAAACGGTGAAAACATCATATACAAGTGGGTTACAAGCGAACTTAAAGATCTCAGAGCCGTGAAGGAAGGAAAAGTATACATAATAAACTCTGACATGATATCAAGACCGTCATACAGGCTCGTCTATGCTCTCGAGGAGATTTCAAACATAATAGCTGAAAATAGTGGTTAAATATCAATTTCAGTAGATTTTTTTGTATTTTTCTTTATCTCCCTTGAAAGTCGCATCCATCCCAAGTTTTGAGGTGATGTTGTCCTTAGCAGAGGGGTCAAGGCTGCTTCCTCTCGCATTCGTTATCACCACCAGGTCTCTGTCCGCCTGAAATCTCGTTGCAATTGCATACTCAACATCCTCCATACTGTAAATGTCAATGTCATCATCCACCACAACCACATGCTTCAGGCTCGGGTGGGCTGAAAAGGCAGCGAGTATCGCATTCTTTCCATCTCCGTCAGTTATCTTCTCAATCTGGACTATTGCATGGAGGTAATGCCTGCCTCCAGCAGTCATAATTACATTCCTCACCCTGCAAACCCTCGCCACGGCTTTGTAAATTTCGGGTTCGTAGGGTATGCCCATCAGGACCTGATGCTCGTAGCCCGCTGGAGTTATCGAGTAAAACATGAAGTCCTCCTTTGCGTAGATAGCATCCACTTCAATTACCGGAGCCTTCCTTACCCGATCGTATGTGCCAGTTATATCTATAAAAGGCCCTTCATCAACCATCTCCCCGGTTATCCTCCCCCTGATAACTATTTCGGATTCAGGAACGTGTATGCCATCAACGTTGCTCACCTCAAGTGTTTTCATCAGTGAAGAGGCATAGTGGTATTCCATGCCCTCATCAACCCTCGTTGCTGCTGCAAACATGAATAGGGGGTGTGGTGAGATGGAAATGGCAATTTCAAGATCATCGCCGCTATCAACGGCAGATTTCCATCTCAAAAAGGTGTGTCTTGGAGGTACGAGTCTGACAGCCATCCTCTTTTTGTCAAGAATGAGCATTCTGTGGAAGCTCGCATTGTAACTTCCATAATCGTTACCATTTCCTGTAACGATAATGCCAGCGGTGATATACTTCCCAGCATCATTCTCAAAATACTTCGGAACAGGCAGATCTTCCAGACTGTCAAGTTCCACATAATCAACATCCCTTTCAACAATCCTGCCACCCATTTTCAGATTCGCAAGATATTTTGCGAGATCAGAAACGCAGATATCCATATAGCCGCATAAAAGCTCTCTTGTTGCGAGAAAGTTCGTGGCAACCTTTTTTCCCTCAACGTTGATGATGGCAGGAGTTTTTTCAAGTCCCCGCTCTCCAATAAACCTCACAACATCCTCATGACCGATTTCCTCTTCAAAGACTCTGTAACCGGCATTCTGGATCGCATCCCTGAAATTCATAAAAATAACAGCAGGGAAAATTATAATAATTTTATTGCAATTTTCAGCTTATGCCATCGTCAAGAATTCCGGGATTCTATAAGATGAGTGTTCATGAAAGAATAGAAAAGATTTCCGAATTTGCAGAATTGACTGAAGAAGAGAAGAAGATGCTCCTCGAAAAGGGTCTTCCCTTGGAGATAGCTGATAGAATGATCGAAAACGTCATAGGTACTTTCGAACTTCCTTTCGGGATAGCAACGAACTTCCTAATTGATGGAAAGGACTACCTCATCCCCATGGCCATCGAGGAGGCGAGCGTTGTTGCCGCCGCAAGCAACGCAGCAAAAATGGCGAGAGAGGGAGGGGGATTCACAACAGACTATTCAGGGAACTTAATGATCGGCCAGATTCAGGTTGTAGGTCTCAAAGATCCGTATTCTGCAAAATTCGAGGTTTTGAGAAACAGAGAGGAGATCATAAAGCTTGCAAATGAACAGGACCCCATTCTGGTTAACCTGGGCGGTGGGTGCAAGGACATAGAAGCGAGAATAATCGAAAGCATTAAGGGAAAGATGCTGGTTGTCCATCTGATTGTGGACGTTAAGGATGCAATGGGCGCAAATGCAGTAAATACGATGGCAGAGGCTGTTGCTCCCCTCATTGAGGACATAACTGGAGGGAGGGTATATCTTAGAATAATATCAAACCTTGCAGTTTACAGACTTGCAAGAGCAAGAGCGGTTTTCAAAAAGGACGCAATAGGAGGAGAGGACGTCGTTGAGGGCATAATGAATGCCTACGCTTTTGCGGAAGCGGATCCTTTCAGATGTGCCACCCACAACAAGGGGATAATGAACGGAATTTCTGCAGTGGTTATAGCAACTGGAAACGATTTCAGGGCGGTTGAAGCAGGAGCACACAGCTATGCTGCTCTTAGAGGCTACAAACCCCTGACGACATACGAAGTAAATAAGGACGGAGATCTCGTGGGAACAATCGAGCTGCCAATTGCGGTGGGAACAATCGGCGGTGCGACCAAGGTAAACCCCTTAGCTCAGCTGAGCCTCAAAATTCTCGGGATAAATACTGCAGAAGAGCTTGCGAGGGTCATGGCTGCTGTTGGACTTGCACAGAACTTTGCAGCTCTGAGAGCTTTGGCCACAGAAGGAATACAGAGGGGACACATGGAGCTGCATGCGAGAAACATCGCAATTATGGCCGGAGCCAGCAAGGACGAAGTGGATCAGGTCGTTGAAGAGATGCTAAAAGCCGGAAAGATAAGGATGGATGTCGCCAAGGAAATCATAGAAAGGCTGAGAAGCTAAAACTGACCTTTAATTATTTTTGAATTCCCTACAGGACCTCCACAAAAAACCTCGCAGGCTCTATCCACTCGCTCCTGCATTTCGGGCATCTTCCAGGATTCATTTTTTCAAACTCAAAGCCGCACTTTTTGCACACTGGCGGAGACATGAGCAGCATTTTTCCCTTCCTCTTCAGAACTTTCGATGCCTTCTTCAATGCTTCATAAACCTCTTTTTCTCTGGAAATGTCTATTTCCAAGGCGTGACAGATTTCTCTGGCAGTTAATGGCCTTTCCTCAATGAGTGCAATAATTCTCTCAAGCTGCACAATTTAACGCAGGTCTGTGCATAATATAAAATCTGCCTTCAATTCATCAGTAAGTAAAGCGTCAAAAACTTACTGCATCATGAACCAGTAGGGATGTGCAGAAAGAGTTCTACCTCACCTGTCCCCCGGGACTCGAATTTGTTTCATCCTGCGAACTGGAAAATAAAAAGCTTGGAAAAGTTTTCGAAAAAAAAGGACAGGAAAGGGGAGGGTGTTCTTCAGATCAGACTGCGAAAAAATACCCCTAATGCACTGCATGCTGAGAACAGCTGAATGGATAGTCCTTCTTCTCGAAAGAGATGAAGCTGAAAATTTAGAAGACATATACAGAATTGTCAGGGGTGTGGACTTCTCATTCATCCGGCCAGACTGGAGTTCTGCCGTTAGAGCCACACGGGCCGGAGATCACGACTTTACATCCATAGATATTGGAAGGGCAGCGGGAAAAGCCGTAATCGACAGCTACAAAGAGAAGAGATGCACAAAGCTCAGGGTAAACCTGAACGAACCGAATGTTATTGTGCAGTGTGATCTGACAGGCACAGACTATATGGTCGGTATGGACATGACAGGGACAGAGGACTCCACAAAAGGAGTTACAGGACATACCATCATCCAGCACCGCTCAACCCGGTTATAGCCGCATCCCTCATACACATTTCAGAATGGAGGGAAGAGAATCACTGCTCGACCCCTTCTGCGGGAGCGGAACAATTCTGTTCAAAACAGGGATGATTGCAAAAAAACATTCCAATTATCTGCTGGAGCCATGATTTTTCCACCCCGGCACAGCCCCAATGTGCATCTTGCACACGAACAAATTTCAAGTGAAAAATATAAAAAATATCTTAGAAAAATACTTCCTCGGACTGTTGGACAAAAAAATTAAATAATTCATGGCTCACTTTTTCCTCCAGGAGGTGATACTGGTGGGAACGGTAAAGCCAGCATATATCAAGAACATCGCAATGGAATTGCTCAAGAAATACCCGGATGCATTCACAAACAGCTTTGATGAAAACAAGAAGCTCGTTCAGGAGTTTACCAACGTAAGGAGCAAAACTGTAAGGAATAGAATAGCCGGATACATTACAAGAAAAATAAACAAGGGCTGGAAGAATGTTTGAGGGTGTAATCCCTGCCCTCGTAACACCATTTAAGGAGAACTTCGAGGTCGATTTTGAAGGTATTGCGAGGAATCTGGATTACCTCGAAAAACATGTTTCAGCGTTTGTGCCTACTGGCACCACAGGAGAAGCTGCTACTCTGAGCTATGAAGAACACATAGAAGTTGTGAGATACGTCTGCGAGGTTTCGAAAAAACCGGTTATCGCAGGAGCAGGGTCCAATTCCACGAGAGAGGCTGTTTATCTCGCAAAGGAGGTTGAAAAAGCTGGAGCCGATGCGGCAATGTTCGTAACACCCTACTACAACAAGCCAAATCAGGACGGGCTTGTGGAACATTACAGGGCTATTGCGGAAGAGATCGGCATTCCCATGATCGTCTACAATGTCCCGAGCAGAACCGGGACCAATATTCTGCCGGAGACTGCCAGAAAACTCTCAGAAATCGACAGCATCGCAGGAATAAAGGAGGCCAGCGGGAACCTGAAGCAAATAGCCCAGATAATAAAGCTTTGTCCTGACGATTTTACAGTCCTCTCTGGAGATGACTTTCTCACCCTGCCAATTATGCTAATGGGTGGAAAAGGCGTAATCAGTGTCACAGCCAATGTTGCACCTCATTTAATGAACGAGATGTACCAGGCATTTGTTTCAGGCAACATTGAAAAAGCAAGAGAGGTCCACTACAGACTGATGCCGCTTTTTGATGCCCTGTTCATAGACACCAATCCAATCCCGGTCAAAAAAGCTCTCGAGCTTATGGGCCTTGCGGGAGGAAAACCAAGACTTCCCCTTGTGGAACTGAGCAGCGAAAAAACAGAGAGGCTCAAGGCAGTTCTGAAGGACCTTGATCTGATTTAGTGTATTCTTTATTCCAACACTCAGTCCCTCACCCAGTCGCTCAGATAGAGCCTGTAGGTCTTTCCAAACCTCTCACGGTAGATCAAATCCTTTTCCTCGAGCTTTTTAACAATCATGGATACCTTTGATGTGGAGAAGCCTGTTCTGAAGTGCAGGCTGTCCTGTGTGACGCCCTCATTTTCCGCAATGATTTTCAGTACCTTCTTTTCGTCCTCCTCGAGGAGTTTTTCCGCAACTGCGAGTGTTTCTGGAGTTTTCCTGTATTTGCGAGACACATGAGTTTCAGACGTGATTCCCGCCCTTTTCTTCGATTTGTCTTTAAAACAGATGACGAAAGGAGTAACAACCAGTGTTATTCCAGCAACAGACAGAATTGACGGCAAATAAGAATAGAATGAAGAATAAACAGAAGGATGCATCATCGTGCATTCGTTCTGATATGCCTGAGACCCCGAAATCACAAAAGAAGACAGTATCATGAACATGCCAACAATGACTGCCGCAAGATGACCGGGCCTCATGAAAGATATTGAACGGTGTGGAAAATTAAACATTACTCTCCTTCACGCCTGAACCGGAAGTATGGGTGGCTGCTTGAAATCCTGAACCATCCCCTCATTCGATAAACATTTATGAAACGTCTCCTATCTCAAATCATCTTCGTTTTCACCCCCAACACATATTGCCCCTTAAGACATAGTTATGTTCAGAGGTGATGTAAAATGATGGGTTACGGTGGAATGATGGGTGGCTACGGGTTCGACGGCATGGGCTATGGCTATGGCCTTGGATTCATCTGGCAGATAATCTGGCTGGTGGTGATCATAGCAGTAATTTATCTGGTGATAAATGCTCTCAGCCAGAACAGGGGCGGTTCAAGCGGTTCAAGCTCTGGAGAGGAAAGCAGAGCGCTCAGAATTCTTGACGAGAGGTTTGCAAGGGGAGAGATAAGTGCTGAGGAGTACAGGAAGCTCAAAGAAGAACTTTTGAAATAACTCAGCCAAAAATCACGTCCAGCACGTCCCCAATGACTCCCTTCTTCCCCTCAACAATATCCAGCCTGTAAAACTCAGTGTAACCGCAGTAGAGGCACGAAACTGCGAGGTACTTATTCATCTGAATGTCCAGAATCTTGCTAAGCCCCGTCCCGGTCATGGCAAGCTTTTTAGCCTCTGCCTTCTCATTTCCGCATTTTGGGCACTTGAATCTTGACTCGAACTCGCTTTCGAGAGACATGGTTAAAGATGGGTTTTGATTCTAAAAATTTTTTCCACCCTTTCGTGTGGGGGACTGTCAAATTAACACCCCCAGATTATACAACCCCACAAAACCCTCCAACCAGCTCTGCACAGAATCAAACGAACTCCTGAACGGAAACCTATTAAAGAACCTCTTTGTTCTTCCTTTAAGCAGAGAAAAGAACCCTTCAACTGCATTCCTTTCTCCGAAGGTCTCATGCTTATACTTCAACCCCAGTCTTTGCAGAGCCAATTTATACCTGAATCTCCTATCAACGACAATTTCCGGTCTATTTTCATAGAATCCAAGTACCTCTTTGAGAAAAACGTAGGCATGGAAGGAACTTCTCCCCTCAGAAGCCCAGATGAACAAATACTCTTTCGTATCCACGTCAATTGCGCTCCAGACGAAGATCTGTTTGTTTTCTAACTTCATTTTGGTTTCGTCTATTGCAATCAATCTCCTCTTCTTCTTTTCAGGTGGTTTCAGAATTCTTTTAATTCTGTGGTAGTAGATTCTTATTGATTCGTGGCTTATTTTCTCAAACAAAGAGATGAATTTGCTTGCTTTCCTTAAAGAGAGTCCGTAGAAGTAAAGCAAAGCTGAGAGGATTTTTAGTTCCACTTTCTTTCTGTTCCTCCGGAAAAGTTTTTTAGCTTTGATCTCTTCTATCAGTTGGGTTATTGCGGGGTGCATGTGGTTTATTTTTTGTTTTTATTTTTTAGTGTTATTCTTGACAGCCCCTTCGTGTGGTTGGTTTTTATAATCTGGAGGTGATGAACTATATGATGGATTTCAAAACCTTGGTTGGCGAGGTTGTTGCAGTTGCAAAACCAAAGCTTGTTGCAATTTTTGGGTCACAGGCAAGAGGGGACGCTGGAAGGTTCTCGGATATTGATGTGCTTGTTGTGACGGATAGCGATGTGGTTGCTGAGAAGCTGAACACAATGCGAAAGAGTAATGTCGAGTTTCATGCCCTGTCAATGAAAAGGGCGCTCGAACTTGTTCACAGGAGCGATCCGTTTTTCAAAAAGATTTTGAGTGAGGCTATCCCGCTTTACGGCCATTTTTATTTATCATTCCTGAGAGAGGTAGCGGAAAATGTTGGAAAAGGCAAAAATATGGCTCGAAATGGATACAGAAAAAACTAATTCTCACGTTGCCTCTAATTCTTACTGGTCTTAGCTACACTTCTTTATTGATTGTATCACCCATGCAAAAGAGTTCCCGTTTTAAAGCGTTAAACCTCTTTTTTCCAACCCCCGGGACTTCCAAAAGCTCCTCTATACTCTCATACGGCCTGCTTACCATTATACGCCATGCCAGTATTCTTCCAATTCCTGGGAGGCTCCTCAAATCCTCTTCGCTCACTATATTTATCTCCCTCTTAAGCCGTTCCCATATTGGGTCTCCACTAAAAACCTTTATTTCATCCTCCAGGGCTTTTTTGTGAGCCTCTTCAACACTCAGTCCTTCTGCACGGTGCTTTATCTCCTGAAGCTCATGAAAGAGGATATACCTCTCGTACTCTCTAAAGCGCTCAGATATCCAGATCTCGTTTAGTGGTATTCCAAGCTTATCTGCAGCAGGAGGATGAATGAGCTGACCATCGTAAATCACGCGATAACAGGCGTTGTAGTCTTTAATAACCTCATGTGGCACATAAACTATCCTATAACCAAGTCTCCCGGCTTCCGCTCTCGGATCCATAGATGACCCCTTACCTATTTTTCAGTGAAGGTTTTAAACTTCTGTGCCTGATGGTTGCAAAAATCGTACAACTGTGGGTTAAGCCAGTCCAACAAAGGTTGAAGTCACAGGGGGCACTTCCCCAGGAGATGGGCATTGAAATCCAGCTATGCACTGCATAAATTGTTGTGGGCAATGGAGACCATTATTTTCGAAAGTAAATTGAATGCCCTATTATCGCATTTTTACATTACGTCGTAAACCAGCCCTTCCTCGGTCACCCTCGCATGCTTGCTCAGCCTGTGCCTTCGCACACTGCTCGCATCTATTATGTGCAGAACCTCAAAACCGAGAACAGCATGAAGGTAGTCGGAGAGAAGCATCCTGTGGCACCTCCAGTAGAGCTTCTCGGCGCACATAACTGCAACTCTTCTTTCCTTTGCCATTTCTGCAAGCATCTCGGCAGCATGCCTGAACTCTTCGGTTAGCATGTAATCGGCGTAGTTTCTGAAACCCTCGCTTTCTATGGCTGTGTTCGGAGAGTTTTCGAGGACTTTTCTTCTGTAGCCTCCAAGCTCTTCGAACCACACATACTCAATCCCGTTCTCTGGCAGTGCTTTTTCGAGATGCACTTTTTTGAAGTGGTCAAACTTTGAGCCCGGAAATCTCCTGACGTCGGCGAGAGCGGCTATTTCGAACCTTTTCAGGATTCTGAGGAATTCGTCAAAGCTCCTGCTGGAGTGGCCGAGGGTGTAAACTGCTGGTTTTTTGGACATTACGGAATTTGGTCTGAACATGGAAACTTAAAGATTTCACAGCTCCTGTCGATTTGAGGGGATGTGAGGGATATGTTATCTTCTTCCTCTTTTGGTGTAGACGAAAGCTATCAGGGATATGATGAGTGCTGTGACCGAAATCAGGAGCAGCCAGTCATATTGTGCTCCCATAGCCGGATATTCTGGTATACTCTTTCTTTTCATCGTTCTCAGCAAAACGGCGGTAAATGTTAGTATTGCAGAAGCAGCAATGCTGATCACAGGCAGGATGATCCTCAGCTTTCTCCATTTCAGGACAGACCTGCCGGAGTCTGTTACTTCGTAGTAAATCCATTTTCTGCCATCTTCAATTCTCTTCACATATCCGGCATTTTCGAGAATTTTCATGTGGTACAGTATCGTTGGTTTGGATAGATTCAACGCCCTTGAGAGCTCTGACACCGTGTGCTTCCTCTCATTGAGCATTTTCAGAATTGTCACTCTGGTCTTGTCGGCAAAAATTTTGAGATCATCTACGGGAATTTCTGGTTCTGAGTTCACTTAAACGGGCTTTTTTACCTTTTTATAAATTTTACGAAAATGTTAGATACTCACCTAACATTTCTGATGTTTTTATATGGTTATACTTTAGAATTAGGTACAATATAAGGTACAATATAGTGACCAGTTTAAAAATGGAGGGGGGTGAAGGATGAAGAAAGCAATCGTACTAGGAATATGCTTGCTGGTAGTGTTAGCCGTAGGAGCGGTTTCTGCAGAGGGTATTAAAAAGTACAACGATAGTAAACATTCAAAGATACAAACACTATTCAAACCCATAGATGCAGAAGCTCGTAAATATATAAACGAAAACGATATCCTATTCTCCCAAGACATCGATAGTTTTGCAGGATACATAGTGAAAAGATATGGAGAGAATTTAGATCTAATTGTTGATGAGTTGGAAAACGTTGTTGGAAAAAGTTTAACAAAAATAGATAAAGAGGAACTTAAGTTCCTAATAGTCAGGGAACACTTAAGCAAAATTCTCCACGAACATAATGGCATCCAAAATGCCTATAAGCAAGAGGTAAGACTGATTCCCATCGATACTTACAAAGATTCTACGTATACTTATATGGTTTTTTACGCACCACTAAGCAGCGATATTCCATATCCGATATACTACTGGATACAGGTTTCTCCCGATGTTAATGGGGGAAGCGGCACAGATGATGCCGGTAATAGTTACAATGTCAATGGAAATAACAGCCTTTACAAAGTTTCCGTGGAGTATTCGTCGAATTACGTGAAATACACGTTGCATTTCTATGATGAAGACCACCCAGACCCGACATTGGATGCAACTTACGATGCTTGGAGGCTGATATGGTATGGCAGGACCGAAGACGTAGAGAGCTTTACCGTACAAGATGGCGTAATAAATTTCAATGACATATGGGATAACAACAAAACCTATGCGGAGTGGTGGGGACAACACGGTGATATAACGCGCAACTACACCAGCAGCACTAAGGTGTATGTTAGCAACGTCTGGAATCATGCTATGGACACCTTGGACAAAAACCTAGGCATGGATAAGGTTTGGTTGTATACTGGCTGGGGTTAAATTTTATATTTTAAACTTTATGTTTGGTGTAGAAATGAGCGTTTACAAACCTTTAACCTATCTGGTGGTTTTTATCTTGATGGTGTGGTCGGCAGGCCGAATAATAATAGCTTTTACAAATCCAGAATCGTACTTCATTGGTTTTAAACTGGGTGGCTTGCCAGCAGCTGTACACCTATTAATAAGTGGTTTGGTTGGGATCGTGCTCGTCTACATGCTTTTAAGAGGTTTAAAAGTTGGAATAATTGTGTCAATAGCATATTTTGGATACAATTTTGTCGAGTCTGGAATGTCTTCTTTGTTGTTGCATGGCGAACTCTCATTTTCGTATATTTCTGCACTTGGATTATTTTTGTCAACAATCTTGTTATCTCAAAAACGTTAGACTTGTTTGCCTTAAAAGTGAACAGCGAGGCTAAAAAACTGCAATCGCCAATTCAAAATAGCGAACACTTTTTTACTTCGTATTTGAGCTTTACGAAAATGTTAGAAATTCATCTAACAAATTCGTTATTTTTTTGGTGAATTAATGAATTGACGAATTAAAAAGAAATGGAGGGGGTACTTGGTGAAAAAGGCTGTGGTGTTGGTGTTGCTTTTTGCCATAATTGGAAGTGCATTAGCAGCACCAATAAATGGTAACGAAAAAAGTCCAGCAAAGAACGGAGAAATCAGCGAGTTTTACGCAGGTAGAGAGGTGAAAGCTATTGTATCTGAGGATGGTTATTCTCTAATAGACTTAAAAACTGGAGATACAATTCTTTTAGTCAATTTCACAGCTATAGAAGAGAATCTTAGTGGCAAACCAGCAATTACAAAGGAAGAGGCTGTTAAACTGGCAACTCAGCTATGTGGTCCTGCATACACACTAGTTAGAGCTACTGAAAATCCATACGATTTTGACATTCTATTTGAAAGACGGGTTAATGGGATTAGTGTTTTCGGAGAAAACTGCTACGTTTCTGTGAACAAAATGACAGGCAAGATTGCAGCTTACAGGAAAATGCCTGTGAGGGAGATAACATTCAAGCCTGAAGTAAAAATATCTAGGGATGAAGTTATAAAAATGACTGGTGCAGTCGACGCTAAACTTATACTCATTCCACTGAAAGGAACATTCTGGGTCACATCTAAGCCCAATAGTACAATTATCAATGCCGTTACTGGAAAGGAATTGAGTAAAAAAGAGATAGAGGCTCTTAAGGAGCTATATAAAACGACAGTAGATTTTAACGAATTGGGCAAAATGTCAGTCGAAAAAGACCCTGGAATAATGGCGACTGACAATAACCAAGGTGCAGTATTCAGAGACGATGACGACATCACGAAAGATGACATTATGGCTGCAAAAGAATCAATGGAGAAACAACGCCCATATGGTGAACTCGCTTGGGACCCTTATGTTTCGGATTATGATGTGGTGGGCAGTGAAAGTACAGTAAATTTTATCTTGGAATATTTCGAGGGGGTCTACTTCTCTGGACATGGAAACAACGATTGTATAGGGATTGGTGGTGACAACCAATATTGTTACTGGGAGGCTTCAGGTAATCTACAGACAAGGGTGTTTGTGGTAAGCGCCTGTTATGCAGGGAACAATTTTGCTACATACCTGAATAACAAAGGAGTTCAATGTGTGATAGGGGCTTCTAATACCATTTCTGATGGAGGAATATGGTGGTCGGAGTGTGCGAATTGGGCGGACATTTTCTGGGATAAGGCCACCGGAAATATTGATGCTGGTTATCAGCGAAGTGCACATACGGCAAGGATAGAAACTAACACGGACACTTGGCTTAACTGGTGCGATCTTGATGTAGAAAAAGGGAATTGCAATACGTACATTTAGTCATGCTGGCCGACTTTCTCCTTCCGTGGGCGTTTGGAAGCCAGTATTCCCCTCTTTTTTACTCGTTGATAACCAATGGACTTGCCCTGATGGCTTATCCCTACATTAGCAAAACGAGGTTGGCTGGAAAAGTTAGAGTGCTGGCAATCCTGTTCGTCTTGTGGCTTTTGAATCTGGCGGGTCTCGGACTGGCAATACTTATGTTCAGAATCGAGAGCATCCTGCTCTGGAAGATCACGGGTGATTACAGAGTGATGAGTGACATGGTTAAAGTTACGGTTTTGGGGATACCGGGTAAAACTGTAAGCAACCTTCTTTTCTCAGCTGCAAGCATCCCGGGAAGCGCTCTTATGGGATATGCATCCTGCTATGCATATCTGCATGCTGATAAAAAGAAGGTAATTGTCTACTGGATTCTAATAAACTTCTTGGTAACGTATGTCGCAGTAAGCGTGGGTTTTTGCGGGTATTCTCCATGGAAGTGCTGAAAGCCACAGCAGAAGGCCGCACGAAGTACGTATTATGGTGACCTCACGTACCTCGGATCCGGAGCGGGCGAAGCCTGAGGCAGGCGGAGAGGTGGTGCAGAGAGAACATGAAATTGCTGAAACGGCTGGGCTACGACAGGGCCAATCCGCAGAGCTACGTGGCTTTTAAGCGCACGCTTAACTCTATGGATCCGAAGATGATCCAGCGCATAACAGCGAAAGTGAAGTATCTTAAGGGAGAATTGAAGGCGCTATGGTTTTGAATTTTTTGGTAACCTTTTAGCCATCTTTCCTAAACGAATCTATCTTTCCTTATGACAGTTACTTCGGGGAATCTCTCTCTTAACCCATTAACCCATTCATCGTATCTCGTAGGGTTTACAGTTACGTCAAATAGAACGACTATAACGTGATTGAAGTGCCGGGAATACCTAAGTAACTTATCCGCTATGGATTGGAGTTCTTTAAATCCTGTTGGTCCTTTAACCTCTATTGCGATATCACCTACAACTATGTCTGGCCTCGAAGATCCTCTTTGTTCTTCTATCTTTACGTCTTGGAATTTGGCCTTAAGCCATTGATAGAGTTCATTCTGATAACTGCGTTCATTTTGATAATATTTAACCGGTCTAAATTCCTTTATTTCCTCTATAACTTGATTGTAGTAATCCATTATTTCAGATTCTTCAAGTGTGACCCGTACGTCTCTTTCATTAAGTTTCTCCTTTTTTTTAGAGTAGGCGAAATATATTATACCCCCAACGAGTGCAACCGATACCCCAACCAAACTTGCTGTTACAAGTGTTCTAATGGCATTCTGGACTACAGGAGTGTCCCAGAATACGTAAGTAAAACCAACTACGAGTATTATTAGGAAGACCAACTTCTGGAGAGGTGAGAACTCGCTTAAGTCGATGTTATCCAGACCCGTATCCAACTCATCAAAATAGAGACTGTTTGATTGCGCTGATTTATCTAATCTTTTAGTTCTTGAAATCTTTCCTACTTTCGTTTTTTGGGATCGTGATTTGCTTTGTGTTCTCTTTTTCTGAGTCTTTTTACGCCCAAATGATGCAATTTGCGATCTTTCGACGTCTCTCTTAAGGGCTTTTCTGTCTCGCTCTATACTTTTCCGAAAATCGCGCATCTCTTTTTCCAGTTGATGGTAAAAGTTGTTAACTTCTGAAAAAGGGTCTGGGTCTTTTCTTTTACGTCTTTTACCCATAATTGAATATTAGTACTTATACAATTTTAAAATTTACTATGATCTCATGAACTCTCGTTGTACATGTTGTGGTTTTAAAACTCCCTCAGCGCTTCGAGCACCACATCCGAGTCATACCTCTTGTGGATGTACTTCGTATCTCCTCACTTCTCGTCGAATACGATGTCCACCAACCTGAGCTTCTCCAGCACGTTCAGAATCAACAAGATTGAAAGACCTCCAGTTGAGTATTATATCGGTTTCAAAAGATCTAATCTTTTCCTACTAAAAGTTTGGGATTTGAACATAAAGTAATAGAGCCACGGGCGGGATTTGAACCCGCGACCTCGTGCTTACCAAGCACGCGCTCTACCTGCTGAGCTACCGTGGCCTGCAATGAAGGTAGGGGCTTAGTTTTAATAAATTTGCGGTGTGAGTTATGAACCCCCGCGGGGACATAATGAAAGAAAGAGGGTTCAGCCCCCTCCAAAATAGCTGTGCAGCACGGGCGATCCGCAATTCTGCAGACCTGACACACCTGCATGAAACCCAATCATTTCAGTTTAGTAAATGCATACATGTGAAAAATAAAACAGAACAGAAAAATTTATTATCTCACGGTCATTCCATGCCCAGAATGCTTGAGGTAAGGGAAGTGCAGAAAGCCCTCGGAGATTTTCGCCTGGGGAAGATATCCTTCACAGCAAACAGAGGAGAAATTTTCGGCATCCTTGGACCGAACGGAGCTGGAAAAACAACAACCCTGAGAATTGTGGCCGGAATTCTGAAGCCAGATTCGGGAGAGGTCACGTTCTCAGGAAAAAGTCCCGAAGAGGTCAGAGATTCGATTGGATATCTGCCGGAAGAGAGAGGACTTTACAGAAAGTGGAAGGTCAGAGAGGTTCTGAGATATTTTTCGGAGCTTAAAGGCAACAGTGCTGACACAGACTACTGGCTCGAGAGGTTTGGGCTTACAGAACATGCCGGCAAAAGAGTAGATGAGCTCTCAAAAGGAATGCAGCAGAAGGTTCAGCTGATAGTCGCCATACAGCACGATCCGGATTTGCTCATACTGGACGAGCCCTTCTCTGGACTTGATGCAGTGAACATAAACCTCGTCATGGAACTCGTGCGGGAGATGAGGGAGAGGGGCAGGTGTGTGGTGATCTCCACCCACATCCTCAATCTTGCCGAAAGACTGTGTGACAGAGTTCTGCTGATCAACAAGGGCATGGAAATCCTCTCCGGCAGTATAGACGAGCTTTCCGGTGATGAAATTTGCGAGGTGGAGTACGTCAGGGATGGGAGAGTCGTGAAGGAGATCACGGACAGAAGCCTGAGGGAGCTGCTCGATTTGGGGTATGACATCGTGTCGTACAGGAGGCGAAGGCCGTCGCTGGAAGAGATCTTCCTGAAGGAGGTTGGAAGATGAGAAAAGCCATTATCGTGGCAAAGCAGGAGATCAGGGTAAACGTGAGGAGAAAAGGGTTCATACTCGGAGTGGTGGGGCTGCCACTACTGATTCTGGCGTCCTTTTTCATTCCTCTGCTATTCATAGAGAATCTGACGCTGCCAGAAGTCTTCAAAGCTGGCGTTGTGGATAAAGCCGGAATATTAAATCAAAGCGAAATTCTCGTTAGTAAAGAAGAAAAAGCGCCCCTGAACGTCTCGAAAAAAATGAGAGTCGTTTTCGTGAAGTTTGACAGCAGGGATGATGCTGAAAGGGCGTTTCAGGACGGGGAGATCGACGCCTACTATGTGATTCCAGAGAACTTTGAGGAAACTTTCACCATACTCAGGAAAAGCCGTGGACTTGTAAACGCCGACGAAGTCCTTGAGCAGACCATTGCAAGGAATTATGGAGATGTCGCCTACAGGTTTGCTGTGGGAGTGAGCTTTGAGGATATTGGCAAGGGCGGGAAAGAGCTGGACTTTCTGGCAGCAATGTTCCTCCCCCTCCTGCTGTTCGTGGCAATCTTCTCCTCCTCAGGATACCTGATGCAGGGCATAGTCGAGGAAAAGGAAAACAGAGTGATGGAGGTACTGCTGTCCTCAGCCTCGCCTGATGAGGTCTTTGCCGGGAAGTTCATCGGCAGTGCCGTTACAGGACTGATGCAGGCATCGGTATGGCTTGCGCTTGCAGGTTTCGCCTCCACAATCCTTGCCTTCATGAAGCTCATCAGTCTCTCGGCAATACTTGTGTCAATCGTGTACTTCATCCTCGGCTACCTCCTTTACGCGTCAATCCTTTCCGCCATAGCATCAGTCTCCAGCACCTTAAAGGAGGCCCAGCAGGCCACGTCAGCCATAGTCTTTGTCGGCATCTTCCCTGCACTGTTTCTTGGACAGATGATTTCGTTAAACCCGGATGCACAGGTCTTCAAGGCAATCGCCCTCTTCCCGCTGACAGCTCCGGCGCTCATGCCCTCGCTCTACCTCTCGGGCTCAGCGTCCATAGCCGATGTTGTGGCAGGGATGCTGTTGCTGCTCGCCACCTCGATCATAATGCTGAAGCTCTCTGCGAAGGTGTTCAGGTTTTATGCCCTGACATACACGAAACCCCACTGGAAAGAAGTTCTCAGGAGTGTCATTAAAGTTCGCGGAGAGTAGTTTCTCATTTTTCTAAGGATTTTTCGTGTCAGTTTCCGACCAAAATCCTTAAATAACCGACGCAGCCTTACCATGTATTGCCGACGGTCATAGGGACGGGGGAAACACCCGGACTCATTCCGAACCCGGAAGTTAAGCCCTGTCCCGTTCCGCGTTGTACTGCCTTCCGAGAGGGGGCGGGAAGCGCGGAAACTGTCGGCACCCCTCCCCTTCTGCGTTCAAATTTCTTGGCGATTTTGCAAGGCAATAAGCCTACCTTAGCCATCCACCGTTCATAAGACCATCAGGATTTCCAGAAAATGGAGAAAATATTCAGAGGAAATGTCAGATTCTTCTTCTGTCAATCACTCTCTTGGCCTTGCCCTCAAACCTCTGAAGTGTTCCGGGGTTCACAACTTCAACCCTGGCCCAAACATTCAGAACGCTTTTCAGCCTTTCGGAGATTTTCTTTTCAAGCTCGAGGATGTCAGAAGTCCTGTCAATTTTTGCCCTCTCGCTCAGTTCAACATGTATGGTCATCACATCAAGCCCATTCTCAGCCCTCTCGAGGATTATCATGTAATGCTCACCCACTTCAGGAACCTGCATGAGAACATGCTCTATCTGGCTTGGAAAGACATTGACTCCTCTGACAATTATCATGTCGTCCGCCCTGCCGAGAATCCTCATTATTCTCGGATGGGTTCTTCCACATGCACATTTTTCCTCCTCAAGGACAGTTATATCTCCCGTCCTCCACCTTATCAGAGGCAGAGCTTCCTTGCTCAGCGTGGTTATCACAAGCTCACCCTTTTCGCCCTCACCCACCTGTTCCCCGGTCTCTGGATCTATAACCTCTATCAGAAAGTGATCTCCCCAGATGTGTATTCCGTTTTTCTCCTCACATTCTGTGAACAGCGGCCCACTGAGCTCAGAAGTCCCGTAAACATCATAAGCTTCAATTCCGGTTTTGTTTTCGATCCTCTTCCTGGTCTCCTCACTCCAGGGTTCCGCACCGAATATGCCCATTCTGAGCTTGGTGTCGCTCGCAATATCCACTCCCATCTCTTCAGCCTGCTCAGCAAGATAGAGCATGTACGATGGCGTGCAGGCTATCACTGTCGTATTCAGGTCCTTCATAAGCTCAATCTGCCTTGCAGTGTTTCCCGCTGAGATTGGAATCACGGCAGCACCTATCCTCTCCCCAGCATAGTGGAATCCCAGCCCTCCGGTGAATAGTCCATAACCGTAGGCGATTTGCATAACGTCCTCTCTTCTGACTCCACTGGCTACGAGACTTCTTGCAAGGCTCTCCACCCAGACGTTCAGATCATTCTGAGTGTATCCCACAACTGTTGGTTTTCCCGTGGTTCCGCTTGAGGCGTGGAACCTCACAACATGTGAGAGCGGGACGGCAAACATACCGGTGGGATAGTTGTCCCTCAAATCCTGCTTTTTCGTGAAGGGCAATCTGTGCAGGTCTGAAAGACCTTTAAAATCCGCCGGATGTATTCCTGCCTCTTTGAACGTTTTTCTGTAAAACGGAGAGTATTCATAAACGTAATTCACAAGAGACCTGAGCTTCCGTTCCTGAAGTTCTTTAAGATCGCTCTTAGGCATCGTTTCAACAAAGGAATTCCAGTACATGATATTGCCAAAGATTAGCACAATTTAAACGTTTTGATTGTATCTCAGTTTTGCCAGAAAGTCCATGACATAGGGCATGTCTGGAATCACAGCTACCGGTTCCCTGAATTTCCCATATAAAACCACCAAACGGTCCTCAATTCTGTACCCATGGATCCTGTCCCACCTTGTCAACTTTCCATCAATTACAATACCTTCCTCAGCCAGAACAGTTTTTTGAGAGAGTCTTCCAGCAATTCCCCCAAGCAAAGCCATATACACTGCCGGGAAAATCAAGCTGTTGACGTATCTTTCCGTAATCAACGAAAAAAGCAAGCCAGGAACCAGATAAACCAGGGTAATTATCCAGAAAAACTCAAGTCTGATGATTGCTCTGATGACTTCTCCTGGTTTAACCCGTGTTTCAGCGATAGGCCGGATTGAAACGTCATCAACCCTGACACTTTCTCTTTCGACTCTGAAAACCACAAAAATCATTGTAAGGAGAGATGCTATGAAAATCAGCACTGATGCAAGAAGCTCCACCATGCCAGACGCCCTGTATGTGGCGTATGCAAGCATAAATCCGGAAATTGCGAAAAATGAAGTCCCCGCAACGAGCATGATTCTGTGCTTTGCAGACATTGAATACCTTATTTCTTTTGCATACACAAAGAAAATTTGTTCTTTCAATATATAATTTTACCTGGTCTTTTTCAGCCTCTCCTTCAGATTCTCCGACTCCTCCCAGCTCTCCTCAACCTTCCTCACAATATCCAGAATCCTCTCAATCTGCACATCGACCTTCTCGAAAACATTCTGACAGAACATTTCAGAAAAACCTCTGATTGCGGTGAGCGGGTTTCTTATTCGGTCCACAAGAGTCATCATGTGTCGTATGTTCTTATCGAGCTGTTTCAGAACGAGATCTTTCTCCCTTTCCACCTCTATACTGTGTACGGCAAAAGCGATATCCTCGGCAAGGGTCTCCAGCAGTCTGACCTCTCTGCCCGTAAGTCTCGATTTACTCTGTATCGCCATCACGCCCCTGATTTTGCCTTCATACATCATGGGGAACACGTAGCTGTGAAATCTGCCACCCGCATCAACATGCGGACAGTTTCTTGGATGCCTCTCGGGAGGGTAATGGCGCATTTGCATTGAGTCCAGTGCCCCCTTGATACAGAGATACTTTGAAAGGTCTTCCCGGCTTTTTATGGTTCTCGCCCCACCTCCGTAAGCCACAACACCATCGTCTGAAAAAACCACCACCATTACGTTAAGGTAGTCTCCAAGCACATCTACAGATTTTCTAACAAGCGTATCCAGGTCTTTTTCCTTGAGCATCAGCTCATTAATTCTGCTAATTCTTTTCAGAAGCCTGTAGGCTCTGATGAGCTGCCTCTCCCTCTTCTTCAGCTCCTTTTTTATGTAATATTCCTTGTAAAGGGCAAAAATCGAAACGACTGCGAGTATCGAGAACCCGATGTATACCCACTTCGGTATCTCTTCCTCCTCATAACCGCCAACCCATTTATCGAGACTCGAATAATATATGGAACCGCTATTGTTTTTCAGCTCGGCGAGGTGGAAATCTATCGCCCTGAGCAGATGCTCTTTGCCTTTGGGTGATGCGAATTTCAGCTCAACCGGTGAGAAGACGATGGGTGTCATCTTCAGACCGTACTTCTTGCAGTACATCTCCCCAAACAGCCGCGATACTACCCCCACATCAGCCTTTTTGTTCTTCACAGCCTCGAGAACGTCCCCGTAATCCCCAACAACGTCAACAAAGTCGCATTCCAGCCCAAAAGACCTGGTCAGTTCCTTCAGATTCTCAAAATATACGTCATCTTTAACACCCGCAATTGTCAGCCCATCGAGGTCGAGAATGGAATCAATCCCGGACCTGCCACAAACCACGCCCCAGTTGGAGATTACCGTTTCATTGCCGAAGCTCAGGGTTTCTGCTCTCTCCTGCGAGTAGGCAACATCGGGCATCAGATCAATCTCTCCCTTCTGAAGCTTGTCGAGCAGTACGGGAAAGGTGGAGTGAACGTACTCTATTTTCCAGCCCTCCTTCTTTGCCACATATTCAAGAATATCTATGAACAGACCCTTAGCCTCACCATTCTCATAGAATACCAAAGGAGGGTTGTTGTAAACGCCTACTTTAACATCTACGGCGGTTACAGGCAGGATAAGAAAAATCAGGAGGATGAGTGTGAGGAAGGCTGGCTTCATCATTGCGGAATATCGTTTGCAATATTTTATAGTTTTTCATTCTTAATGGCGTTTTTAAATATTGGTAAATATGGTAAACGTTATTAAAAACCCCAGCAAAAACACAGTCGTGGACATCGTATTCGGAGGAGGAAAATACGGGCTTGAAGCTGCAAGACATCTCATCTCGGAAGGCAGGGAGTTTGTGGTTATTGATGTTGACGAAAACTGTCCTGTGAGAGTGAATTTTGATCTGCCAGAGTACCGAAAGGGAACAAGAAAGAGCTCGTTTGTGAAGGGTGGAATGAGGGAGCTCATTGACATATTTTTCGATCTCCAGCCGGAATACGTCTTCCCCACCGCCCCCATCCACGTTGCCGGAGCATTCCTCATGGAGCACCTCGGCTTTGAGGTGTGGTACGAGGGCGTGGACTTTGCTCTGGCAGGAATACCGATGAAGGTTGTCGTTTCAGCAGGCAGGGGGAGCGTGGTTGTGAGCTACAACAGGGACAGGGATTGCATTCCGAAGTGCAGGGCTCCGGACGTGTGCCCTGTCACGGGGATAAAGAAGCCTGCCCCAATGTACGAGCTTGTGAGGTTCGCAGTACCCGATGGATTCGTCATAGAGAGTCACTACCTCCAGCCCGGGCTTGGCGCGATCAGAGGAGAGAGGCTGAGGGAAATGGTGGAGTGGGCCGAAAGCAGGGAGAATGCCCTTGTGGCAACGGCCTGCAGGTGCCATGGCGTGATAACAGCCCTGAGGATGGCTGAAAGATGAAAATCGTTACGTTCAACGTCAATTCAATCAGGGCAAGGCTGCACATAGTAATTCCATGGCTTAAGGAAAACAGGCCGGACATTCTTTGCATGCAGGAAACAAAGGTGGACGACAGAAATTTTCCCGAAAGTGAGTTTTCCAGGGCGGGATATCAGGTCTACTTCTCCGGCATAAAGGGGAGAAATGGCGTGGCAGTTGCAACACTCCATGAGCCGGAAGAGGTTCTCATCGGCATGAACGGAGAGGAGAGGGACAGGGTGATTACCCTGAGGTTTGATAACCTCGCGGTCACGAACGTATACGTGCCTCAGGGGCAGAGCATAGAGTCCGAGAAGTACCAGTACAAGCTCGACTTCCTGGGGAGGTTGAGAGACTATTTGAGGGAGATCGTGGACTTCAGCGGCAATCACGCGGTCTGCGGGGACATGAACGTTGCGCCTGAGGAGATAGACGTCCACAGCCCCCAGAGGCTCAGGAACCACGTGTGCTTCCACATCGATGCGAGGAACGCTTACAGAGAAATCCTGTCCATGGGCTTTGTCGACCTCCTCAGGAAGTTCCACCCGGAGGAGAGGGTTTACACGTTCTACGACTACAGGGTGAGGAACGCGATAGAGAAGGGCTTGGGGTGGAGGGTTGATGCCATACTCGCAACACCAAAGCTTGCAGAAAAGTGCAGGGACTGCTACGTTGACATCAGACCGAGGTTGATGGAGAGGCCGAGCGATCACCTGCCCTTGATAGCGGAGTTTGACCCATGAAGCTGTTTGAGAACATCTACGCCTACACGTGGGGAAGCGCTTTCTACGACTCCTCCAACAGCTACGTAATTTCAGATGGTGAGACTGCCATAATCGACCCCGGCACGTACAAGAGCTACACCAACCTGTTCGGTCTGCTGAAAAACGACAGGATTGAGAGCGTGGATTACGTGCTCAACACACACCTTCACAAGGACCACTGCGAGAGCAATCAGATGTTCATGAAAAAGGGAGCATTGCTGGGATTTGACGAGAGAGACAAAGTCATTTCCCAGTTTGGCTTCTCATCAGACCTTAAACTCGGAAAGGCGTTTGTTGTGGGCAATACTGAGATTGAAGTTATCAGAACTCCTGGCCACTCCCCTGGAAGTCTTACGTTCTACATTCAGAAGTATGACGTGGCGATAACCGGTGATCTGATTTTCGAAGGCGGAATTCCTGGCAGATTTGACCTGTATGGGGGTGACAGGCACGAACTCGTGAAGTCGCTCGAGAAGCTTAGAGAGCTTGATGCAGAGTACATCCTGCCAGGGCATAAGAGGATAATGAAAGGCAGAAAGGGGATAGATTCAATGCTTGAAAGGGCTGTTGAGATGGTTGGGTTATACTGAGTTCAAAAAATAAATGAAAAAATTATCGACCCCTTCTCAGAGCATATACTGCAACCAGAAGTCCAACGGTAGAGAGTATCAGCTCAAATCCAGGTGTTTCTTCCTCTTTCTCCTGTTTCGGTGTTTCCGTGGCCGTAGGCGTTGAGACAGGCTCCGGGGTTGAGGTGTGCTCAGGGGTCGGGGTGGGTGTTGGTGATGGTGGAGCAGGGGTTGGAGTTTCGACAGGCTTCAGCTCCTCCAGATTGCCCAGCATGAGTTCTCCGGTCAACTGAGTCATGGCCGCAACCTGCCTGTAGAACAGATCCTTGTCAAACTTCTCAATTCCGGTTGAAGTTGCCCAGTAGGCTCCCTGAGTGCCCATCGTGGCAAAGGCCGGAACCTTCCACTTCCTCGCTATCTTGCCCATTCCGTACCATATTCCCTGGGACTCACCATGCACTCCGGGCCTGTCAACGCACTGAACCTGCACCCTCGGCCACCCGCTATCCTTGACAGCCTTGATGGCCATGTCTATGAGCTTCTGGTTGTTCTGAGTCCAGAGGAAAGATGGCTCAACAAGCCCTGTTGGCTCGAACTTGTTGCCGACCTCACGGTACTCCACCTGCCCCAGATGCTCCATTGCAATGAGGCCAACGATCTTTTCCTTAACTTCTGGATGTTTTTCCAGCCAGTCGTATTCTGCCCACTGCTCTTCCTTGCCCGGCATGTAGTGTCTCGAATCGAGGTAAACCATAAGGGTTCTCGGCCTTTCCTCCTGCGGTATGTGGGAGAAATATCCAACAACTCCCAGCAGCCCCAGAGCACCGTTTTCCTGTGAAATGGATGGTCCATCAGTGTGAGTTATCAGCAGTACTATCTCGTCATCAGGAGTTCCGTAGTTCTTGCCCGGAAGGAATCCTATGAGCTGGTACACCTCTGCGGGTTCTTCTTTGGCAACAAGCCTCAGGGTTGCGTTCTTTCCTTCAAGAGCCGCCTGCTTTACAGTCTCTCTAGCCTCCCTGTCAAGGAACAGGGTTGGAACACCGAGCACAGATGATGGAACGGGGAACGTGTAAAGTCCGGCAGCCCGGTCATAGCTCATGTTGAAAATTACCAGCCCGCCAGCGGCTTTACCCTCTGCCATTATCTTGGCAAAACTCCTAACCTGATTGAGCTGGTACCACACATCCAGCGAAACGGTCACGTTTGTTGAGACGGGAGTGTGGATTGGTGGAAACGTCTCTGGATCGGAAAGGTACTCGTAATCATTGAACGTAAACAGGGCCAGATACTTCGGGCTGTAGGGTGGTTTGGGGTGGGGTGCAACGGAGAAAACGACAATCTTGCCCTCAATGGACTCAGGGGGATTTGCCGGGTCATAATACACGAGAGGAGCAGTAACTCCATCTTCATCCGTTGAACCGGAATATGCAGAATAGCTGGCCACCCTGATCTTTACCCCATCGACGTAGAGGCTCCACCCGCTGTCATCAGGCCACTCCGTCGTGTACCATCTCGTGTACGTCCAGTTGTTCCTGATTATGTCCACAACACCGTATTCCTTCAGCTTATCCTCCAGAAAGTTCATGTAGCTCTGCCATGCAGGGCTTCCTGCAAAGGTTGGCCCCCAGGCGTCCTTCATTTCATGCCATCTGTAGAACTCGTCCGCAGAGATTATCCATTCCGGGTTGACGTTATTTACGCTATACTCGTATGGTTCTTCTGCTCCAGCAGCACTGACAGCAGCAAAGGCCATAACTATGGCCAGAATGGCTGCAGCAAAGGCTGATTTCAACAAAATACCGTAATTTTTTTCAGACACAGTATCACCACAGTTCTGGCATATTGGAATTATAATATTTAAAAATTACTGAATCAGAAACCGAAATCCGAGCGGACAAAATTGCGCATATCCCGAAACCAACACAATTTGTATTACTAATGTAATACAAAAATTAAGCTTATATTTCCTCATGCAAATTTCCAGTCATGGCGTACAGCTACATGTTCGAGTGCGAGGTTGGTGGAGGTCTTACGCATTACGTCATGCCCGGGGAAGACTCCCCGTTCTAATTTTTTGAGGTGATTTTATGGAAATTGTAGAGTTCAGCGGATTTAAGGTTGCAATAGATCCTGAAACGAATTTCTGGGCGATTTATGAAGAAATCCTGCCCGAAGAGATACTGAAGTTTCACGAAGAGAACAGTAAGGCACTCACAGAAAGGATGAAGAAGTACAGATTTGAGGTTAATTTCAACACTGCCTACATAAACCCCACAGAGAGGTGCAATGCAAACTGTCCCTACTGTTACATTCCTCCAGAAATAAGAAACAGGGGCAGGGAAATGGATTACGGAACTCTGAAGGATATTCTGGAAAGGCTGGAAACTCTGGGAGTCAGGAATGTAATCTTTCACGGTGCCGAGCCTCTAATCGTTAAGAATGAGATCTTCAGAGCGATTGACGAATTTGACTACAGGTTTGGTGTGCAGACCAACGGCTTTCTGCTTGAAAGTCAGGACGTTGAATTTCTCGTTGAGAGAGGCGTGAATGTGGGCCTCTCATTCGACTCTCCGAGACAGGAAGTTGACGACCTTTTGCGGGGGAAGGGGCACCACAGAAAAATCGTCGAACTGCTCGACACGTTCAACGGCTATGAGAACCTGAACATCATTACAACGATAAACCGGCATAACTACACCCACCTTGCTGAAATGGTGGACTTTCTGGCAGGAAAGGTCAGGCTTGTTCTGATGAACCCCGTCAGGGGAACGAGCGAGGGAGGAAGGGCATTGAGGCCAGACCCTCTTGAGGCTGCCGGACACTTTATCGAGGCAGTTGAGAGAGCGATATGGCATACGAAGAACGGCAAAAGGATCGTTATTGGAGATTTTGCAAACGTGCTGCTCGGGATCATTGCTCCGTATTCAAGAGTGCTCCAGTGCGACATATCCCCATGTGGAGGAGGAAGAAGGTTCATATCTATAACTCCTGACGGAATTTTCCCGTGCGGAGAATTTATTGGAATGGAACAGTTCAGAACAGGTCTCGAAGATCTTGAAAATGTAAAGAACCATTTCCAGGAAGTGAAAAACAGAACCGTGGAAAACATCGAGGAATGTCGGGAATGCGTCTACAGAAACATCTGCGGTGCTCCATGTCCGGCAGAGGTGTATGCTGAAACTGGGACAATGCTCGAAAAAAGTCCGTTCTGTGAGTTTTACAAAAAAGTCATAGAGCACGCATTCAGGGTAATCCACCGCAGAGATGTCGAACATGTGATAAACCTCAGAGGTTTGAGAAAAATCTACGAAATTGAGTTCGGGAAATGATGACTGAAAGTTTAATATATTAAAAGTTCAAGGGAATTATTGGTGGGTGAAAATGATTGGTGAAGTGTCATCAGTTCTTGGACTGCGAGTTTACACGGATGAGGGGAGGTACGTCGGCAGAGTGGCAGATCTTTCAATAGATATCGAGGCACGACAGGTCAAGGGACTGGCGATTGTTGACGTAAACAGAATGCTGATAAACACCAGAGCAAACGGAGTCATTATCCCGTACAGGTTCGTTAAAGCTGTGGGGGACATCGTTATAATCAAAGACCTCTTCAGGAAGATGGAGAGGAAGAAGAGCGAGGAAGAAAGCTAAAGTATTTCAAGTTCAACTTCTACAACTTCCTGTTCCAGCACATAGCCCCGAATTTCTTTTCTGGACATTATTATCCAAAGGCCCGGGAAATTTCTCATACCCCGGATGTCTTTTGCAGAAGGAACGGCATTTTGCAGGTGTGTGTGCCAGACACCCACAACCTCCAGGTTTTTTTCTTCAGCCTCTTCAAATGCCTTCAGAGACTCCAAAGGAGAGAGTTCGAACTCAACAGGAGATTTTTTGATATTCTCTATTTCAATCGCCTGTAAAACGCTATCACCTCTGCCAAAAAGAAGCCCGCATCGCTCGAAATCCTTCTGTTCCACCGACCTCAAAAAATCCCAGACATCTCTTGAAATTTTGAACTTCACAGCATACTTTCAGAGAGATGCAATAAAAAATTTTAGAGAATCTTCACTCCCGGAAGGTTTCCGAGATACAGCAGCAGAAGTGAAGCGAAAACAGGCTGATGTATGAGATATATTTCCAGAGTGTGCCTCCCGAGAGCGGATACCATCCCGGAAACGGGATTTTCAGGGAATATGAAGTCAAACCTCCTGACGCCATCCGGATAAAAAACCGCGCCTGTTCCCACCCCCAGCAGGAAAACACCAAACCAGGGGAATACCGGGAAGTAGTCAAAGGTGAAAAACGGCACGGGGGTTATGCCCAGAGGTAGAAGCAGAAGGTTCTCCGAGTGCAGCCCCTCAACAAGAAACTTACCCGCAAAAAACGGGATTGCGAGAAAAAGGTTGTACGGCCCAAATTTCAGAAAAGGGATGGCAAGAAGGCCTGCAATGGCAAGAAAGTGAAGAACTCCGAAGTAGATAGTCCCCTCTTCAAGAAAAATTTTTGTGAATACTGTTATCGCCAGTCCGAGTCCAAAAAGCCTGAAAAATCTCTTCAAAAACTTCGACATGGAGGCGTGAAAGTGGGACATCCATGCAGAGACCCCTGAAATGAACACAAACATTGATGCAGTCAGCAGGGCAAACATCCTCCAGAACATCTGATACTGATCATATCCTGCGAAATACTGTAAATCGGTCACAAAATTGGATATCAGCATCATAATCAGAGCGATACCCCTGAAAAAGTCAATTTCAACATATCTCATCCGATTTTTGCGGCTGATGTGTGAAGCTGAAGGTTCTGCCATTTCATTCATGGTCATTTCAGACATCTCGCATATTTCTTAAGATTACCGCCATCAAAGACAGCAAAAGAAAACTCTTAAATACTAACCCTCGATAGAGCCTTCAAATGTATGAACAGATATGATGTCATAATTGTAGGAGCCGGCCCGGGCGGCCTTTTTTCAGCATACAAGTTAGCTGGGAAAGCCAGAGTCGCCGTTTTCGAAATGGGACGGAGCATTGAAAGGAGAAAATGTCCAAGTGACCTCTCTGAAAGCTTCTGCCTCAAGTGCAACCCATGCAACGTTACTGCTGGTGTGGGTGGTGCGGGAGGACTGTCTGACGGTAAACTGAATTACGTGCATCCCAATTTTCCGGAGAGCTTTACAGTTGGTGGAGACTTTCTGGGACTTGTTGATGAAGAATACCTCATCGAAAAGATGGATGAAGTTGACAGGATATTCCTCGAGCATGGAGCTCCGGATGAGCTTTACGGAGACAACGTGGACGAGCTTTTGGCTCTGATGAGGAGGGCAAACTCGGCAGGAATAGAGTTCGTCCCGCTCAGACAGAGGCATGTGGGGAGTGATGAGCTGCCAAAGGTTATAGGGAGCATGCAGGACTACCTCTCCGGAAACGGGATTGAGATATACACCAACACGACAGTTGTCAACATAGATCCAAAGGAAAAGAAAGTGGTTACACAGGATGGGAAGGAGTATTTTTATGATTACCTCATAATCGGCGTAGGGAGAGGAGGGGCTGAATGGCTTGAGAAGTGGGTCAGAAATTACGATTTTGCGATAAGCAAGGAAGCAAAAGCAATAGACGTCGGCGTCAGGGTTGAGGTGCCTGCAACGATAATGGATGAGATAACGTCGATAATCTATGATCCAAAGCTCAGGATAACGACGAAGAAGCATGACGACTACATGAGAACGTTCTGCACCTGCCCGAGGGGCTGGGTGATCAGGGAGGACTACGGGGAGTTCAGCCTCGTAAACGGCCACAGCAAGGCGAAGGAGAAGACGAATAACAGCAATTTCGCTTTGCTCGGCCACTACGTGTTCACAGAGCCTTTCGACATGCCAAACGAGTGGGGGAGAGACTTAGCGAAGATAACAACGAAGCTCGGCGGAGGAAATCCGCTCGTTCAGAGGCTCAAGGACCTGAGGCTCGGAAGGAGAAGCACTGAGATGAGGATAAAGAACAACAGGCTCCTCAAGCCCACGCTCAAAACAGCGGTCCCGGGAGACATCAGCTTAGCGTATCCCGGAAGGGTTGTGGATGATATCATTGACGCACTCGAACAGCTCGACAAGGTTATTCCAGGCGTGGCGGACGACTCAACGCTGCTCTACGCCCCGGAAATCAAGTTCTACTCGCTCAAGCTTGAGATAAGCCCCGAGATGGAGACAAACATTCCCGGCATTTACGCCATAGGAGATGGAGCGGGGATAAGCAGGGGAATTGTTGGTGCGGCAGTAACGGGGCTGATTGCTGCAGAGAGCATCCTCAGGAGGGTCAAGAATGATCGATGAGGCGAGAAAGGTCGCAGATAGCTACGAGGACATCACCATAGGCATTTTCGGATCGCACTCAGCCAAGGAGACGGGGATGGCCGCAAAGGCCTTCGGGCTGAAAACAGTGGTTGTTGTTCAGAAGGGCAGGGAGAAGCTCTACACCAAGTACAACCGCCACCTGTTCGACGAGGTCATCCTGCTCGACAGCTTCAGGGATCTGGTCAGCGAGGAGGTTCAGGAGACACTCATCGAGATGAACACCGTCTTCATACCCAACAGGAGCTTCGCGGTTTACGTTGGCTACGATGCTATTGAAAAAAAGTTCAGGGTGCCAATCTACGGAAACAGGTACCTGCTGAGGGCCGAGGAGAGGAACTACGAGAGGGGACAGTACTACCTGCTGGAGAAAGCTGGTCTCAGGTACCCCAGGGAGTTCAGGTGCCCCGAGGAGATAGACAGGCTCGTCATAGTCAAGGTTCAGCAGGCGAAGAACCCGCTCGAGAGGGCGTTTTTCTACGCGAACTCTCCCGAAGATTACCACAGGCAGGCGGAGAAACTTCTGAAGGAGGGAGTTATAGACGAGGAGGGGCTTGAAAAAGCCAGAATCGAGGAGTACGTTCTTGGGGCAAGATTCAATGCCAACTTCCACAGCTACGCCCTGAAGGACATTTTCGGTAACTTCGACTTTGTTGGTTTCTCGGACAGAAGACAGGTGAACCTGCAGGGCTTCCTCAATCTACCGGCTAAAGAGCAGCTCAAGATAGACGTACCCGTTAAAAACGAGGAGATCGGCCACTTTGGGGTGACGATGAGGGAGAGCAAGCAGGAGATGGTCTATGAAGCTGGAGAGAGGTTCATAGATGCGTGCATGAGAGAATATCCTCCGGGCATAATCGGCATGTTCGGGCTGCAGGGGGCCATCGCATACTCGCCTGAAGATGAGACGAAGCTGGAGTTCGTGATTTTCGACGTCTCGATGCGAGTTCCAGGAGATCCGGCGATAGGGCCGACCTCACCGGAGATGAGGAACCTGAGCCTGAAGCACGGGATAAAAATAGAGGATCCGCTCGACCTGACGATGATGGAGCTGAAGCAAGCCCTCGAAGCGGGAAGGCTGAGCGAAACGGTAACCTAACTCCTTCTTTTTATGTAAATCAGGAGCAAGATGAACGAGATGGTTATAAGCGCTGTTGCCACATAAAACATAATCTCCGCACCACCCAGAGCCTTTGCAGCTTCAATTGCCGGGGTTTTAGCCGGTGTGGGAGTTAAGGCTGGTGCTGGGCTTGGCGTGGCGGTTGGGGTTGGCACAGGCGTGGGGGTGGGTGTTGCCGTTGGAACGGGTGTAGGCGTGGGTGTTGGCGTTGGTGCGGGGGTTGGAGAGATTGTTGGTTGAGGAATCGCTTTCTCAGCAATCTCTGGAGTGGGAGTTCTCGCAACCTCATAGGCCGGAGCTTCTTTCTGCGCTCTCATTCCACTCATGAACGAAAGCAGCAGCATGACGGTTCCAGAAATGAACGCAGCTATGGAGGCGAAGAGCTCTATTGCTGGCCTCCTCGCCTTTTCCGGCATCACAACCTTCAGACCTTCGGGCGTGATTTCGTAGTATATCCACTTCCTGCCCTCGTCTACCCTCCTTATAAGCCCGGCTCTCTCAAGGCGTTCGAGGTGCTCCTTCACACTTGATTTCGACACCCCGACCTCCTTGGAAAGCTCGCTGAGGGTTTTCCTTCTGTCTGATAGCCTTTTCAGAATTTCCACTCTCGTCTCCGACGAGAGCAGGAGAAGTGCCTCTCGATCAAGGCTGATTTTCACTCCAATGCCTCCTCTGCGGGAAATATAAAAGATTTGGAAATGTTAGTTTTTATAAAAATTGAAAAATACGTTAATATTCTTTCATTAAAAGTTACAAGAGTATATAAAAACACTAATCAATAAATATCCCAATAAGAGAACAACCAAAAACAAAGTATACCCAACATTATAGATCACAAAATCTTGGGCTTTTTTCACGAAATTTGCTTTTTCTTCGATAATTCTTTGATTGGAATAACTATAGTCAAGTAGTTTTTTAATATAGTGTTTTCTCAACTCTTTATATCTGATACTTACTCTAAAATCGCTAGGTAGTTCTGAATAATCGCCCCAAATACCATGTGCTTCTTTAATGATTTTCCCAGGGTCAGGAATTAAATATGCAAGTGTTCTTACTCTTAGTGCTTTAATTGAAAAGTACATCCCAAAAATCAACAAAATCAAACTTATACTTATTGCAATTAAGAATATAGGAAAATACGTATTAAAGAAGTTAAAAACGACTGGCAATGTGGCCAAGTCTGCAGCTACCATTAAAAGTATAGTTCGACAAATCATATCCGCTTTGTCATCGATGACATTCTTTCTTTTCCAATTGTGATCGAAAAACCATTTTGATAAATCGTAAATCAAATTTTCAGGATCTTCTTTCGTACGTCGTTTGTATTTCATATATCCTATTTTTTGATTATTGTTGCTATTTTAACCTTACTGTTTGATTTTCGATAGATACAATCTAAAACTTTTTAGAAAAATAATAATCTACCAAAAATATTTTTTAAGATTATGTCGAATTCAAAGCCTCCCTTTTCCCCTCCTGATACTTCTCGTAAAGCAGGATTCCAAAGCCGTAGAAGAAGATGACCATGCCTGCGATCTTCACGGACGGTGAGAACCACAGGATGAGTCCGACGACGATCAGGTCCTTCACCCTGTTTCTCCTGCTCTCCTCAAGGCTCTTCGCAGGATTCAGCACCGCCAGCAGCAGGAGGATTATGAAAATCACGAACAGGATTACTATCATCTCGTTAACACCAAATGATACCACCTAACCACCTCCCACCGGCACAGGAGTCCCCAGAGGAACGGGCTTTACTGGCTGGTAGCAGACCACGGCCTTCTTCACGTTTCCTGCCTCAACCACAAAGACCCTCGTTTCATTCAGAACGCTGCCGTCAAGATAGCAGACCTCCTCGCTGCCCTTACCAATGCTGTCGAACCTGCACAGCTCTTTATCCTTTGCACTCACCACAACGTCGCTCAAATCTTCTCTTGCGGTTATCACTATCGCGTTCTCGACGCACCTCGCCCATAGCGGTTCCTGGATTCCACCACCCCTCTCCACGCTCTTCTTCAGCTCCAAGTAGAAGCCTATCGCGGCTATGCCTATCAGCAGAACTCCGACAGCAAGGATTACCGAACTGAATCTCGTCAGCTCAGTCTTTTGTTTTTCATCCGTCATTTACAAAATAACCGATTCAGAAATATTTAAAATTTTCCTGTTTTTATAAGGTTTATATGCTATGAAGCCCTTATGAGAGTTTTCGCCCAGATTTGCAGGCAGAAACAGCTACAGGGTTTTGCAGTACTGATGGAAAAAATTTAAATTGCATCGGATTCAATACCTTCAAAAACTTGGAGGTAATGCTCATGAAACAGCAGGCAGAAGTCAGACAGCTTAGAGAGGGAGGATATGTCGTAATCGACGATGAACCATGTGAAATTCTCAGCATCTCGGTCAGCAAGCCAGGAAAGCATGGAGCTGCGAAGGCGAGAATTGATGCCATCGGTATTTTTGACAGGCAGAAGAGGAGCATCGTTCAGCCGGTTACAGCGAAGACATACATCCCGATCGTGGAGAGGAAAAGGGCTCAGGTAATAAGCGTCTCAGGTAACGTTGCCCAGCTGATGGACCTGGAGACATACGAAACTTTCGAGCTTGAATTTGGAGATGAGGTTGCAGATAAGGTCCAGCCAGGTAATGAAATCGTGTACATCGAATCTCTCGGAAAGAGGAAGATAGCGGAGAAGTAATTCTATGCACATAGACAGTTTTTTTGCCACTTCCAATTCTTCTGTTAGCGATGCAGACTACATTATTTTTGGAATTCCCTACGACGCCACGCAGTCATTCAGACCAGGCTCGAGGTTTGCCCCCACGGCAATAAGAGAGGCCAGCTGGAATCTCGAAAGCTATTCCCTATATTTTGACTACAATCTCGACTTTGCGAGGATTGCCGATGGAGGAAACATTAACTGTGATGGGGGCTTTGAAGAGGTTTCAGAGAGAGTTTCAAAATTCATGGAGGACATTGTTGGAATTCCTGTCGTGCTGGGAGGAGAACATTCAGTGAGTTACATGGTTGCCAGAAATCTCGAGGATTTCACATACCTTGTTTTCGATGCTCATTTTGACCTTAGAGAGGGTTTTGACAGCAACCCCTACAACCACGCATGCACGTCCAGACGGATACTGGAAGTTGCAGATGAAGTAATAATAGCCGGAGTTAGGAGTGGAACCAAAGAAGAGAGGGAATTTGCCGAAAATTCTGGTATTGAAGTATACTACTCATGGGATTTGCTCGAATACGGATTTGACGACCTTCTCGATTCTCTCGAATCCAAAGACAGAATATATCTCTCTGTCGACCTGGATGCTTTCGATCCCGCTTTTGCCCCGGGAGTTTCCACCCCTGAGCCTTTCGGGCTGCACCCGTATGATCTCGTGAAGGTGCTCGATGAAATCGCTGACAGAGTTGTCGCTTTTGACGTTGTTGAGGTTGTGCCTGACCTGAACAAGGTAACTCAGACTCTGGCAGCCAAGTTCGTAAATGAGTTCATAGCCGCTAACGCTTCGCTAAACTTCTGACGTATCTGGCAGACTCCACAACACTCTTCCTGTGCAGCACCAGAAATGGGACTGCCAGAGCCATGTATGCGATGCTCAGAATTATTCTTGCATGCACGGAGGGCAGTGCAAACTGTATCAGAAAGAGCACAAGGAGGGCAGCAGCCTCATAAACGTTTACCTTCCGATCCATTATAACTGCAAGGGCAAACACTGACTGTGCAGCCGTAAGCAGAACTTCTTCGGACTGTCTGGCATCGAGAGGCAGTGCTGCAAGGCGCATGGAGGAGATGCTGAATATTACCGCTATGGTGCCTATCAGCAGAGTCCACTGATTCACCTTCGACGAAATCAGGGCGTTAAATCCCGCTGAAGTTCTGAGTTTCCTCACGAGATACAGAGCTACAATGAATTCGGGCGCCTCGCTTGCCAGCGGTGCAAGCCACTGAACCATGAGAAAGCTGTCAATGCCGAACATTTCAGCAGTGCCGAGCAAACCCTCACTGAATGCCTCAACACTTATGAAAATTATGAATCCAGAATAAAACATATAAAAAAGGACATTGGCCCTTCTTCTGGGTGCGGGTAAATTGCAAAGGTATTCTGGAACGCCTTCCGGTTCAAATTCTTCCCTTTCAGATTTTGTCGTCAGGTAAGCATACGCGGCATACAGCGAAACAAAGACCACACTGTCAAATACAGAAATGCTGCCCTTCAGAGGCAGGATGAATGCATAGATTGAGGCGAGAAACAGGAAGAAGATTTCGAGATTGAGGGCCTTATCAAGCTCAACCTCCTTCCGTTTTGTCTTCAGCATCGCAACCAGCGTCACAGCACTCCACCCAACGCCTATGAGCAGTCTGTTGGCTCCAGTCATGTTGGCAGTGGCGTAATGAATGTAATCTCCTCCAACCTTTCCAGCCATCCAGGCAAAATAGCCGTCAACCGCATACTCGGGCAAAACCGCAAGGAGAGCCACTGCAGCAAGACTGACACTCCTCGGCACATCCATTTCGGCAGTTTCTGCAGCCCACGAAAGCAGGAATGCCGAACCCAGAACTGCAAGACCTGAAAGAAACGCCTCTATGTGTGGAAGGTATTGAATTTTCAAGAAGAAAGACACGAGCCATGGGAACGTTAATGCGAATGCCAGTGCAATCTGGACTCTGTGCTTCATGGAGCTCCGATAAGGCATTGCCAACAGGTTCTGTAGTGGGCTTAAAAAGATATCCTGAAAAATTTATTTACTGTTTCCATACTTCCAGTGATGAAGGTTCTTGTGGTTGATGCTGGAGGAAGGGGAAACGCGATAGCTCACGCTTTTTCGAGGAGCAAGAACGTCAGCAGAGTTTTTGTGGCCCCCGGAAATGGTGGTTCTCTGTTATTCGAAAAATGTGCCATTGCTGAGCTTGACGGAAAAAAGATACCTTCAATCCGAGCGATAGAAGATATTGTAAGGTTTGCAAAGAAAAATGGCATAGATATTGTATACATTGGTCCGGAAGAGCCGCTGAGCCTCGGCCTTGTCGACAGGCTTGAGGAAGAGGGCATTCCTGCGGTAGGTCCGAGAAAGGAGGCAACAATTCTTGAGGCAAGCAAGTGCTGGGCGAAGGACTTCATGAAGAAGATCGGTGTCCCCATACCAGAATACTGGAATTTTGATGATCCCGATGAGGCCAAAAGTTTTGTTCGCGATTATTACGCAAACAACCCGGGGAAAAATCTCGTTGTGAAGGCAGATGGGCTTGCTGCAGGGAAGGGTGTGTTTGTCTGCGATTCACTAAGTGAAGCCCTTACCGCAGTGGACGAGATAATGGTCAAGAAGAGATTTGGCAAAGCCGGAGATAAAATCGAGATTGAAGAGAGGCTTTACGGGATAGAGATTGCGTTCACAGCCCTGAGTGATGGCAGACATGCAATTCCCTTCGGTCATGCTAAGGATTACAAGAGAGCGTTCGATCCCGAAGACGTGCAGGGAATGAGGAAGTTCTACATGGGATACTTTGGCAGATACATCACCGAGAACGATGCGAAATCATTGTTTGAGAGAGGAGAACTGCTGAACCCCAACACGGGAGGAATGGGAGCCATCTCACCACACCCGGCCGTAAACGAGGAGATTGAAGCCAAAATTATGGATACGGTTGTCGAGCCAATAATAAAGAAGTTCAGAGAGCTTGAAGGTAAGGAGTTCAGGGGCGTTCTCTATCCGGTTATAATGCTCGTGGAAGAGAATGGAGAGCCCGTTCCGAAAGTTCTCGAAATCAACGTAAGAGATTGCGATCCAGGGGCTGAAGCGAAGCTTCCAAGGCTTGAGAGCGACATTCTCGAACTCTCCTGGGCAGTTATCGAAGGAGGGTTGAACGAGGTGGAGGTGAAATTCAGCGAAAAGCATGCTGTTGCTGTGTGTGCAGTCTCGGGCGCCATGGTGGGAAGAGAAGGGTTCAAACCAGGTTATCCTGGGGACCACTACACCAATCAGCCGATTGCAGGCATTGAAGAGGTCAGTCAGGCTCACATATACGCAAACGGCATAGCAAAAGCTGATGGAGGATTCGAGACTACAGGAGGAAGGGTTTTAACACTCACCGCCCTAGGAGACAGTGTTGAAGAGGCAAGAGAGAAAGCTTATGGAGAGCTGAAGAAAATCAGGTTCCCGGGAATGCGATACAGAAGAACAATAGGTCTAGACGTTCCGGATTGATAGAGATCACAACCTCCTTAATTTTTGTTCCTGTGCAACCCAGAAGCTTGCTGAATTCCAGACAGAAAACTGAGCTTCTACGAAGGGCTTAAAAACAAAGCCCGGTTCATATACCTGATGCCGGACCTTCTGAAAATGCTCGTGGACTCCGGAGCCATAAAATATGGCGAATTCACTCTCTCTTCCGGAAAGAAAAGCAGCGTTTACATAGACATAAAGCGGGCAGTCACTCGCCCCGACGTTCTTGAAACCGTTGCCGGAATGATGGCCGAAAAACTCAAATCTGCAGATTTTGACAGAATCGCCTGTATCGAACTTGGAGGAGTGCCTCTGGCAGTAGCTTTATCCCTGAAAACAAAAAAACCCATTGTTATTTTCAGAAAAAAGAAAAAGGAGTACGGTACCCAGGAAGAATTTATCGGGGACATTGACAGAGGAGACAGGATTGCTGTTGTTGAGGACGTCATAACCACAGGAAAATCGGCAAGGAGCGTGGTGGAGAGGGTAGAAAAAGCCGGTGGTATAGTTGTGGCAGTTATTACCGTTGTTGACAGAGAGGAAAGCGACCTAAATCCGTTATCTCTACTGAAGCTCTCGGACATCCTGCCCCAGTCTAAATTTCAATGAAAACGCTTTCAAGACTCTTTTTCGAAATTTCAAATCCGGATTTTCCGATAATCCTGCATATTTCTTCGACCGAATAATCTGGATTGAATTTATAGCTCTTAACTGTCTTTTTCACAACATCCTCATCGAATCCAAGCACTCTTGAGGCTTTTTCGTAATTCGAAACGACTTTCCTGGTGTTCCTGATGAACATTTCCACATCCTCTTCGCTTTCCTTCAGAAAAGACAGATTTACGGCAAGAGAACAGCACGGGAAATCCCCTGCCATCTCACTGAACGGAATTTTGTGTCTCTCAGCAATCGTGAAATACGGCTCCCATATTGCAGAGCCGTTTACACTCTCAAGGCTCGAAACCAGACATTCTGCCGAATCACAGTATTTGAACTCTCTTACGCCCAGCCTGTTTCTTATAGCCCTTAAATTCATCTCCATTGCAGACATCTCAGTCGTGGCAAAAACGCCATTGGTTTTATCTCCAAAAACAACCCCGCTTCCATTTTCAGCAACAATTCCCGCAATTTTAAAGCTCTTCATTGTGATTCCAAGCATCACCTGAGTTATGATGGGCGAAGCAGCAAATTCTATCCTTCCAAGGGCAAGGTCTCTGGTGAGTTCGAGAGCGTTACTGTAAACGATGAATTCGTAATCCCCCGCACTGATCAGCTTCACATATTCTGTTGCCCTCAAAATGCCCACCTTTATTCTGCTCTCTGAATATTCTCTCAGCCACACCCTGTAATTTTTACCCGTTTCTTTTTTTCGAACGATTCTGCCCTCTTTTTCCAGTTTTGTCAGAATTTCGGAAATTCTGGATTTTGAGGCTCCGGTGATTTCAACAAGCTCGGTTTGCAGCGCACCGTCGAATTTTCTCCCTTTTAGAATTTCGACAACCATTTCCTCGAACATCACCTCTAATTAGTCAAAGCTTAAATATTGTTTGCGAGAGAAATTAAAAAAGGTGAAATATCATGGAAAATGAGGTTAATAAAATAGTAACTCTATGCGGTAAAGACTGGGCGATTACCGGTATAGAATTCACGTTCGTTGGTGGATCACAGGAGTGTGAACAGTGCAGACTTAAAAAAGTCTGCTTAAAGCTGAGAATAGGTTCGAAGTACAAAATTGTGGGTGTGCGGAACGGAGAAGTCCAGCCCTGCCAGCTCCACGATGATGGTGTGATTGCCGTGGAGGTTGTGGAACTTCCCCTGCTTTTGGCAGTCGATTCCAAGATGGCGGTTGAAGGGGCAGTAATCAGAATCAATGGCAACTGCAGCAATGTGGAGTGCAGCTTCTTCAACATCTGCAACCCATCAAATATCGGAACAGACGAGAGTCTTGAGATTGTTGGAGTGGGGGAGGCGTTTGAATGTCCAAAAGGTAAGACAATGCGGGTTGTTGAGGTCAGCAGGTCATGATGAAGCAGTGCAGCAAAGATCACAGGTAGCAACGATCCCATTACAAAGGCAAAGTTGCCAGATGTTGACTTCGCTTGAGTCTGAAGTGGATGTTGCGTGACTTAAGGTACAGTCCGGGCCGCCTACAGTTTTCATACAGATTCCACATTCTGCAATGACCATCTGTTAGAAACGTTAAAATCCTGTTGCCAGAAACATCTTCCATGCGCTCAATGTCATCTCTCGACATTTCGATTGTGATTGATGAGATCAGGGAAATGCTGATCGGGGCAAGAGTGGACAAGATATATCATTACCCACCTGACGAAATCAGAATAAAACTGAGAGGAAAAAACAGGATTGACCTCACGATTCAGGCCGGAACCAGAATACATCCCACACTTTTCCCGAAGGAGAGCCCTCGCTTTCCCTCGTCCTTTGCCATGCTCCTGAGGAAGCACCTCGACAATGCGAGAGTGGTTGACATAAGGCAGCACGATTTTGACAGAGTTGTCGTTCTGACATTCCAGAGGGAGGAAAAAAAACACATCGTTGCAGAACTTTTCAGCAAGGGGAACGTTATTCTCGCAGACGAGAATTTCAGGGTTATAATGCCCCTAAAGCATGAGATAAAGATCGGCTCAACATACTCTTTTCCAGAACCCAGGCCGAGTCCAAGGGAGATGAGAGAGATCGAGGATTTCAGAAAAATAGCAGACGGAAGAGACGTCGTTAGAACTATTGCTCTGAGGCTTGGAACCGGAGGACTTTACGCCGAAGAGATACTGAGGAGAGCAGGGGTCGATAAAAACAGGAAGAGCGACGAGCTCGAGAATGACGAAATCAGAAGAATAATTGAGGCAATGCATGAAATTTATACGCCCGGAGAAATAAAACCGCACATAGTTCTTGATGGGGGAAAATACCTGGATTACCAGCCTGTAGAGCTTCTCGCCTACGATAAGTACGATAAAAAATACTTCGACGATTACTGGAAAGCCATAGATGACTTCTTTTCTTCCAAGACGGTTGAAAGTGTTGAACAGCAGGAAAAAAGAAACGAAGTTCTTGAAAAACTTGAAAGGAGATACAGAGAGCAGAAGGAGGCCAAAGAAAGATTCGAAAGAGAAATGGTAAAGTTCAGAAGAATCGGAGACCTAATATACGAGAATTATCAGAAAATGGAAGCCATACATTCATCTTTCAGGAAAGCGGTGGATAGCAAGGGCTGGAAAGAGGTCAGGAAAATAGTTGAAGAGCAGAAAAAGGAGGGTAAGCTCAGAGAAATCGTTGCCCTCATACCTGAAGAAAATGCAGTTGACATTGAGCTGGAGGGACACATCATAAGACTGTGGTTGAGGAAGTCAATCCACGAGATTGCAGACGAGTATTACAGCAGATCCAAGAAATTCAGAGAAAAACTTGAAGGAGTTACCAAAGCTCTGAAAAAAACCGAAGACGAGATGAAAAAGGCTGAAAACCTTGAAGAAAAGAGACTTCTATCGTCAATAAGAATTGCAAGAAAGAGAGAATGGTACGAAAAATACAGATGGTACATAACCTCCGAGGGATATCTGGTTATAGGAGGGAGAAGTGCAGATATGAACGAGGAAATTGTCTCCAAGCATCTTGAAAGCAGAGACCTCTTCTTCCACACAGAGATGCCGGGAGGAGCTGCAACGATACTGAAAAAAGGCCAGGATGCTGGAGAAAAAAGCATAAAGGAGGCATCAGAATTCGCAGCCATTTATTCTGCTCTGTGGAAGGAGGGTAAGCACAGCGGAGAAGTGTACTATGTTCTCCCGGATCAGGTTAAAAAGGCGGCGAGGCCCGGAGAGTACCTGCCAAAAGGTAGCTTCTTCATAGAAGGCAGGAGAAATTACCTGACTGTTGAGCTTAAAATGGCTGTTGGAGTTGATTTAAGCAATCTCAGGCTTATTGGCGGCCCGGTTGATGGAGTTATGCAAAACTGCGATTACTATGTGATTCTTGAGATAGGAGACCTGAGCGTTAACGAGATGCAGACTCTCCTGGCAAGAAAACTCGTTGAAATGGCAAAGGATGATGAAAAGCACATTGTGAGGGCTATAGCATCTCCAGAAGAGGTAGCAAAATTCCTCCCACCCGGAAGGTCGAGAATTGCCGAGCCTAAGTAATTCGGGAAAACAGAATTATATATTTTTAATAGACATAATCTCATGGAACCCGAACAGAAAAAGTTCAGATCTGATTTGAAGCTCACAATTTTCTATCACGGTGAGTTCGGAGAGAGGTTCATAGCCAATCTCATGAATTACAGGAATTCCTGTCCTTCATTCGGCGCATGCAGCATCGACGGATGCGTTCAGTGCAAGGAAAACATTTACAGCTTCTCCAAAAACATAGTTGCAACTTTCGGTATGATTGATCCCATGAACATGCCCGATTTTATTGAGGATGCAGACGAATTCCTGCCAAAGGAGATTCCCAGAGCAGACATAGCAATAGCAATAAACCTGCATCCCGATATCCTGATTGCTCTGCCAGATAAACTGGCCGAACTGGGATACAAGGCATACATCGTCCCGGTCGAGGACTCGAGATGGTGCAGTGCAGGACTTGCAAAGCAGATAAAGGAGAAGTGTGAAGAACTCGGCATGGAATTCGCAGCACCCAAACCCTTCTGCATTCTCAGAGAGGACCCCAAACACCCCACGATAAATCGATTCATCAGGGAAATGGGAATGGGGTACCCGGAATTCGAGATCGAAGTGGAGGAGACTAACGGGAAAAAGAAGATAACTTCTGTCAGAATCCTGAAAAGCGAGCCGTGTGGGGCAGCCTGGTATGTCGCAATCAAGCTGAGAGAGCTTGAGTTTGAGGATATGAGAGAGCTGTGGAATGTGGTTGCCGAGGCGCACCACAGCTTTCCGTGTACGGGCAGCATGGAGAGGGATAATGAGTACAATGAAACCATACTGCACATCGCAGGTTACTCTGTAAGGCATGCCGTGAACAAAGCACTTGGTTATGAGGGTGACGAGGACATCCCTGAGCACATACAGCACATAATCCTGGGTGAAGATTAAAATAGTCTCAAACCCAGTTCCATTTATGATTATTGACGTAAACGGTGTTGGAGTTTATGCTGATGGTAGCGGAGATTTTCTCTTCATCCATGGGGCAGGAATGAGTTCAGACGTTTTTGAAAGGCAAAAAAATATTGGCATGGTCATCGATCTTCCAAATCATGGAAGGAGTGGAAAGCTTGATGTTAAATCCCTTGGAGACTATGCTGAATTTCTGATAGAACTTATTTCCGAGCTCGGATTGAACCCTGTGATTGCAGGCCATTCAATGGGAGGAGCCATAGCTCAGGAATACATTTTGAGGGGTGGGAAAGCCAGAGGTCTTGTTCTTATTTCAACAGGGGCAAAACTTCCTGTAAATCCAAAACTCATCGAAGGGTTGAGGAACAACTTTGAAGAGATGGTTGAAAAGCTTGGAGAGTGGATTTTTGCAAAGGACTTTGAAGGAATCAGGCTAAAACAGAAAATAAAAAGCATGCTCCTTCAGAGCAGAAATGTTGTTCTGGATGACTTCATGCTCTGCAACTCATTCAACCTTGAAGATAAGTATATCTCAGGAGAAATGGATTTCGAAATCCCCGTACTGATAGTTTGCGGAAACGCAGATGTGATGACCCCTCTGGCATTTTCTGAATTCCTCAGAGATCACATACGGACATCAAGACTTGCAGTGATTCATGGTTCGGGACACATGCCGATGGTGGAAAAACCGTCAGAATTCAACAAAATAGTAATGGAATATTTAAGAAACGTTGGATGACTTAAGCTTTTTCAGCAGCTTCTCTTTCTTTTCTGAATCCACAAGGCTGTGTTCAAGCACTTCGTCAATTCTCGATACCGCCACGATCTCGATTCTGCCCTCATGCTCCGCATCAAGCAAAACATCATCAATGTTGTCCTTCGGAATTATCACCTTCTTCAAGCCAGCCTGAATTGCCGCCTCTATTTTCTGCGTAACTCCTCCAACGGGCAGAACGTCTCCCTTCACTGAGAGGCTTCCGGTCATGGCAACGCTCTGATCAACCTCCACACCCTCCAAAGCAGAGACAACTGCTGTTGCTATGCTGATGCTTGCAGAATCTCCCTCCACTCCCTCGTATGTTCCGACGAACTGGATGTGCACATCATAGTTTGACATATCCTTACCAATGATCTTCTTGATTATTGCCGAAACGTTCATCACCGCCTCTCTCGCAATCTCCTGCAACCTACCCGTTGCTATGATCTTTCCTTCTTCCTTGCTAAGTGCAGGTGTTACTTCCGCTATAATTGGCAGAACAATTCCAGCCGATTCTCCAATGACAGCAAGACCATTAACTCTGCCCACCATCTCCCCTTCAGTTATGAAAAGTCTGTAATCCTTCCTTCTTTCGATATACTTGTCTGCAAGCTGCTCCTCTATGCTCTTGGAGATTCTCTTGGCTTTCAGTACATGCTCTACAGTTACGTATTCTGCTCCCTCAGACCTTGCAATATCTCCTGCAGTTCTGACGATTCCTCCAAGCTCTCTCAGTCTCAGGGTCAGGTGTCCTCTTCTGCCAGCCCTCCTCTTCGCCTCCCGTATAATTTCAGCAACGGCCTCTCTCGTGAAATGGGGTATTTTCCCATCCCTCACAATTTCCTGAGCAACAAATCTGACAAGCTTCCTTCTGTTTTCCTCGGTATCCTCCATGGTATCGTTCATGTATATTTCATACCCATAACCCCTTATTCTGCTTCTCAGGGCAGGATGCATTCCGTAAAGTGCATCAAGATTTCCGGCAGCAACAAGAACGAAGTCACACGGAACTGGCTCGGTCCTGACCATTGCTCCGCTGCTTCTCTCACTCTGCCCAGTGATCGGAAACTTCTTTTCCTGGAGAGCTGTCAGCAGCTTCTGCTGAGATTCTATCGTCAGCGTGTTGATTTCATCAATGTAAAGCACACCCCTGTGCGCCCTGTGGATTGCACCCGATTCAACTCTCTCATGTGCCGGAGTCTCAAGACCGCCGCTCTGGAATGGATCGTGCCTGACATCACCAAAAAGAGCGCCCGCATGCGCTCCGGTCGCATCCTCAAAAGGGGCAGTTTCCCTGCCAGAGTTGTTCACAAGGAGCTTTGGGACGTTCTTTTCTTCCCTCGGCATCATGTATCTTGCGAGCATGAATATCATGACTGCCGCAATGATACCCCAGAGGAATTCGCCGATGAGGGCTGAGTAAGCTATGACAAAGAACACAAGTGTGAAAAGGAACATGTTCTTTGCCTGTTCCTTCTTCATCGCTTCCTGTTTGTACGCCTCGACAATCTCCTTACCCTTTCCGGCAGGTACAGTCCTTATTCTGGGCTGGTTGGGGTCTTCAGGGTTGGGATATACCAGAATGTCCTCAAGTTCTTCTTTCGGCAGTAATTCTGCCATTGCCTTTGCAAGCATCGATTTTCCTGTTCCGGGGGAGCCTATGAGCATCACATGCCTTTTCTGGACTGCTGCCTTCCTTATTGCCTCTACTGCATGGTCCTGACCGATGACCTGATCAATGAGGCTTTTGGGAACTTCAATTTCTTCAGTAGTTCTGAACTCCAGCCCACCCAGCAGTTCATCAATGTTTTCTGACATTTAGCATCAGAATGTATGGAAGGTATTTAAATAATTAACCAAATCAGGAGTCATCGAGGTCACCCATATCAAGCTCGGAAAGGATTTCGAGGTAAAAACTTTCCAGCTTTTTGTGCCTTATCTCGGCTATTTTTCTTGCAGTGTTTGTGTACATCAGATTTCTGAGGTTCAGCAGTTTTTCCTCAAAGTGATTCAGCGTGCTTTTTATGTCCCTGCCCTTCTCTCCAGAATACATGAACGCCCTCGCAACACCTATCAGCCCAATGGCGTCGAGTTTGTCTGCATCACTCAGAATTTTGGCCTCAAGTGTCTTCGGTTTGATTCCTCCTGAAAAAGAGTGAGCCTCAATGCAATGACAGACCCTTTCTACGAAATCCTCGCTGTAACCTCTTTCCTCCAGAATTTTCCGGGCAATTTCTGCCCCTCTGATCGCATGGTTTTCCTCACCCCTGGCTATGTCGTGAAGTTCTGCGGCAATTCTGATAATCTCTATGTCACCTCCCTCTCGCTCTGCTATGAACAGTGCAAGTTTTTTTACTCTTTCAACGTGATCTCCATCGTGGGGCAGAGAGACACCTCCCATCAGCTATTTCCTGAAATTTTGCTGTCAGAATTTAAATTCCTTCCCTCCAGGCTGTTTGAAAGAGTCCACAAGATTTTTAAACAGACTCGCATCACAGCGCTATTGAATCCCGCCTTAGCTCAGAGGTAGAGCGCGGGACTGTAGTCTGCCCTGCCCCTGCAGGGGGGCAGTGATCCCGTGGTCCCCGGTTCAAATCCGGGAGGCGGGACCATTTACTTTTGGTTCAGGTCCCATTTTTTAATCCCCCTTCAAGATGTCCTGCATACCGGTTGAACCACTATTCGGTCCGGAATCTCCCGCCCTGAAAATCGCTTACATTTAAATAAAGAAAATTTTATAAAAGCTAACAAAACAAAAACCTATTAGTAAATAAATAAACAAGTTGAAATATGAAAAAAATTGTACTGATTCTAAGTTTGATAGCAGTCATGGTGGCGGCGGGATGCATCGATTCGGAGAATCAGGTGAAGCCCACACCCACCCCTGCAGAAACCCCTACACCCCTCCCGGAGAAGACTCCTGAGGTTGTGGGAGAGAACGTATCTGGCCTGAGCAACCTCGCCCGATTCAAGTCGGAGGAGGAGCTTAAGGAATACCTTGCAATGAGGGAGGTCTTCTACGGCTACCCCATGTTCGGCGTAGCTGTGCAGAAGGGGATGCCAGAGACTGCAGAGGTGCCGCTGCCGGCTCCGACACCCACTCCAACCCCCATACCAACGCCAACGCTGGTAGGTGATCGCGGTGTGGTGGAGAAAGCTGCGGAGAGGTATTCCGAGACCAACGTTCAGGTTAAGGGCATAGACGAACCGGACATAGTCAAGACGGACGGAAAGAACATCTACTACTCAATCGGCATGGCCAGAATCTACATGCCGCGGGTTATAATGCCAGAATATTACGGGAAGATTCTGTCCGTTTTCGCCTTCCCTCCAGACAACATGAGCGTCAGCTTCGAGATACCGAAGGACGGAAACCTGCTTCTCTACAAGGACAGGCTGGTGGTGCTGAGGTACAACGAGATCTCTGGTTATGACAAGGAGAACGGGAAAAACGTGTGGAGAATTGACGTTGACGGCAGCATTGTGACGGCGAGGCTCTACGGAGACTACATCTTCGTCATCACGAGGAGCTACCTCGACTACTACGACCCCTGCCCGGTAGAGCCAGTGAGAGTTAACGGAGAGGCTCTGGAGGTCAAGTGCACGGACATCTACTTCCCCAGAGGTATAAGCTCTGAAGTGCTTTACACGGTGATGAAGATTGACCCTGAAAGCGGAGAGGTCGAGAAGACTTTCAGCTTCATGGGCAGCTACAGCTCCACAGTTTACATGTCAGAGAACGCCATCTACATCGCCTACACCAAGAGGATGGGTGAAGATGAAATTTACTTCAAATTCCTGCAGGAGAACCGGGACCTTCTTCCAGAGGACGTGCTGAGCAGGATAGAGAAGGTGATGGGCTACGACATAGGCAATCAGGCCAAGTTCATCGAGATTCAGAGTGCAATCTCAAAATATCTGCTCACCCTCGACAAGGAGGAGAGGCTGAAGTTCGAGAACGACTTCTGGAACAGGATGCAGGACTTCAGGAAGGAGCACAAGAGAGAAATTCAGAGGACGTACATCGTCAAGGTCAGCCTGAACCTCGAGCCGCTTGCAGATGGAGAAATTCCGGGAAGGCTGCTCAACCAGTTCTCTATGGATGAGTATATGGGATACCTCAGGGTGGCAACGACCCTCGGAGATGAGAACGACCTGTACGTGCTCGACGAAAAGCTGAGGGTTGCCGGAAAGATTACCGGCTTTGGCGAGGACGAGAGGATTTACGCGGTCAGGTTCATCGGAGACAGGGGCTACATAGTCACGTTCAGAGAGACAGACCCGTTCTTCGTCATTGACCTGAGCAACCCGAGGAAGCCGGAAATAAAGGGCGAGCTGAAGATACCCGGTTTCTCCTCGTACCTGCATCCGGTTGAGAGTCACTTAATCCTTGGAGTGGGGAGAGAGGGAAGTTACGTCAAGCTCTCGCTCTTTGACGTGAGCGATGCAGCAAACCCGAAGGAGGTTAGCAGGTACACTCTGAAGGAGTACTGGAGCGAGGTGCTGTACAACCACCACGCCTTCCTGATGGACAGCAAGCACGGGATATTCTTCCTGCCAGCTGGCAACCACGGATACGTGTTCTCCTATAAGGACGGCCTGAAGCTTGTGAGGGCGATAGACGTGCCTGCGGTCAGGGCAATCTACATAGACGACTTCCTCTACATCCTCGGAGACTCGATCGCGGTTTACGACGAGAACACCTGGGAGAGGGTCGCAGAGCTCAAGTTCGGGTGAAAACCCGATTTTCCCAATTTTTTGAGGTGAGGCGTCGTGGATCTCAGGCACGCGATCGCCGTGGTGGTTTTGGGAATCCTTTCCGGCCTTATTGTGTTTGGTGTGATGAATACTTTCGAGGAAATTAAGGGGTTTCAGGCTTTTCTGGCAACCTCCGCAGTCATCAGCTTTGCTCTCACCGCGTTGTACCTCGCTGTCATCGGGAAGCCTGGAGACAAGAGGGTCCTCTTTTTCTCAGCATTTGCTGTGCTTATGGTATCTCTCGCAGTCTTTGTCATCATACTTGGCTTTGCGCTTAGATCGGAGTAAAGGAGCTGCATGTTGAAGTAACAGAAGTTGGTGAGCGTGCATTTCTGTATCGGAGGAGGAGCTGAGCAAGAATCCAAAGCTGAATGAGGCGATAGAAAAAGCGATGAATTCCGGGAGTACAATAGTTGAAATCACGGGCGGGGAGTCGAAAGGCCTCGGGAAATATTACGGGAAATGCATCATCTACCGGGGGGAAGGAGTTTGAGATCCGGCTTGCGGTTACATAATCCAAAAATCTCAGAATTTCGCTTTCACGCTCTGACCATCAAACTCGACAAGGCCCGCTTTCTGCAGAACTGCCACATGGTAGTGCAGGGTCTTGTAGCTCATTTCGAGAGCTTTTGCCAGCTCACCTATCCTCATTCCTCCATTTCTGCTCAGCACGTCAAGAATCTTTTTCCTCGCATCAGATCTGAGAATTATTTTCCTGTCAATGTCTCTGCCGTTGAAAATGAAGTACTCGAGCGGGAATGCGAGCCTCTCCTTACCCGCTTTTATGGTTATTATGAGCCCCTCACTTTCGAGAACCTCAATGTGGTGCCTGAGCGTGCTTCTGTTCATTTTGAGATGGTTTTCCAGGTCTCTCAGGCTGACTCCCGGATTCCGAGACAGGAACTCCAGAATTCTTTTTCTGTTTCTGTTCTCCAGCCTGACCTTAATTTTTCCGGCGAAGAGCGGAAGGAGCTTCCAGATGGCAAGGGCGCTTACGGCGAGAGTGGCTATGTGGTGCATCTTTATCCAAAGAGGCAGTTCCCAGAAGGAGACCCTGACCTCATCTGCAGGGTCGTTTTTAACCCTCTCCATTAGTTCCTCATCGCTGACGTTTGCCGGTTTTATCGTGGCAGCATCAGAAATAGAGAACAAACTCTGAAAAATCAGTAAAAACGTGAACAAGAGTAAAACTGAGATTTTAACCATCATAACACTGTTAAAGAATAATACTGAACCCCACTCACCCTCTCGCCGTACACCCTGAAATACCACACTCCCTGTTCGGAATTCTCGACGGTTAATGCTATTTTACCATCAACCGCACCATCACTCGAATCTCTAAAAGGGCCATACACATCACCGTTTGGAGAGTAAAGCGTTAGGGTGAGGCTGCTGGACGGATTGTTCCAGATCAGATAAACATCGAATGTAGGTGAAGAGACGTATCTGCTGAACCAGTCGGTCTCTCCCTGTTTGATGGAGTCGTACACGGTATTTATTCCAATTTCCCCGGACTTTGCGTAGACTGGAAATGAGAGGATGAGAACCGCCGCCACCATCATTGCAGCAAGTCTTAGCTTCATAGCTGGTATTGATTTTGAAGGAATATAAACTTTCTGACCATGTTTTGAGAATATAAAATTGTAAAAATAATTCTCAAGATATGGTCAGAAAATATTTATGTCTGAAAAGTTATAATATTAGATGACAGAACCGAGAGGTGGTGCGATGAGAGGAGCATTGGCGGTGTTGCTGGTTTTGGTGATAGGGGGAGGAATAATAAGTCCGGTGGTGGCTGCAGAAATGACCAGCGCTGGGGATCTTGACTCTCTGATATCGAAATACAATGGAACAGGGAAAGAGTACATCAAAAAAGTCGGCCCGGGGAAATATGTTGTTAGAATTGACGAAAACAGTAAAATAAGAAATGTAATTTTAAAGGACATTTCGGAATATCTTAAAAACAAAGCTACTAAAGACTTAGAAAATCTCAAGAAAAAAGGGATTCAGGTGCCTTCACCAGGAGAAAGAAATTCCAAAACTTCTGGATCGATTGTGTCACCAAATTCCATAAGAGGTACGTGCATACTGGATACCTCCAGGGACATTGTAACGTGTGCCGGATGGGACGATCAGTGGGAATACTGGAATGGCGATTATGTTGAGGGACAGACTTATTTTGTGGCAAAGTGCGACCCCATATATACTAGCTGCGATCTGGAAGGCTGGTCCTCAGGAACATGGCATGGAAGCGGCAATGCGGATGAAATAAGGCTAATTACGGAAGTTACAATTAGCGGATTCTTCCTGACCATTTCATGGCCTCCATCGTTTACGTATTACAGCAACACCGGAACTTTTGAAGACACGTTTAACGATGTTTCAAGTGCGATGCACAGCTACGCAAATCTCCATGCAGAAGACTGGCTGGGCATCACTGGCATGCGCCAGCGAGACGATGCAAACGTCAGAATAGGGAATAATGCGATACATGTCATTTCAGAAGTTTATTTTTAAATTTTTACAAATTTTATAAATCTTCAAGAGGTGAAAAGTTGTGAATAAAAAATCTGTGTTGCTTGTTTCCATCCTACTTTTTTTAACAGTTATGGGGATTAAGGTGAATTTGAATTCAGAAAAGGAATCTGGCAGCAAGTTTTCAAATCATGATTTCTTTGAAAGCAACTGGACAGAAAACACTATCAGGCTGATAAGAGCATCAAGAACTGTAGATGGTGGTTACGCAGGATTCAATACTAAACCGGAACTGCATTCTACATACTATTTTGTAATGATTTCAGATTTCATTGGTTTGGAGCCACTGTACAGACAGAGAACTGTAAAATATCTGGAGGGAGAACTCGAAAAATTCAACACATCAAAAAATACACTTGAAGACCTCTACTATATCTCCAAATCTCTGTATTATCTCGACAAAGCAAGGTCTTATGAGCACAGGAGTAAAATAATGGGTCTACTGAATTCATATCAGGCGGAAAGTGGAGGTTTTGCAAATGCTGTTGGGGGTGTTCCAACCGGATTTGCCAATCTTGCAGCCTCTGAGTTAATGGGCCTGTATCAAATCCCATCTGAAAAATTTTACGAATACATGTATAGTAAATACTTGAATAATAGTTATATGAGAGACTTATTCCACCTTGAAGAAGTTATCGTCTCTCTCCACAACATTGGAGTGGATGTGAAAAGATTGCCAAATATTGACCAGAGAAAAGACTATCTAAATGAGGTTAAAAAAGAAATTCTTTCCCTAAAAGAGCTGAAAAAATCAGGAAATCTGGCGTATGTACTTGCGTATTTAAATGTTGCAAGTATATTAAATGAGTCTCCAGGAATACCAGACGAAGTGATTAGATATATAATCTCCCAACAAAACAGGGATGGGGGTTTCGGTTTTGATTTTAGTCCTGTTTCTAACGAATTTGGAACGTATGTGGCTCTTAAAATTATTGCGGAATCGGGCTATGAAATCCCAAACAGGGAAAAAATAGCCGAGCTCGTGACACTTCATGAATTGCCTACAGGAGGATACACGCCGATCGTAAGAGGTCTGGCTGCAGCAAAATACACGTATTATGCGGTAAGCATCCTTAAGGATTTAAATGAATCCTACGACAAATCTGTGGAGACTTTTTTTGAGCATAGATTCTGGGAAGCTGTCGAAGACCTGAAATCTGGAAGATACAATTTTGATTTCTACCCAAGCATTGCTGGATTAACTCTTCTGGGGAAGGCTGTGGAGAGAGACGTTGTTATCGATGCATGTATGCCGTATGTCGAGATGTTTGCAAGTGGAGAACTTGACAATCTTCAGGTGTTTTATGAGTGCATGACAGCTCTCAAATTAGTAAATACAACTCTGAAAGGTGATACAATGGACAAGATAATAGAGAGAATTTATGGGTTCGAAAGGGATGGATACTTTTGCATAGAAAAAGATTGCAACATTGTGGAAGCTCAAAAAGAGACGATGGAGTTCATAGAGGTGCTGAACTACCTGAACGCCGAGCCGAAAAACAAAGAGAGCTTGGTGGAGTGGCTGAAATCACAGCAAAATAGCGATGGCGGATTCGGATTGGACAACAAGTCGAACATTCTAAGCACGTATTTTGTTGTGAAGAGTCTCAAAATATTGGGTGAAACGCCAGAAAATCCCGATGGAGTTCTTGAATTTCTGGAAAGATGTAAGCGAAAGGTTGGTGGATTCAGTTTTACGGCAGAAGACGAAAAACCAACGATTATCACCACATACTATGGGGTGAAGACGGCAAGGCTAATTGAAGGTGGTGTAACTTGATGTTTGCAAAATCCTTTCGAACTCTGAATACTTTTTTGAAGTTTATAATGGCATTATTGACTAAAAACAGCATATCGATTCTTGTTCAGTGGTATCAAGATCTCTTTCGAGGATGGTATGACTCCTATGAAAGCCCTGTACACAGTAAATTTGACGATCAAGATTTCTGGGGACTGAAATCAATAGCATACAACGCTCCTATCATATCTATATCCGATCCAAAACAAGCAGTGAAAGACCTTGCTAGCTATTCAAGACAATATCGAGACGATTTGGATGCACTTATAAAAATCGATCCGGATACAGGTACACCATACATTATGCCGGAGGACATGGATCAAGTGAAACAAATAACCCAAGATCTTGTGAGAAAGACTGCAGGCTACGTGAAAGGGCTTATTGAGTATTACAACGAGAATGCTTACAGCACTCCATTGGGGGTAAGTAAATGAACAAGAGGATTAAAGTTGCATTATCTCTTCTTTTTTTAGTTTTCTTCATGGGATTTCTCTTTTCAGGATTTACTCTGGCTTTCGTAAACCTGCCAGCAGAATACGATTACAGGGTAATCTACGAGATTGACGGTGAAATCCCGCAAAACATCACGCTGATGCTGCCAGTCCCATACTTTGAAGGTGAGGTTGCGAGACTCAGACCTCCACCCGGGGTTAACGTTAGCTATGTGGAAACAGAATATGGAGAGATGCTGAAAGTGACAATTACAGTCAACAGCGAGATTGACAGGATGCACATGCTGCGCATTGCCCACTTTACCAGTCATGAAAAGACGATCGATGTTGTGAAGGTGAATGCAACCCTCTCTCCCCTCCTCCGAAAAGAGCTGCAATCAAGAAAAGAAACCAAAGACGGGTTTTCAGAGGCTTACAGAATAAAGGTTCCGGTATATGCAGAATTTGATGGGAATGCCAGTATCGAAATCCTTTACAATGATGATTCTGGCTTTCAGGCACTACCATTCTTTTTCCTCCCGCTCCCATGGGAGCCGAAATACGAGTGGAGGCCGTACATTGGCCACAAAAGCTTGAAGTTCAAAATAGTATCTAAGGGCTGGCAAATTGTGGAAGGAGTGGAGAGTTTGGGAATAAGGTACCAGAGGATGTGGTAGAACGAAGCAAATTAAGTGGGTGAGTGTGTTGCTGATTTTCGTAATGATGAGCATGGCAAGTCTTGCAATGGCTGCAAACACTGCAAAAATGAAGCCAGTAATGACAACAGAAAGAAATGAGTTACACAAGAACATAAACGTCATAAAAATTGACCCCAAAATTAAGAATGCAACGCCATACTGGATCATCATTGCTGCTGGCAACATAGAAAAAGGCAGAGCAGCAACCTTCAAGTACATCGATAGCAGTACAAATCTGACAAAAGAGGAGAAAGTTGAGCTGAAGAAGTTCGTTAAAGAACTGTGGAGGAAGTACCGCGTAAGGGCAATTAAGGATGGTAACGTAACTCTGATCACTCTGAACTCAAAAGCAGGGATAAACCTTACACATGAGGAGGAAGTTATGCTGGAAAAGGTTGCTCAGTCTGATAAAATATCTCGAATCGGTATTGATTCCTGTGGCCTTCTGCCTCCTCTACAGAAAGGCGAAAACCTTTCTCGTCTTCCTGCCTATGCCTGTAATTATGGGATATCTTTTCTGGATTGTGTGATGGGGTGAGCGGGTGAGATGTATGGGTCCTGAGAGCAAAGAGGTAATCTCTAAAGCACTGCCTGTTAGAGCGGATGTTTATAATGGTACACTAACAGTATACTACAGAAATGGTGAAAAGAAGGTGCTAACGTTCTATGGAGGATCTCCATGAAGAAGTTACTGCTACTTACTGCTCTAATTTTCTCAGCCATTTTGTTCTTCATTTTTTTAGAGCCCACAAGAGATATCAAAGCTAAAAGCGGGAATCAGGACATTGTATACGTAGGTAAAATAGCAGATGCCGCACACGTAACAGTGGGAAACGCCATCTGGACTGGTAAAGATATAATCCTCACAGATGTTTTCACAATCCGGAATGAAAACATGTCTATGAAGTTTCTGAAGTTTGACCCACAGCAGAACAGCACTGAAAAAATTTTGGAGCTTGATGGGCTGGGTGACCGCAAAGCTGCAGTTTGGACAGGGAAAGAGATTCTAATTTTTGGCGGTATTGTTACAGACAGCGCTGGCAGATATCTTCCGACAGATCTGATAGTGAGCTTTAATCCTGAGACATACGAGCTAAAAGTGCTGAATGTTACTCTCCCATATCCGGCAGCAGATATCTCGGCAGTGTGGACTGGAGAATACGCGTATCTCTTCATGAAAAGCAGAAACTCGGATACTCCAGAAGTCTGGAGGTTCGACCCGAAGAACAGCTTAATGGAGAAGCTTAATGTTGATTATCCAGAAGGTTTCGACAATCCCGGCTTCACAGTCCATTCAGCAGTCTGGTTTGATGGTAGCATATTTCTATTTTACAAAGACAGGATTGCCCGCTTCAATCCATCGGAGGGCTCGTTTGTGTGGCTTGAAACAAAGCTTCCAACAAAGCAACCTGACGCTTGGACAAGAGCAGCGGTAGCTACGGATGATGGGATTTACGTTATTGGGGGAAGCAATGGCTTCACAAACTTTACTGACGAAATCATCAGATTTGATCCGGAAACTGGAGATGCAAACGTGATGAAGTCCAGACTTCCCACTCCCAGGGGTGGAGCTGTCGCGGTTTGGGATGGCAGATACGTGTACGTCGTGGGAGGATGGAGTAGCAGAATGTATCTCAACGAAATATTGAGGTTCGATTACAGGAAAAGTGGTTAACAAATATTGCAATGGAATAGCATGTTTTTAGAAAATAAAAACAAAAATATATTCTCAAAACATAGTCAAAAAGTTTTTATTTCTATAAGGTTATAATATTAGATGGCAAAAACCAAGAGGTGTGCAGCATGAGGGGTTTGAGAGAACTGGTGGTTTTATGCCTCCTTAGTGTTGTATTTGTTGGAGGCTTTGCAATGACAACGTCAAGCGGCGGACCCTTAAAGGGGACAAAATCTGATGAATTTGAGAAAGTGAATAACCGCCTTCCAGTATACTACATAGGTAAAGACGTTGGAAAATACTTCAGTTCATCAACTGAGATAAAAGACCTTAGAAAAATTAAGGGAAAGCACATTCTTGTTGTTGATGGAGGGAAAGCAAGAAAATTGCCCGGAATAAGGGATTTTCTTCGTGAAGAAATCCTGTCAGGAATACCCGTAATCGTCGTGAATGGAAGTACCGAAATAGCAAAAAATCTGTTTGAGGGTCAGTTCAGCCCCCAGATTGTTGATGGCAGAAAACCTGATGGTAAAAAAATTGGAGAAGAGAAAGTGTACGGATTTATAATATATCAGATCAACAGGACTTTGTTTAGCAAAGTATTTGTTTCGACTGATCCAAGTTCCGCCATTGTAAAGGAGGCTTACTCTTGGGCTGAGGAGAACATACACCCATATGCAGGCGATTTTACGATTCAGACGTCACCCTACTGGAACCAAGTATATCAGCTTAATTACACAACAGGAAACGACTGGCAACCTTACGGGAGACTAAATGTGAGAACCCTGTATTACAAACTGTACAATGACGGTTCTGGAACTTATGACTGGTATAATGTACATGTTAGACAACAGTCTGTGCCAGGTGAATTGCTGTGGAACTCTGGATGGAAAACTGCGGACATGTACACATGGGTTGATGCCAATTACTATCGGAGCGGTTACTTCCTTTCAGACTACTCTCCAACCACGACATCGGGTGCCTCGACGGTTACCGTTTCAGTTGGTGTCACAGCTGGAACCGATGATGCACAGGTGTCAGCATCGCAGTCTTGGAGTTACACAATCCCTGATGTTGTGGTTTACGACCAGAGCGATTATTCTCAGGAACTGGCAAAATGGTGGCATAACGTTGATGAAGGAAAGGCCGTAGGGTCAAATACCTATCAAATTGAACCAGGAGCCACTATCAGAGTTCCAGATGGTGATCCAATGGACTGGAGAGAGCATTATGGTGTAAAATACGGTAAATTCAACATACTCTTTTGGACATATACCAATGAAGGGTATGTAGAGTTCAAAATATAGAATTAAAAATATTTTTTAATTATGTGATATTGGATAAGCAGATGGGAGGGGACGATATAATGGAAAGGTCTATGAATGTTGCGTCTGAAAAAGATGTGGTCAGTCTTACGGGATATACACCAACACAAGGTCCAAACAACGAAAGTGCTTCAGTTTCTGCCTACTTGACAGCCGGAGACTATTATTCTCTCCAGCTGCAAATCCACACAAAGGGGACTGTTACAGGATTACATGATGTGTCTAGTGGCGATTCTGGATTTAATGCGTGGCCACGTGCGTCAAATGTACACTGGCAGTACGCCAGAGTCATATATTGGTGAGGAGTGAGATGGTATGAATATCGGGGTAAGTGAAGTTCTACTATTCACTCAATTTTTTGTTTACGGCATCGTGTTCTATATTGCATACAAAATTTATAAAAAAATTAAATAGTATTCGAACAGGTGGAAACACATGTTGCCAATTACTTGGGTGTATCTTAATAGCTGGATGGACTACACTGCAATTGTTGGTGTCTCGTATGAATCCTATGACGAATTGGTGGATGGTAGACTGTACCAGCCGGTGGTCACTTCGACAAATCTTCCCAATCTGGCCTTAGAATATCAGCAATTCAATAACGATTTGGGTGGTCCAGCATGGCATTATCGCAGTAGTTTCTGGGTTATTGACAGTACCCACATGTACCTGAATGTTAAGACCAAAGTTGGAAGCACTGGTACATACAAGGCGTTAATGGGTGGTGGTCCGGGATACATTCCGTATGCATACCCGTATACGGCATATCTCTATGTGAATTGACATTCAATGGAGGTGAAGCTGTGTCTCTATTATTAAAATTTTTTTTTAAGAGCATCAAGACAGACGTTAAATCCGAATTGAAGTACTTGTTTCTGTCAATCATTGTCTTGTCCTTCTGGTTTTTTGTGGTGTCCATACCTTCCATAACTGCGTTTAGTGAGGTTGGCCCGTATCAGGTTGCCCAATTCGACTTGTTTGTAACCGGCCCCATAAGTGAAGAATTTGCAAAAAAGCTGGAAAATAGTGGGAATCTGGTAGTCAAAGGCAAGATAATTGGAGGAGTTGAAGTGTGTGGCCAATCGGGCAACTGTAGAAAGCTGGACCTGTTTATTGTGGACAATCTGACGAAAGCGCTTGAATTGACGGAAATAAATTCAGCATATCTCAAAGAAAGTATCGGAAATGGTGGTGCCATCATAGATGTGGCTACTGCAAACAAGCTGAATGTAGAACTGGGCAGTTATGTGACCATACGGGTGAAAAATGTGACAGAAAACGTAGAAATAACTGGTATACTGTTCCCAACTTCTGCATCCCGAAACAGAATAGTGGTGGATGAAAGGGCTGTTAAGAACATCTCAGATATGTTCGGGGGATATTCCTCTTTATGGGTTAAGCTGTCCAACAAAAGTGATAAGGGTGATGTGGCACTCATCGCTGACGAACTGTATTTCGTTGCAAAAAGGGCTGAAATTTTGGATAAAAAGAAAGCAGAACTTGACAATCTGGAAAATGCCACGATTATGAGAACCATGCGTTATGGTGGATTTCTGGTAATTCTCGCCATTCTTCTGCGGGACATTCAGTCCACATTTAACCTGAGGTCCGGGGACTTTGCAGTTCTGATCATGATGGGCGCATCCAGGAATTTTGTGTCTCTCCTTTTTACGGCGCTGACCGTTTTGAGATGGCTGCTGATCGTGCTGCCGGTTTCATATGTTCTGGCTAAGGCATACGTCGAAAATTTCGTGGGGCTCTTCATGCCGCTGGATGCCAGCTTTATAATTTCGGTTTTCCTGCTCGTGGTATTTTCTGTCATCGTATCTTATCTTGCATCCTACTGGCTTTTCAGAAATTTTGATCTGGCCAGAACTCTTTCGGAGGTGAGATGACGGTGCTTGTGACCACAGGAGTCTACAAAAGCTTTGGAAATCATGAAGTCCTGAAAGGCATTGACTTCAGGGTTGCTCCCGGAGAATTTGCAGCAATTTTTGCTCCATCGGGATCGGGTAAAACAACGCTCCTCAACATCCTTGCAACAGTTCTCAAACCGGATAAGGGAGATGTGAGGATAAACGGTAAAAGTGTCCTGAAAATATCAGAAAATGAACTGAATGCTTTGAGGAGGGATTACATAGGGTATGCCCACCAGTCCTGCAAGATGGTAAACTCATTAACTCTGGCGGATAATCTCGCACTGCCCTTATTAATCAAAGGTGCCCCTAAAAGTGAGAGTGTCAGAGCTGCGAATGAAATTGCCGGAAAGCTCGGTTTGACAAGCAGACTTGGAAAGTACCCCTTTCAGCTCAGTTTTGGTGAGCGGAAGAGGGCAGTTATAGCAATGGCCCTGTGCAAAAAGCCCAGGCTTGCAATTATTGACGAACCGACAGCGAATTTAGATGATTCAAATGGCAGGGTAGTTCTGGAATTGCTTGACGAATTCAGAAAGGGTAATGACGCTGCGGTGGTGGTGGCAACACACGATGAGCGTGTAAGGGAGTATGCTGATAGGGTGTATTTCCTGCATGAGGGTGGGCTGCACGCAGATGCTGAATGAGCGATGAATGTAAATTTCTACTTTAAACTTCTGATGAACTCCTCTTTCTCGATTTCTGCCAGCTTCAGGATTCCCAGGAGCGTTCCGGGCCTGAGCTCATCATGCAGTGGGACAACAGTGGTAATCTTCCTTCCACCGGCGTACTTAACTAAGGATACATGGCTACCTCTCTGCCTGCTGACTCTGAACCCGAATTTTTTTAGGCCCCTTCCCAAATCACATTTCAGCCAACCTTTGTAACTCCTTCTTTTCTCTAAAACCCAAAGCTACAACAATCCCAATCAAAAGGACATTCAGAGCTGCAAACTTATACACAGATCTCATCGTATATCTATGCAATTTCCTCAAACTGAATGATTTAGCGAGTTTAAAAACATCCTCAATCACAGATCTCACAGACTTAAAACTCTCCCATTTCCCCAACAAATTCATCAGCTTAGCCTTTAAACTTTTAAACAGCTTCATCTCCTTCTTCAAATTCCTGGAGCTGAAAATACTCAAAGGGTAGCTCAGCAAACCGTCAAGCCTTTCAACGTCAAAGTTAGAGCGAGGGAATATCAGAGGAACGACTCTGTACTCATTTAAGCCAATCAGGTAGTTCCTGTAGGCGTAAAAGCCTTTATCCATAATGATAACGTCTCCTTTTCTGGTTATTCTCCTCTTTCTAAGCTCTTCCATGACCTCTCTAAATATCCGTGCTTCATGCTTATTTGCTGGATGCAATAAGAACAGTAAAGGCTTCATGGAAGGATATTCCAGAACCAGAGTCAGTTTCATGCCAATAAACTTCCCTTTGGCTGAGTATCCCCATTTGTAGTCTTTTCCTTGCAGATCCTTCTGTTTAACACGCCTTCTGAACCAGTTTACGTCTACGCTCACGTCAGTGCAATCGATGATCATTCTGGTGTTTCTTGCCCTTTTCTTCGTTATTGAGTTGAGAATCCTGAGAATCATGTTTATGAATCCATTTAGGCTGAACTTGGAGAGGAAAGCGTAGACATAGCTTTCCTTTGACACCTCTTCCTCTTTTATTCCCATAAACTCCCTTAGTTCTTTTCTCTGCCTTATTTCTCTGATGACATGAGAGATTCTGGTTGAGAAGAACATTGAAGTTGTCACGATCTTCAACACAGGAATTGCTTTAAGGCTGGTGTATCTTGCCACTATTCTCTTCACTTTCCTTAAAGCGTAAAACTTCGTTTTACTGTCCTTCAGCTTTCGCTGAAGAAATCGAAAATGTTAAGTATTTTTGACAACAGCTTCCATCTGTAGTCGCTCTGGTCGACTACGAGGGGGATTTGCATTGAAACCACCGGAGGAGGCTTATGCCTCCTCCTACTTATGTTTTACGGTTTTTGGTAGGTTTGTTTCCTTTGAAGAGGTATTTTGCAATGTCTCTTTGTGTGGTAAGGCTGGATTGTCTGTTGTTTGTTGATTAGATAGATTAGAGAAGAGATTAGGCTGGAGGTTGTGTAAGGGCCCTAAATTTTTTGGTGAGAACTTTAATGACGTCTTCACCCGACAATCTCGGCAATTTCGACATTCAGCACACCTACGACATCCCGTCTTTCAAGCTCCTCCCTGATTTCCGGCATTTCCTCCAGATATAGCTCCACAGCCTCCTTTATGTTTTCAACTGCCTCCTCTATCGTCTTGCCCTGCGTCGTAACGCCTGTGAAGACTTCTGTGATGATGTACCACTCCTCTTCTCTCCAGACAATTACACTGAGTTTCATATTGAGAATATTGGCTCTGTAGTTTATAAATCCTGTTTCCGGAATTAGAGCGTTGCTAGGACATGAGCTGCAATGCAATTATTTATGGATGCCTTGGGTCTTTAAAAGATGCATTTTCCCAGCACACATCTTGTGTACTAAATAAACTTTATGACCATGTTTTGAGAATATTAAATTAGAAAAATAATTCTGAAAATATGGTCAGAATATTTTTATGTCTGAAAGTATAGTAATATTATGTGGGCGAAGGTGTGATGCGATGAGAGGAGCATTGGCGGTGTTGCTGGTTTTTGTAATGCTGGGAAGTTTAGCGAGCTCAGCAATTGCTACAAATACAAACGCAAATGAAAAACTAAAACTCCCAGAAGAACTTACAAAAGAGGAATTGATGCAGCTATACAGGAAATACAACATAACAGAGAACGACATTAAGTTCGCCAAAGGGGAGCTGCCACACTACTTGGAAGGAACGATTTTGTATGGCAAGGTTGTAACGATGGGAAAAGTGATCAAAGAAGGTAACAAAATCACTGTACAGAACTGGATTGATCCTAAATTTTACAGATGGTCCATAGATAACGGATATAGAGTCGTGAACGCTACTGATTACTTTGAAATAGAAGAGAAGGCAAGAAAGGAATATATCAGGAAGTATGGTATAGACCCTATGAATCCAAAGGTTGACATTGTGAATGGTGTTCCGCTACCAAAAGAATACGTAGCAGAGTTAATTAAAAGTGGAAAACTGGATATGAAGTTGAGCGGAGCTGGACAACTGGCATCAAGCAGTCCAGAGGGGCCTTACGCAAAATATGGCAAGTTGTATCTCTGGATTTATGGAGCAACTGATGACGGTCATAAACCTCTTCAACCTTATTTGATTGAAACTCTCGGTGCTTACTTCCGATTTAGACAGTTCGGTCCTAGCGATCTCTATTACTATCATATATCAGACTACTGGGATGCAAGCGATGTTTCGCCATACGATAATTCTTCAAAACTTCTTGATGATCTCAAACAGGATACAGACTGGGTCAGATATTACCACAATGATGGTGACCCAGTAAACGACATCGTTATTGGATGGGTCAAGTATGCAGACCATAATGGAATGGCTTATAGGAATGGGTCTTTCAGCGTTGCTGCAACTCAGGCAGCTGGTGAAGACTGGCCTCATGACAGCATCGCTCAGCATGAAATACCCCACAATTTTAACGCACCTGATCGGGGAACTTGGTGGTGGGAACATCCTGAATGCATTATGAATTATGGATGGGCGTATCTTGGAACGGATAAATGGGATACTGAGGACTGGTGGATAGTCTATGGCAACATAAACGGACTGTGGGAGTAGAGGGTGTGAAGAGATGAGCAAGCTCAAGTTCATATCGTCAATATTTTTATTCTTTTTAGCTGGAGTACTTTCTTTTGTTATTGGTCTGGCAATAGCTGAAACCAGACCGCCATTTGAAGCGAGAAGTGAAATAAATGTGCCAGTTCTGATCTGGTTTGCCATCACAATCCTCTCATTCATCAAGCTCAAAGTGAGTCTTAGCAGGAAAATTGTTTATGCTGTAACATCATTCTCAGGGTTGCTTGTTGCTTTCTTCCTCTGGCTTGCCCTGATAGCTTTTCCTGCTCACGACGTGGTTTTTCTGAGCATACACAAACTTGACTACGAACCGGGAAGCTACTTTGTACTGACTGAAGATGACTTGAACAGATACCCTGAATTGCGAAAAGCTCTGGAGATGATGAGAGAGAAAGGGGAAGAAAGTATAATATATTCCCTCCCGAAAGACAGAGGTAACGAAATCTTCGGATACCTGAATAAGAGACAGAAAGACGCATTAATAGGAAATCCCGCCTCATACTCCCTATACGCCATCCGGTTCAAGTATGAAGGAGAGTTTTACGGAGTTGACTTGATGGTAACGTAGTGTGCTGGTTCAAGTTTTATGAGCTTGATATATAATCGACAGAAAACGATAATCCATTGCCTACCAATATCAAAATATGGGGGTTAAAATTGTGGAACAGAAAAATCTGTTAAAGTCGTTAGGGTGTAAGGAAAATGAAGCAGATGAAGTCAGAAAGTTTGAAAAGAGGCTTTAAAATAACGATCGGGTTAATTTTGATTTTATTCTTACTCCCGATGGTATCTGGCAAAAGCTTATCAGAATCCATTTCTGGAATTTTGAGCATAACTTCGATACTTTTTGCAACGCTATTTCTCTCATTGCATTTAGAAGATAGAATAAAATTTGGAATAGAAAGAGGTAGATATTTCTGGCTTTATTTACTTCTCCTGTCAGTACTTGGCGTTTTGATTGCCGTTAATCTGCTAATGGGAGTTAAACTCGAGAATCTGATAAAACTCGCCACTTTCTCTTTACTGATAATCCTTGCCACAGCAGTTACACCAATCTTGCTCAGATGGGTTCGTTTCGAAAAAAAGGCGGATCTCAGTTTTAAAGACGTAGTTAAGCTTACTGGTGTAGCTTTACTTCTTGCCCTGCTTGTAGGTGGGGTGGTGGTATTATTAAAGCTTTCAAGTTATGTGCTGTGAGGATAATACGTGACACGCCTTTTTTAGAAACTAAATATTAAAAGGGATGGGATATAGGTGGTGTAGAGTTTCACTGCTTTAGATACTGCCGTTGGGAAAGATACTGCAACGCTTTTCACGACATTTCTTAAGTCAGTTATATATTTTTAATTCGGAACTAAAGTTTTTAGCCATTAACTTAAGAGTTTAGTTGATAGCTAAATAGTTTAATTAGTAATTAAAATATTTAGATAGTAAATAAACGAAAATAATAAATATGTTTGATGTTCAATGCCTTCTGAGGTGACGCGGTGAAAAGAGCCGTGGCGGTGTTGCTGGTTTTTGTGATGCTGAGCAGCGTAGTGAGTCCGGCAATGGCAGACAAACCAAAAGTAACAGAGCAAAAACCTGTTAAAACGATTGGTTTTGCAAAACTAAAGCCAGTTAAGCCACCAAAAGTAATAAAACCAGCTAAAAAGCTTAAACCAACAGAAGGGGACTGGAAATTCGTAAAGGATGTTATGTACGATCTAACAGAAAAAGAAAAGAATAGAATAATCAATGAAGCAAAAAAGATATACGAGGGAAATTCAAAATTATCCAAAAAGGAACAAACCAAAATTTTGCAGACCATAGCGTACTACATAACTATAGCAACAGAATCTTCAGGGGATGTTGGAATTCTATGGAGTTATGATACTCATGAAGACCTGTCTTACACTGCTGGAGACAATTTGAATTATGTGACGAGTGCTCATAAAAACACCTTAAAAAGTTATGCTACTTGGGCTGACGATCATAGAGAGGAGCCAACTGAATTTAACGTTACCCAAAACAGACATAGTTGGGTAATTGGAGACATTCCAGTTCCAGGATACGATAATTACGGCCCAGATTCTTTGGAGTTATATTTAAACAGAGCTAGAAACCAATTCGAGCAGGGAAATGTCGAGGAGGCATACGTATACATTGGAAAAGCCCTACACTACATTGAGGATTTAGGAAATCCTTTTCACACCTCGTCGGTTTATGGCCAAGCCCACCATATAGGATACGAAAGTTGGGTTAGCAATCACTGGAGCGAGTTAAAGTCGGCGATGTACGTTAATGAATACTACATTATCACAGATCCAAGCGAAGATGCAAAAAACTTTGCAGCTTTCTCACATCAATACTTGCAGCAGATCTGCGACATAATGAACACGCCAGGATGGGAAAACAACCAGCAATTAAATGAACAATTGAAGAGCATTACGAGAACGCTAATAAGTGAAACCATGAAATATACAATGGGTATGATCGTTTACGCTACCAAGTTTGAATCGCCTGATACTGCTGGTTCTAATTATGTTCCAATCTATGACCATCAGACTTCCTACGTCAACATAAATGATGTTGCCTGCAGCGATCAGGTTTTGGCAATTGTAGAGATAGACCACACTTATCCGGCAGATTTGTCGAAGACAGCAGGTTTGAGCTGTTGAACGAGAACATCTGGGGTATAAGTCTGGCGAAGTTTGAAGGTGATGAGGCCATACTTCTGTACGGTCCGAAGAGCATGTATCTGCTGGATCTTGGCGGTAAAGGGGTTGTGAAGCTCTACGAGGCGAAAGAGGGGTATTGTCTTACTCCCGTAGAAGTGAGCGACGGTGATGGTGATGGACGGGATGAAGTTTTTGCTGCACTTCACAACGAAACCGAGAGCCTTTTCACCGAGCTTGAATACGTGAACGGCAGGCTGTGGGAGAAGCTGGAAGTCCAGATAAACGCCAAAGTTTTCTCGATACTGTCCTTGGGCAGCAGAGACTTCCTGCTCGGATCGAGTGCTGGGCTATACCTTCTTAAATTACCAAAATGAAAAAAGGGTGTTGCTGGCATCAAATTCCTATCAAAATCTCCATCAGCCTCAGCCCATCGACCCTCCCCAGCTTCCCCCTCTTGCACTCCTTCTCCGTGAACCTGCTGACGTCGTCTCTTTTACCATCCCTGATCACGAACGGCACCTCCTCGGCCACATGAGTTCTCAACTTCACCGGCGTTGGGTGATCGGGGATGAGCATTATCTTCGTCTCGTCCAGATCGAGCCTGTCCAGCAAGTAGCCAACAATCTTCTCGTCGTACATCATTATTGCCTCGACCTTCTTCTCTGCCTCACCCTCATGCCCGACCTCGTCTATCCCTTCAGTGTGAAGCACGACAACGTCGTGGCTCTTTAGCGCCTTCAGCGTCGCCCTCGCGAGTCCTCTGTAATTGGTGTCCACGTATGCAGTCACCCCCGGCACATCTATGACCTCCATGCCCATCGCCTTTCCAACGCCTTTCAACAAGTCTACCTCGCTTATCATCGCCCCCCTCAGGCCGTACTTCTCCACAAACTCTGGAAACTCCGGCCTCTTTCCACCGCTCCACGGCCATATCATGTTCGCCCTGCTCCCAATTTCTGCAAGAACTTCCACGCTCCACTCCATCAGCTCGTTGAGCAGCCTGGCTAAATGGCCGTTTGAGGGAAGGTACTTCTCGTATCTCTCACCCATGATGTCATGGGGAGGGTAGGTTTTTGGAATCTCATCGAAATCCTTGTGGAGCGCAAGTATTCCCCTGAAGCTCACGCCATGGTGGAAGCTGACGAAATCGTACTCGCACTCTTTGTTTAGAGTTTCAAATGCCCTCCTCGCCTCCTCGTCTCCAATCCTGTTCCCGCTGTAGTCCACCATCACGCCGTTCTCCACATACACAAGATTGCACCTGAAGAATGTCCTGCCCTCGACGCCCATCGCCACTGCCTCTATCGGCCCCCTGCCGGTGTAGTACCTCCTCGGATCAACTCCGAGGATCGTCATGTTGGCTATGTCGCTCCCCGGCTCGAAACCATCCGGGATGGTCTTTGCCACACCGCAGACACCCTCTCTCGCAAGATAGTTCATGTTCTCGGGATCAGCATAGTCCAAGGGCGTTTTGTGCCCGAGGCTCTCCACCTCCCAATCAGCAAGCCCGTCGGGAATGAGGATGAGGTGCTTCATCCACTACCTCCCCAGAATCATTGTTCTGAATGTGTTCGCAGCCCTCGCGGTGCTGTTTGCAATCTCTCCTAACTTGACAACAATCTCGTTCAGAAGTATGAGGTCGAGAACATTCTCCGATTCAGAATTGAAGATTTTTCTGTGCAGTCTGATCTGTATTTTGTCGCATCTGTGTTCAAGCTCCTCTATTGCCGGGACATGGTCAAGAGCTTCGTTTATCTCTTTCTTTGAGAACGACGACTCAATGAGGCCTTTGAAGTGACCTACAAGTTTTTCATACTCCTTTACAGTCTCCCTCACTCTGGAGAGCAGTTCGAACAGCAATTCCCAGATTTCTTCATTGGCAGAGAGTATCTTGTATGAAATCATGTGGGTTACGTGTTCGCAGTTATCAATAATCTGATCCTGCATTTTCAGAAAGTTCAGCAGATCCTGCCGGTCAACAGGCATTAACAGTGATTTCGTAACATTCGCCCTGATCTCCTGCTTAATCAGGTCAGCCTGATACTCCATGCTGTCTATCTCTTTTTCAAGTTCTCTCACCTTATCGCATTCACCATTTTTACTGAACCTGAACTGCTCCATGAGCTTTTCAACCGCCCTGTCACAGAGTTCAGCGTGCCTGTGAAGGTCCTCGAATGGAGAATATCCAAATACATCTGCGACACTTCTCACAAACCTCATAAGAACACCACCATCAGGGTGTAGAACACTATCGCCAGACCTGCCGCCACAGGAACTGTAAGTAGCCATGAGGCTATAATTCTTTTCACCACCGAGAGGTCGATGCTTGCAATACCTCCTGCAAGACCCACACCTATGACACTCCCCACAAGAGTGTGTGTTGTCGATATGGGCATGCCGAGTGTGGAGGCCATTATGACAGTGGTGGCAGTCGCGAATTCCGCCGAAAACCCTCTCGTGTACGTGAGCTCTGTAATCCTTTCACCGACAGTCATTATCACCCTGTACCCCCATGTCGCAATTCCGATGGTTATTCCAATACCTCCGAGCATCAGTATCCATGCGGGGGTTTCTGTGCCAAGATACCCCAGAGCAGCAGCCATTGGACCGGTGGCGTTGGCAACGTCGTTGCTTCCATGCGCAAATGCCATATAACCTGCAGTAAGAACCTGAAGATACCTGAAAACATGTTCCACAGACTCGTTGCTGAACCTTGAAAGAAGAGAGATTTTTATAATCGTGAAAAGCAGAAAGGCGATTACCGCACCCGCAATTGGAGAGATAATCCAGCTGAGTACGATTCTATAAAGGGCGCCCCACTGTATGTCTTCAAGCCTTATGTAATCCTGACTTACCGCAGCGAGTCCAAAGCCAACCATCGCCCCCACAATTGAGTGGGTGGTGGATACGGGGAGATGGAAGTAGGTCGCCACGGTGATCCATATGCTTGCTGCAAGAATGGCCGAAAGGGCGCCGATAACAACAAGATTGCTATTGAGAGCATCGATGGGGACTATGCCTTTTGCGATGGTATGTGTAACCCTCTTTCCGTACAGAAACGCTCCAAGAAACTCAAGAATACCTGCCATTATTATGATCTGCCTGAGCGTTAGCGCTTTACTTCCGTACGACGTCGCCATGGAGTTTGCGGCGTCGTTTGCCCCGATATTCCAGGCCATGTAAAGGCCAACAGCTATTGTAAGCCAGATAAACACGTCCGTCATGGGCTCACCTTCTCCGCCTCAAGAACCTTTTTCACGCTATCTGGAATGGGCACTTTCCTATTCTCTTTCAGATCCAACCAGACCTGAATCGTTCTGGCTCTGAGAACCTCCCGTCCAGTTTTCTTCTCCCTTATCGTGTATACAAATTCCCAGCTCGTGTTACCAATCTCGCCCACACCCATTTCAACCACAGCAGTTTCTCCAAGGAACATTGGAGAAATGAAGTCGATTTCAAGGTGTCTCAGCACAAAGGTGGGTTCGATGTCTCCAAACTTCTCTCTAAAAAATTTAACTCTTGCAGTCTCAAGAAATCTGGCAAAAACGGCGTTGTTAACGTGCCCGTAGGCATCAAGGTCTCCGAACCAGATCTCAATCTCGAACTTCAATTCAGTATCACCTCTGAGATCAGTTCCGCTGCACTTAGCTTACTGACCTGTCTCTCCACAGTATCAGTTGAAATGACCTCAGAGATTCCAGCAGAATACAGTTTGTTCAGAGCGTTTGAGGCAAGGACTGCATGCACACAGGCAGCTTCGACGCCTTCAGCATTTCCCATGAGCTGTTTTGCTGCAGTAACCATCGTGCCCCCTGTGGAGATGATGTCATCAACTATCACGACCTTCCTGCCCCCAACATCCAGATTTTTTGGCTGTATCACAACATTTTCGGCATCAATCCTGGTTTTTTCGAGATAATCAAAATCACAGCCCGCCACCTGTGCAGCAACCTTAACCCTCGAGAGCGAACCCCTGTCCGGCGAGAGCATAACAACGTCCCTTTCCAGGTAATGCTCTCCAATCAGAGGCATAGCATCGACCTCAACAAGCTTTCTGAAGTGGTTTTTCGCCTCGTTGCTGTGGATGTTCACCGTTATTACCCTCTCAGCATAGCTCTCAATCAGCCTCGCAATCGCCCTTATGCTGACGGCCTCGCCTTCAAGAAACGCCCTGTCCTGTCTGGCATACCCCATGTACGGGATTACTGCAATGACTTCTTTCTCAGAAAGAGCTTCGAAAATCAGGAGAAGATAAATCAGATCCTCATTTGAATTTATACTGTTCACAACAACATATCTGTCATCGGATGCATCGTTTACCCTGACGTAGAGTTCTCCATCAGGAAACTTTCTGTATGTTGTGTCAGCGATATCAATTTTTGCCGCCTCAGACAGTCTCTTTGCAAGCAATGGAGAAGATGGGCCTGCAATGAGTTTCATATCCTTCCGTACATTCAAGGAGTTAAGTTTTTTTCTATAATTTTCCCACTCTCAAAACCTCGACATCTATCATGCCCCTGTGTATCGCTGTGGCAATCAGTACACCGCTGATCCCCATATCCCTGGCAATCTCCAGGTCCTCATAGCTGGAAAAACCACCTCCCGTCAGCACATCATGATCTGAGATCCTGAGAGCATCCTCAACTACTGAGAAATCGAACTTCATGGTTCCCACACTGTGAATGGGCAGAACGAGAACCCCCGAGAGCCTGAACGAATTGAGGTATTCGAGCACCTCTCTGACATTCCGGAATTTTCCGCTTCTGTCGAGCAGCCCGGATTTTATGTCAATGCTCACGATGTAGTTGCCATTTTCAAGTCCCATGAGATTAAAAGTTTCTGTACCGATGACAGGGGTGAAGGGCAGGTTTTTCACCTCATCCAAAGTCCTGTAACCCTGATCAGCAATCAGTTTAACCGGCATGTTGGAAATTCCAGAAACTATGTCCGAATTGTCTCCTCTGCTCTCAATTCTGTCGAGATCCGCCACATAGACATTTTTGGGCTTCAAAATCTCAAGAATTTTCAAAGGGTCGCTCGTGTTAACTGCGCAGCTTACTTTCTCGACCTCGACGTACTCATCCCTTCTTCCCGCCTTGCCTGCAACTGCCCTGCCATTCTTGATGTCCATCACGAAATAAATGTCCATGGAAAATTTTCAACATCTATATATACTGCTTTATCTCATGTGTTGCGATGAAGGTGCTCGTATCACCCATGAATCTTGAGGAGGCGTTGGAATCCTTAAAGGGAGGTGCAGACATAATAGATGTAAAAAACCCTGCTGAGGGGTCCCTCGGGGCGAATTTTCCGTGGGTTATCCGGAGTGTTAAGGATCTGGTCGAAGAACACGGAAAGCTCCTGAGCGCCACTGTGGGAGATCTCGATTTCAAGCCAGGAACTGCAAGCCTTGCGGCTCTGGGGGCAGCAGTTGCCGGGGCAGATTACATAAAGGTCGGGCTTTACGGAGTTAAGAGTTCAGAACAGGTTTACAAGATGATGGAGAAGGTCGTAAAGGCAGTTAAGGATTACAACCCCTCAGCATACGTTGTTGCGGCAGCATACGCTGATCACTCGAGAGTGGGATCTGTTTCACCTCTTGCTATTGCCGAGCCTGCATCCAATGCCGGATGCGATGGAATAATGGTCGATACGGCAATAAAAGACGGCAAAAACCTGTTTGAGTTCATGAGCAGAGAAGATCTGGAGAAGTTCATCGATTCTGCAAGGGACAGCGGACTGTTCTGTGCGCTTGCTGGCACACTTTCCTGGGAACACATAGACATTCTGAAGGACCTCCGCCCTGATATAATTGGCGTCAGAACAATGGTGTGTGAGAGCGGAAGAAACTCAAAGATAAAAAGTGAACTCGTATCAAAGCTCATGCAGGCAGTGAGATAGAACAAAGTTGCGTGAGTGCTTTTTCCCCTTCTTTTGGCCCTTTTACAAAGAGCAGATCTCCCGCCTCGATTTTTGTTGACGCTCTTGGCTTGGTTATCCATCTGTTGCCTCTTTTAATTGCAAGCACGTGCATTCCGGTGTTGGTTTCAACTTTCGCCTCTCCAAGAGTCTTTCCATCAAGCTCGCAGCCTTTAAGGACTTCAACAACCGCTATAATCTCATCACTCTCAAGCATTGCGGTTTTGAAAATCGGGTGTATTTCAAGCTGATTAACAACAATTCCGGCAATGTCCTTTGCGGCATCTGCAATAACCTCCGAAGAGTATGCGATCTCTATGAGGGACATCAGAATCTTTATTTCGTCATCACCTTCCGCATTTTTCGCTGCCTGAAGAGTCCACTTCAGCAATTCCATCTTCAGATTGTCTATCTTCTCTTCAAGATAGTATACCTCCTGAGCAATATCCTCGTTGTAAAAGATTATGGACGAGTAGCCCAGATCTACCGACAGTTCGGAGAGGTCCTTTATCTCGATCAGAATGCTCACAGTCTTTTCAAGCCGTTTATCCTTGATCTCAGAGCTTTCCATGTGAATCTCCTTGTTGCTTGCAAGTCTGAAGAAGTCCTTAACTCCCGAAATGTCGCCTCTCGCAAAAAGCACATCCCCTCTTCGTATTTTTACATCTCTGTCCGGGTCAAATATCCAGTCAAATCCCCTTTTTATGGCTATCACTTTCATGCCGGTAATGCTGTGAAGCCGTATTTCTCCGAGTGTTCTGTCTGCTATTTCTGAATCCTCAGAAACCACTGCCCTGACGAGAGTTTCCTCGCTTTCCAGCAGAATTTCGTTGATCATTTCCTTGGGTAGCTTGAAACCCCTCAAAACCAGAGTGGCAATATCTCCTGCAGATTCGCCGATTTTCTGTGCTGCTGAGGCTATGTGCAGGACGGATGATACCAGCTCTGCCTCCTCTGCCCTTCTTCCTGCAAGAATTGAAACTACCCTGAGCTGCCTGATCAGATCGCTTATCTTTCCTTCGAGATCGAGAACCTCCTCGGCAATATCTTCGTTATCGAACAGAATAGCGGAATATGCCAGGTCAACCATCAGTTCGGTGGTGTCTTTAATTTCAACGAGCAACTCCTTTACGGTTTTGGGCATTTGGGAATAACTTGATTCTGGATTTATTTAAGCTTTTGCATGGCTCTGGCCATATTCAGGAGAACGAGCAGAAAAAGTGAAAAGGTGAAATTTCCATTTTCAATCGTGGGCAGCACTGTCCACAGGTTCAGATTTAACCACCGCACTGATCGAGTCTCATTCCCATGCAAACTGCACCGTCTTCCGCAAATTCATTACAATCAAACACTCCGTCAAATCGTGTTTTGTATGGAATCCTGCAATGCAATGGGTGGTCTGAAATCTTCTTCAGAAGATACACATGCAGAATTTGAGCGAATCAGAATTTTTTTAACCTCAACAGGATAAAATTGATAAAATCTTAAATATTATCGGCGTTTAATTCCTGTGATGAAAACACCATGCGAACTCTATGCCTCAAAGATAGTCCCCGCAATCAGAGGAGAGCTTGCAAGAGAACTGGTGGGGCGAGGACACAAAAAGAAAGATGTAGCCAAGATGCTGGGGATCACCGTTGCAGCAGTAAGCCAGTACGTTCACAGAAATAGGGGGGTGGCTGAAAATGAGTACATCAAGAGCAAGATAAAAGAAATTGCTGACGCGATTGAGGAAGGCACGATGACTGAAGAGGAGAAGTCCTCCTTGCTGTGCGAGATTTGCAGCATATTCAGAAGGGAGGTTGATGTTAAGCAGATATAAGGCTGGCCTGACTCCGAAGCTTGGCTTTTTAACAGGACGGTTAAGCACTCTCGGCATTCGTCCAAATCACCTTTCTGTACTGGGTTTTCTGTTCGGCATCACATCGGCATTGCTGCTGATTTATGGCATGCGTTTTCCCGGTGTGTTCTTTTTGATACTGAGCGGCTTAATGGACGCTCTCGATGGAGCACTTGCAAGGAATGAAAATCTCAAGACAGAGTTCGGTGGATTTCTGGATTCTGTTCTTGACAGATACGTGGATATAGCCATAATTATTGGGGCAGGAGTTTACTCGGGACACATTTTGCTTGCGACAATAGCCATGGCAGGGGCGCTGCTCGTGAGCTACACCAGAGCGAGAGCCGAGGCAATAATAGAAAAATGCGATGTGGGATTTGCGGAAAGGGGTGAGAGGACCATAATCCTGATTATCGGCCTTCTCACAGGATATGTTTACCATGCTCTCCTTCTGATAGCCATTCTTGCTCACATCACCGCAGTTCAGAGGATATACCACACCTATTCTCAGAGCAGATAATAACTTTCAATCCCCAGGATTATAAGCAGCGAACCCATAACGATGTTCCTGCTAACCTTCTCAATATTTCTGAAAACCAGACCGGTAAGGATGAGTGTAAAAAGCGGATAAATGCTGAGAAACGGCTCCACAACACTTACAGGGTAGCTTATCAGTGCCCTGTACCTCAGGTAATGTCCCGCACCCACAAAAATTCCTGCCAGAATGAAGTATCTCTCCCCGCCCTTCCGTTCAAACCTGAAAACAGAAGGCAGAATTGCCGTGGATGCCACATACCCAACTGCACTCCCAAAAACAGGGTCTGGACGTATTTGCATCCCGTATTTCACAACACCAGACGAGAGGGCAGTAATGAATCCCGTAACAACCGCAAGAACAATGCCCCTTCGATCCCTGACTCCTGCTGGAGAGGATATGAGCCAGATTCCCACAAATATCAGTGCAGACATCATGAGCACTTTGAATGTGACGCTCTCTCCCAGCATTATGCCTATGAGCGAGGCAAAGAAGACTCTCGTGGCAGACAGGCTGCCTGCACTATTGGCCCCAATCCTGCTGATAGCGTTGTAAAACGCCACTCTCGCTATGAAAAAGTGCAGTAGGCCCGCAACAACCATAACTCCGATAAAAAGCCAGTTAAAAACGACTCTGCCGTACGAGAGGATGGTGAAAATTACCGACGTGGTAAGGAGGCTTATGAACGCCCCGTAGTTTGCGTCGCCATAAGAGACTCCCTTCTTTATGCAGATCTGATGAAGGCTGAAAAGCAGAGCAATCAGAATCAGATCAATCATTCTCCATCATTCTTTCAGGGCAGTAATCAGCTTGACGTTTATCACTCCCTTTGTTGCCGAAACTCTATCCACAAGCCTCCTTATGTCACTCATATCTCCTCTAACCATGACCATCTCCAGACACATTTCGTGGCTGAGGTGGATGTGGATCGAACTGGTTATTATTTCATGAAAGTCGTGCTGAAGAGCAACAATTGCATCGTTTATGCCCTTCACACTGTGATTGTACAGAATGTTGACCACCCCGACGGCCTCCCCTTCTTCCCTTTCCATCCACTTGTACTCAAGGATGTAATTCCTTATGGCGTCTCTTATCGCCTCACTTCTTGAAGAATATCCTCTGTTCAGGATTATTGAATCAAATTCCTCAAGCAGGTTGCGGGGCAGACTGACACCAATCCTGGTGATGTTTTCTTCCATGGGGAATAAATACCCGGAGAAATATAAAAGCTTAGCCCAAATGGGACTGTTTGTAGCGGAGAGCCGAAGAAACAGAACCGAATTAAAATAAAAGCTTGATGTTTAAAAATTCCGGAAAACCCGGCACCATTCACTCAAGATTGTTGTATGCTTCCATCACGGCATTAACAATTTTGTCTCTCGCCTCTTTGCTGGTCGGGTGAAAGATGTCCTGATAGCTTCCATCCTTACCCTTCCTGCTCGGCATGCTCACCCAGAGCCCGTTTTCGCCCTCAATAACTTTCAGGCCCTTAACCACAAATTCTCCATCCAGACTCACAGATGCGTAGGCCTTAACGGCTCCTTCTCCTTTCGATTTGTATATTCTAACTTCTGTTATTTCTACCAACTTCAACTCCTCCTGGTTTGCTGTTCCTTCTCCTTCTCCACGCCATTATTTAAACTTTTTGTTCTTTTATTCGCAAGCTCCACGAGATCTACGACCACAATCCTTCCCTCGCCTGCCTGATTCAGGTGAAGCTTGCAGAACGGGCAGCAGGACACAATATATTCTGCCCCGGTTTCGAGAGCCTCTTCGATCCTTCTCTCACCAATATCGTTTGCAAGGTCTTTGAACTGGGATTTGACTCCACCTCCCGCTCCACAGCACAGCGCATTCTCTCTGTTGTGTTCCATCTCAGCTATTTCAAGCCCCATTTCCCGTAGAACCAGTCTTGGCACCTCGTAAACGCCCATGTGTCTGCCAAGATGACACGGATCGTGATACGTGATCTTCTCGCCTTTCTTTTCAAACACGATCTTCCCCGCCATGAGAAGGTCATGTATTAACTGAGAGGTGTGCATGACCTCAAAATCCCACTCATACCCGAGTTCTTCAGCAATTTTCGGATAATCTCTTTTCAGAGTTCTGTAACATCCCGAACATGTGGCAAGTATTCTTTTAACACCCCTCTTCTTCCATTCCTCGTAGTTCTTCCTGAAAAACTCGTAAGCAATATCTCTCTGACCGGTTCTCAAAAAGGGCGAACCGCAGCAGTATTCATCCTCTCCAGCATACGTAAAATCAATATTCATTTTTAAGAGAAACTCCACAGTATTTTCCGCAAGTTCGTGCATTCTGTAGCTTGCGGTACAGCCTGCAAAGTAGATGGTGTCTGATTTGCCTTTAAAGCTGTATTTCGAGGCCCATTTAGCTCGTTCCCCCCTCTCCTCTCCGTATGGATTCCAGTTTTTTTCAGCCACATCTCTGAGCTTTTTGTGAACCGGCAATGGGGCTTTTCCCGCTTCAACAAACTCGGCTCTTGCCATCTCCAGCACATCCACGAGAGGGATGGATGTCTGACATACAGTCTCACAGGCCCCACAGGTGGTGCACCTGTAAAAATCCTCGACAGCAGTACTATCAGGCTCAATTTCCCCTTTCAGCACCCCTCTGAGCAGATAGATCCTTCCCCTCGGCGATACGCTCTCCCACTTTATCGCCTGATATGCGGGGCAGACCCTGCAGTAATGGCACTGAACGCAAACGAAAGCCTCATCCTCAATGAGTCTGCTGGTGATTTTCATGAGAACACCTCCGCCAGGGCCATAATGAAGGGCATGAATCCTTCAGGAAAAACCTTTAAAGGGTTGAGGAGATTTTCAGGGTCTATTTTCTTCTTGTACCTCCTCAATTCGTCAAACGGTGCGTAGAGCATGGGGGATTCTTTGCTGAGGTAAAGACCCGAAGAGTAACTTTTTCCACCAAGTTTTTTCGCTATTTTCAGGGCTTTGATACTGAACCTCCATTTCAGAGCATATCCCGTTTTCCTCTCGTCGTAAGGCAAGAAAGAGAGGACCGAGCACATACCATTGTTCAGAAACCACACCTCACTCCCCGCACCAAACCCGGAGATTTTCGAAAGGTATTCTCCAAGTCTGTTTCCGGGTATGAGGACTTCAGCAGGAATTATCCCCGGCCCCAGTCTTTTAATCCTCATCGGATAAAATCTGGTCTCCCAGATCTCCTCGCCGAGGGCTTCATCTCCATTCATACTCTCTGTCGTGGCTATGACGAGAGTATCTTTTTCAGGAATCTGATCATCGAAAACCTGATTTTTCATTTTCACATACTCTCTGCTGAGAAATAAAGCTGAATAATGGTCTCCAGAATGGGCGAGCTTTGCAGCCCTGCCGGCATCCACGTGAAAAGCGTAGTATCTGAGATCTTCCAGATCTTTAACCTTTACCCACGCTTTTGTGATTATGCCAGTCGTTCCTTCAAGCCCGGCGTAGAACTCTATACTCCCTGTCTCCTTTATTCCTTCAAAGTCCGCAACTCTCAGCCTTTCAACGTTTTCGGCTATGCTTCCATACTTCAGGCTCCCCACTCCATATCCATTCTGGGCAATCCACCCTCCAACCGTGGAAGAAGGGGCACTTGTTGGGTAAACTCTGAGAGTGAGACCCTTTCTGTTCAGCTTCTCCTCAACATCCCACCACACGGCACCGGGTTCAGCAATGAGGAGTTTCTTTTCCTCATCAATCTCAAACCCATCCATTCTCGAGAAATCAACAACATAGCCACCTTTGACAGGAATTGTCCCGCCGTATCCCGATGTAGCCGAACCTCTCGGAATCACCGGTTTTTTACTGGTTTTTGACAGCTTTAAAATCTCAGCGACGTCTTCATCACACTCTGGCTGAAAAATCCCATCAGCTTTTTTAAAGAATCTCGAAATTAGCGGCGGAGCAGAGATGTCGTGGGAGTAAAGATACCTTTCAACATGATCGTCCCTGTATGGAATATTCTTGAGCATATTCCATTCTCGGCTGATAAAATTAAAAGTATTGTGTGGGTTTGCTACATCATCGAAACCGGTATTTCGATGACAGCTTCTCCATCCTTGAAGATCGTTATGTCTCCCCCGCTGCCTGACACAACAATTGCTATGCTTTTTGTGGATTTGGTTATTGACGCACAGGCAATATGCCTTCCACCGAGACCGTATTTCAGAGATATCTCGCCCTCAATATCGAGATACCTTCCGGCGGAGAGAATTATTCCATTTGAGTCGAGAACGAAGACTCCATCAAGCTGAGCAAACTCCATAATGCTCTCCCAGTTGTCTGGATTTTTCACGTCTCTTTTTTCAGGAGGATGTCCCTCGTACGGGTTGATGACAATCTGCCTCGACCTCTTAAGGACATTTTCAGGGTCCCCTATGACGAATGCTGTGCCGATTTTCTTTCCTTCCCTGCCCTTAAATGCAATTGTGAGTGCAACACCAAGAGCCGACCTCAGCGCCTCAGGGTGTACATATTCCGAGCATTCCTTTAATATTCTGCTCAGCTTGCTCTCCCCATCTATAACAAACGCCCCCTTGAGGTTGGGGAGATACACACAGACTATGGCTTTTGAGTCATAGCCCCTCGCCTCAAGATATGCCTCAACGAATTCGGATATTCCGGGGATCGTCATTATGCTTTCCGTCAGCCCGCATGAGCTTGTAACTGCAAATGTGTTTTTAACCGCCTCTATATAGCTTCTTGGAGCTTTTATAACCTCAATATCGTCAAATTCAATGTCTGCATCAGATACAAGTATGACCTTGCCTATCTCATATTTTCTGGCAAGGTCTCTCACAAAATCAATGAGGAGATTTAACATGGTAATTTATTGTTTGCAGGACATTAATATATTGCGATTACGGGGGATGTTTGGACAACAGAGATCTGGCGACATTATCCAGAATGTCCTGTCAAATACCTGTACCAACCCTTCGTTTAAAGCCTGTCTTAAATCCACAGAAATACCGTGTCTCTGGATTCGAAAGATTTATTTGATACATACTGACAAGGTTGGCGGGGGGTAGCATGAGCGAGTTGCTCGTTTACATGAATGGCGAGTTCGTTCCGGAAAGTCAGGCAAAGGTGAGTGTCTTTGATCACGGTTTTCTGTATGGAGACGGAGTTTTTGAGGGAATAAGAGCATATAACGGAAAAGTTTTCAAACTCCACGAACATATTGACCGGCTTTACGACTGTGCGAGGGTCATTGATTTAAAAATTCCCCTGAGCAAGGAAGAGTTTGCTGAGGCAGTTCTCGAAACGCTGAGAAGGAACAATTTGAGAGATGCGTACATAAGACCGATCGTGACGAGAGGTGCCGGAGACCTCGGTCTGGATCCGAGAAAGTGCCCCAATCCAAATGTGATAATTATAACAAAGCCATGGGGAAAGCTCTACGGAGATCTGTATGAAAAGGGCCTGAAGGCCATTACAGTGGCAATAAGAAGAAATGCAATAGATTCATTGCCACCAAACATCAAGTCCCTGAACTACCTGAACAACATCCTCGCCAAGATTGAGGCAAACGCCAAGGGCGGAGATGAGGCCATATTCCTCGACCACAATGGATACATCTCGGAGGGGAGTGGAGACAACATCTTCATTGTGAAGAACGGCACGATTACAACTCCTCCAACCCTAAACAACCTGAAGGGCATAACAAGACAGGTTGTAATAGAGCTGATCAATGAGCTGGAAATCCCGTTCAGAGAGGCAAATATCGGACTGTTTGACCTGTATTCGGCTGATGAGATTTTCGTTACTGGCACTGCTGCGGAGATAGCACCCGTAACATATATAGACGGCAGGACTGTTGGTGACGGTAAGCCCGGAAAAATTACTAAAATGCTGATGGAAAAGTTCAGAGAGAGAACAGAAAAAGAGGGGGTTGAAATATACAGATGATTGTAACACTTGTCGTCGAGCTGGAAGACAAACCCGGACAGCTCTTGAGAGTTATTGAGCCGATTTCCCGTCTCGGAGGGAACATAATCAGCATAGTCCACGACAGACACAGAATTTCGCCGCTTAAGCGAATACCGGTGGAATTCGTGATCGACATCGACTCCGACAGATTCGACGAGGTTATTGGCAGAATCAGAGAGTCAGGGATATATATCCGGAGCTTCAACGAAGTGAGGCTTAAGGCGACTGCAAGCGTTCTGCTGATCGGACACATAATCCACACCGACCTGAGCGACACGGTGAACAGAATAGACGGTTCAGGGTTTGCAGAGGTCGTGGAGATGCACATAACGATGCCAAAACTGAACGCTCCATCGACAGCCCTTATCACAATTTCGGCAAAGGGCAAGAAAGAGCTGAAGGAAGCAATACAGATCCTCAAGGGGGTGTGCTCTGATAAGAACATCACAGTTATAGAACCTTTAAACGAGGATGCGTATGATTAGGGTGGCGATTTTTGGCTTTGGAAACGTGGGAAGAGGTGTTGCAAGGGCGCTAACAAACAACAGAGAGCTTATCGAGAAAAAAATAGGCAAATTCGAAGTTGTTGCCATAGCTGATTCAAAAAGCTCGATTCATGGAGATGTTGATCTAAAATATGCCGTGGAATACAAACTCAGACATGGAAGGCTGCCCAGCGATGTGAAAGCTGATGAGCTTATGGAAAATGTGGAATTTGATCTTCTGATTGACACAACACCAACAGACGTGTTTACAGGTGAGCCGGGATTGAGCTACATCAAACAGGCCCTCAGCATGGGGAAGGATGTGATAACGTCAAACAAAGGTCCCCTCGTTGTTGCTTTCAGAGAGCTGTTCAGGCTTGCCGAGAAGAACGAGGCAAGGATTGGCTACGAGGCAACCGTAGGGGGAGCGATGCCAGTTGTGAAACTCATACAGAGAGAGCTTGCAGGCAATCAGATTTTCAGGTTGAGGGGGATTCTTAACGGCACGACCAATTACATACTCTCCAGAATGGAGAGGGAAAAAATGCCATATTCTCAGATCCTGAGTGAAGCACAGGAGCTTGGAATTGCCGAGGCAAATCCCGAGTATGACGTAAAGGGATATGATGCGGGGGCGAAACTCGTAATTCTTGCAAACACGGCATTTTCCTTCGATGCAAAGTTCAGCAGTGTGAAGATAGTGGGCATAGAGGACATAACTCCTGAGGCATTTGAGGTTGCGGGCGAGAAAGGGTACACGATACGGCTTGTTGCCGAAGCGGACAGCAGGGGCAAACTTGAGGTCTCACCGAGGCTTATTAAGATGACCAACCCACTTGCAATATACGGCACTCTGAACGCCCTCCTTGTGGAGACGGATCTCGCTGGAGAGGTCTTCGTCATCGGAAAGGGTGCAGGGGACAGGGAAACTGCAAGCGCAATAGTCTCCGACATGGTAGATATTTATGGAAGAGATAACGGCCATTAAATTTCTCATAGGCCTTGGAATACTGATTTACGCAAGCAGGCTGGACTGGAGAAGCAGAATAATCCCCAACAGGGTGTGGAAGGTATTTCTCGCTGCACTCCTACCATTTGCGTTCCTGGAGCTTGTACTTTACCCGCATCCCCGACTCGAACTCTATCTTGCCCTTTTTCAGGCGGTTTTTGTCATCCTGATATCATACGTTTTTTACTGCCTCGGATTTTATGGCGGAGCGGATGCGAAGGCCCTGATGGCAATCTCGGTTGCATTCCCATTCTACCCGTCATTCTCTGTGTTCCCAGTCCTGATGAAGGGGTTTTCTTTTGCGTTCTCAACCCTTGCCAATGCGGTCATATTTGCTCCCCTGTTCGTCCTCTATTTCCTTATCCGCAACCTTCTGAAAGAAGGATTGAATGAATTCAGGAAATACCCGTTCTACTATTTCATAGGGAAGAGAGTGGATGCGGAGTCCATTCCCGAGCATCACGCCCTGCTGGAATTCGTAAACGAGAAGGGAGAGTTCATGAGGGTGAGAAGGGGGGTGGAACCAGACAGAGCGGCGATCAAGGCCCTCAAAAAAGCAAAAATAGAAGGAAAGGTCGAAAAAGTCTGGGTTACTCCACAAATACCGTTCATAATTTTTATTACAGTCGGTTATGTTATTGCTTTCTTTCTGGGAGATGTTCTCACTTATCTGATCACTCGATTACTTTAAGCCGAAGATGCTTTCTTTCCTAAAATCGAAGAAAATGGCTTCATCCATCTCATCTCTCAACCTCAGCTCGTTTGAGTTATCAACCCCGCCAATAACCTCTGCACACAGCCCGTGATTCCTGAACACCTCAAGAACCCTGTCCGGATTTCCGGTAGAAACAACAAACCCGCAGGCAGGATAGGTTTTGAGCCACTGAATCAGAGGGACGTTTTCAGGGAGGGGCAATCTCCTCAGGTCAACGTAACCTCCTTTACCACTTGACTCCAGCATCATTGCCACAGTGCCCAGAATTCCGGCATTGCTTATGTCTTTCCCGGCATTAACAAGTTGTTTTTCAGCAAGCTCAACCATTGAATCCAGCTGGTGTATCAGCACCTCGCCCGGCTTGTTCGTGGAGTCAAAATTCAGGGGGAGAAGTCTGTGAGGGCTACCCTCAAGATCGACAGCGGCAATAATGCAATCCCCAGCTCTTGCTCCATTTGATCTGATTATCCTTCCTTTCTTCGCAATCCCGAGCATTGCAACATCCACAGAATTCTGACTTGCATCCGGATGGACGTGGCCCTTCACAATCTTCACGCCAAACTTTTTCACAGCATCTCTCATTCCCCTCTTAATTTCAAGCAGGCTTTTTTCATCTCTCGCCGAAACGACATTTACTGCCATAACTGGCCTGGCACCCATTGCGTAGATATCGTGGATGTTCACGAGTATTGAAACAAAACCTCCCCAGTACAGGTCTGCCTCCAACACCCTGTGCCAGATTCCGTCGGCGGTGATCACCACCTCATAATCCCCAAGCTCAAAGTACCCTGCATCCTCTCCAAAGAAATCTGATGTGAGGTCTCTGAAAAGTCCTGCATGCCTTTTTCTGATTATGCCTGGAAAGTCTTTCAGCTCGTCGATTATCTGCAGGAGGTCGGTTTTGTTATCCTCCATCAAAACCAGAACCTGTTTTTAATCAAATAGCTTTTTCGGAGGAGTTATGTTCAGAGTGGAATTCGATGCGAGGAGATGCGGTGGAGCGGGAGAGTGTATTGATGTGTGCGACCAGGGTGTCTGGGAGTGGAGAATGGTCGAGTTCAGCTTCTTTGGAAGGAAATTCAAAAAACCGATGCCATTCCCTGTAAATCAGGAGAAGTGCGTTGGATGCAGGAAATGCGAGAAAATCTGCCCGACAAAATGCGTCAGTATCGTGAGGGAAGCGTAAAATTTCAATACGACTTTTTCAAAAACACCATTCATGAGGTTTATTTTTGTAGAGGCATCTCTTGAAACAATTCCTGAAGAAATTTCCAAGCACCCCACAATCATGCGTGACGCCAGAAGGAGAAAAAAGAGTCCCGGAGCCATGATTCTTGATGATTCCAGACATCATCAGGCCATGAAAAATATTGAAAATCGAGAAAAGAGGGGCAGACCGGACATAATCCATCAGTGTCTGCTGGCGGTGCTGGATTCCGCCCTTGAACCTGAAATCTACGTTCACACAATCAAAGGCGAGGTCATTATGGTAAATTGCAGGACGAGAATTCCCAGAAACTACAACCGGTTTGTGGGCCTGATGGAAGACCTGTTCAGGAAAAGAATGATTTCCTCCAGAGGAGAGATCCTTATGAGTTTTACAGACCTCTCCCTGTCAGAACTTCTCACCGAAAATACTGTGGTCCTGAGAGAGGGCCATGACCGGAAAGCGTTGCTTGAGAGAGGAATTGAAAATATAACAGTTTGTGTGGGAGCATTTCCTCATGGTGAATTCGAAAAAGAAACTCTCAAAATCTTCGAATGTGCAGAAGCGAGATTTGCCGGATTCGGAGATAAACCCAAAACGAGCCTTTATGCCACATACAAGGCGATCTGCATGCTTGAATCAGCTTGCGGTCTCTGAACCCGAGAGTAAACCTTATTATTTCCTGAAGAGCATTAGGAACATGAAGTTCATCGCCTTTTCGGACACCCATGACAGCATTGCCGCCATAGATGATCTGATCTCGGAGATAAAAAATGAGAAGGTTGACTTTTTTGTGCATGCCGGAGATGTGATTTCCCCATTCGCATTGAAAAGGTTTTCAGAGATTGAAAAACTGTACATAGCCTTCGGAAACAACGACGGTGACAGGAACAAGCTGACCGAAATCGCACTGGGAATGGGATGGGTTGCAGGAGAAGTTGTTTTTGCAGAGGACATTGCAGTATATCACGGCACGAATCCGGACTTGCTGAAGATTCTGGAGAAGAAATGCAATATCGTGGTTACCGGCCACACCCATGAGGCGAGAGTAGTCAGAGATGGCAGCACGCTTGTGATAAACCCCGGGGAGTCCTGTGGATACCTGACAGGAAAAAGAAGCTATGCGATCTACGAAGACGGGGAGGTTAACATAATGGAATTCTAAAAATCTTCGGCTTTAAATCCCAGATTTTTTCCTTAACTATGCGCTTTTCTACTTAGAACTTCAAAAGTATAACACTGTTAAATAAAAAATATGGGCGGATTTGAGCAAAATTTCGACACTTCTGCAACCTATTTATATAACCTGAGAGAATAAACAACTTCTAACGCTGAAAAAGGTGATGCTCATGGACGATGATATGCTTAGAGTCGTCAATCTTGGCGTAAAGGTTGGAGATAAAAGAGTTCTGGAAAACATAAACCTGTACATAAAGAAGGGAGAAACGCTGGCGCTTTTTGGGCCAAACGGCAGCGGAAAATCCACATTAATGAACACAGTGATAGGAAATCCAAACTACCGCGTGTTCGATGGCAGGATCGTGTTCAAGGGCAAGGACATAACTGACAAAGACACAGACTACAGGGCAAATCTCGGGATGGGTATTGCTTTCCAAACCCCACCGGCTATAAATGGGGTCAAGCTGATCGATGTTCTGAAAAAGATTGCTGAGAAGAGGGGAATTCCTGGGGATAGAATTTACGAATATGCTGAATATCTGAACATGAGCGATTTTCTGGACAGAGACATAAACAGAGGCTTTTCGGGAGGTGAGGTGAAGAGGAGCGAACTGCTCCAGCTTCTTGTAATGGATCCGGACTTTATCATGCTTGATGAACCTGACAGCGGCGTGGATATAGAGAATGTTGCTCTCGTCGGAGAGGTCATAAGAAAGCTCCTGCAGAGAGATGTTCCAAAAGAAGAGCGGAGAAAATCGGGGATTATAATTACCCATACCGGCAACATTCTCGATTATGTCGATGCGGATTACGGTGTAATTCTGTATAAGGGCAAGCTCGCCTGCATCGGCAATCCGTATGAAATCCTCGATGATGTCAGAAAATACGGGTATGAGGGGTGTGTGAAAAAATGTCTGAGAGAATTCCAGAACTTGAATCAGAACAAGTAAAAAAGAGACTTGAGAGTGTTGGGATAGAGCTTGAAAGTGATAGAAGGAGTGCAACATTTGTTCAGATTGACCAGGAGAGTGTGATCTCCAGGAGCTTTTTTGAAGGCGTGGAGATAATGAGCATAAGAGACGCCCTGGAAAAATACGACTGGCTCAAAGACTATTTCTGGAAAGCTGTCAAAAAAGATCAGGACGACTATACAAGAGAGGTCGATTCCTCTGACGTTAATGGTTACTTTATCCGAGCCAAAAAAGGAGTCAGAGTTCAGTTTCCTGTAGAGGCATGCCTTTACCTTAGGACACAGGGACACAAACAGAAAGTTCACAACATAATCATAGCAGAGGAGGGGAGCGAGCTTAACATAATTTCCGGCTGCACTTCCCACCCGGGGGTTGCTGCCGGCCTGCACATCGGGATATCGGAGTTCTTCGTTAAAAAGGGCGCCAGACTTACCTTCACGATGATACATAGCTGGGAAAGCGATATAGAGGTGAGGCCAAGAAGTGCCGCAATTGTTGAAGAGAACGGCACATTCATAAGTAACTACGTCCTCATGAACCCCGTCAGACTCGTTCAGATGTATCCCACAGCATTCCTGAATGGCAGAAACTCAAGAGCGATTTTCAGCAGCATTGTAGTTGGGCTTGAAGGCTCCAATGTGGATATTGGAAGCAGAGCCGTGCTGAACGGTGAAAACAGCAGTGCTGAGATCATTTCGAGGGCCATCAGCAGAGGAGGGAGAATTGTTGCGAGGGGCAGTCTTGTCGGTAATGCTCCTGAGGTGAAGGGACACCTTGAATGCAAGGGACTCATGCTCTCCCAGAACGGAAGCATTGTTGCGATCCCGGAACTTGAAGCAAACTATCCCGACGTTGAGCTGAGTCACGAGGCAGCGATAGGAAAAATTGCCGAGGAGGAGATTTTTTACCTGATGGCAAGGGGATTTTCGAGAGATGAGGCCACATCCGCCATTATAAGAGGGTTTCTTGATCTCGAGATTAAGGACATTCCGGAGATGCTGAAAGCGGAAATCGACAAGGCTATAAGTCTCGTCGAAAAAGACCTTTTATGAATTGGAGAATCCTTTCACTTATTTTTCTCACTGCACTCGTTCTGGCCTGTACAACTCAGATTGATGCAGATATAAGAAAAAATTACGATGATGCCCTGAAAACATTCAATGCCTTCAGAAACACCGATCTCAATCCTGAACTGAAGATCGTTGATACTGAATGGGTAATAGAAAAATGGGGAAACTATGACCAAAAAGACGAGATTTTTTACAAGGCCATGCTGCTCCTTCCAGCAAACTACAGCTTCAAAAAAGCCAAAGAACATGATCTGTCGAGTTTTGTTGCATTCACCTGGGAAGGGAAGATATATGTCGTGAAAGACAACTTTAACGAGGAAACGTTCAGGAGAACGGTTTACCATGAACTTGAGCACCTCTATCAGGAGAGGTTTAACATAACTTCCGATGGAACTTTCGATGGTGAAAAGGCAAAAGCTTCAACCATTGAAGGAGATGCAAAGTTAATTTCCAGAGTGCTTGCCCGAGAAAACTACACAAAGGAGTCCCTGAGCGAGGTTGATGAAAAGAACGCATATTTTCTGCTGGGCTATGCGCCCTACCTTTTCGGGTACAATCTGGCCATCGAGGTGTTCAACAGAACGAACGATACCGTTTCTCTGTTAGAGAGACCTCCAACCACAATGGAACAGGTGATCCATCCTGAGAAGTATTTCGCAAAAGAGGGTTTTGAGAGAGTTTACCTTGGAGACAACCAGAACAGGCTCGGAGAGCTTTTCGTGCTGTTTTTCCTCGCAGCTCACACCGACGATTCCATAGCGTGGGTTGCGGCAGAAGGCTGGAACGGAGATGCATACACCCTGAATGACACTGGCTGGCAGTGGAAGATATCCTTTGACAGCGAAAAAGATGCGGTAGAGTTTTATTATGCAGTTAACAACATGCTAAAAATACTCGGAAACTTTGAGGATGGCTATTACACCATAGAAGGGAAATATCTGCCGCAAAAAATAAAGGTTGAACTGGATGGAAATTATGTAACCCTGACATCGCATTTCCTGGAGGTATGAAACGATGTGGAGCATACTCAGAGCGTTGAGGGAGGCCCCTGAGGTCCTCATCGAATCTCAGAAAAAAAGAGGAGAAAGTATTGAGATCATCGAAGAAGCAATTGACCTGGATAGAAAGTGGAGAGAAGAACTTTACAGGCTGAACCAGCTCAGAAGAGAAAGAAACCAGCTCTCCACCCAGGTAAAGAAGGCACAGGGTGAGGAGAAGAAAAAGCTCATCGAAGAGGCGAAAAAAATATCCGAGCTCGTGAAAAAAGGCGAAGAAGAGCTTAAGAGAATTGAAGATGAGCTTGACAGAGTTCTGCTTTCAATACCTAACATAGTCCACGAGTCTGTTCCCGTTGGAGAAGATGATACTGAAAATGTTCCCGTAAAATTCTGGGGAAAAGCGAGAGTTTTCAGAGAACATCTCGATGCTTTCCTCCGGCAGAGTGAGGGCAAGGCAGAGTATGAGGTGATAGACAAACCGGTCGTAGGGCATGCCGATGCCGTAGAGCAGTTTGGCTGGGCAGATATTGAGAGGGCAGCCAAGGTTGCCGGTTCGCGCTTTTTCTATCTGCTTGACGATCTTGTCTGGCTTGACCTCGCTCTGATCACGTACGCAATCGATTTCCTGAAAAAGAAAGGGTTTACCATCATCAATCCCCCGTACATGATGAATTCAAAAGCCTATTCTGGCGTAACTGCCTTCAGTGACTTTGAAGAGGTGCTGTACAAGATTGAGGACGAAGACTTGTACCTCATCGCCACCTCCGAACACCCGATTGCAGGAATGCACATGAACGAGACTCTCGGGGAGGATGAGCTGCCCCTGCTCTATGCTGGCGTTTCGCCCTGCTTCAGAAAAGAAGCTGGAGCACATGGAAAGGACACAAAAGGAATATTCAGGGTTCATCAGTTCCACAAGGTAGAACAGTTCATCTACTGTTTGCCAGAAGAAAGCTGGGACTGGCACGGGAAGCTCCTTGAAAACGTTGAGGCAATCTGGCAGGGTCTGGGTATACCGTACAGGATAGTGAACATCTGCACTGGTGATCTGGGCATAGTTGCTGCCAAGAAATACGATCTCGAGGCCTGGATGCCAGCTCAGGGCAAATACAGGGAGATGGTCTCATGCTCTAACTGCACGGACTGGCAGAGCTACAGGCTGAACATAAGGTTTGCAGAGAAAAGAGGAATGCCATCCAAAGGCTTCGTCCATACCCTGAACTCCACGGCCATAGCCACAACCCGTGCCATAACCGCAATAATCGAGAACTTCCAGCTTGAGGATGGCAGAGTGGAGATACCAAAAGTGCTGAGGAAATATCTCGAACCGATCGAAAGCGCTCCCAAAGACTTCATAGAACCGAAAAGAAGATAATACTCCACCTTTTTCGTACTGAGAAGTTCTCAGGCAGTTTGCAGAGTCGAAGCAGGAACAGGAAAAACCCGGGATCATCACCTTCGAATATCGAACCAGTACAATTCATCCACCGCAAAATTAAATAATGTTGAGAACAAATTAAACATACGTGGAGACACAGATAAGTGAGCTGGACGAACTTCTTGTAGAGCTGATTGAAAGGGTTGCAGGGGAGCTGGGAGTCATAATCTATTCTCTTGGGATTGAAGGCGAATTCACAGATGAACAGCTGTCTCAGGAGCTTGGAGTGGAAATAAACGATGTGAGGAGAGTTCTGTTTGCCCTGTATGAGATCGGGCTTGCAAGTTACAGGAGAACAAGGGACGAAGAGACGGGCTGGATGGAATATTACTGGAAAATCAGCTACGACAGGGAAAGAGATGTGCTTAGAAAGGAGCTGGAAAAAACAAGAGAGAAACTTGACGCAAAACTCGAGATTGAAGACGGGAGCGTATATTATATCTGCGTGAACGGCTGTGTGAAGGTCAGCTATGAAGAGGCGATGGAATTTGGGTTTTCATGCCCGAAATGCAGGGACATGCTCGAATTCCTGGACAGTTCCGGAGCGATAGAGCAGATCAGAGAAGAGCTTGAAAAAATAAACAGACTCATCGGATTGCTCAGCTGATTCCCAGTTTCCTGAACATATTTCTTGCGGCAAGAACAAGGGGGTCCCACACCGGAGATTTGGGGGGATAGAACGGGAAATCCGCAAAGAAAAAGTCTTCGACAGTTGCTTTTTTGTAGAGGAGCGCAGAGGCTCCATAAATCCTCTTGGAAACCCCTTTTCCAATGGCCTGGACTCCAAGAACCCTGTGCGTCTTTGCATCCGCAACCATCTTGAGCGTTATGTTCCCCTCCCCCGGTATATACTTCGCCCTGCTTCTCGTGGTGATGGTAACAGAGACCGCATCATAACCATGTCTTACAGCCTCCTTTTCACTCAAACCAGCTTTCCCTATCTCAAGGTCGTAGAATGACGTGATCTGACTCTTCATGGCTCCCGGAAACTTCATGCGAATTCCTGCAATATTCGAGCCAGCAACATAACCCATTTTGTTCGCAGGAGCTGCCAGAGGTATCCAGTCCGGTTTCCCGGTAATGATGTTGGTCGTCTCGGCACAATCTCCGACAGCATAAACGCCATTCTTGCTTGTCTCCATGTACTCGTTCGTCTTTATCGCTCCGCTCTGTCCCATTTCGATGCCATACTCCAGAGCGAGCTTTACATTGGGTTCGACACCTATTGCGAGTATGACGAGGTCTGCCCGGTATTCATCTGCGCTGGTAACCACCTTTTCGACTCTCCCGCTCCCACTGATTTCAAGTACTCTCTCCCCGAGTCTCAGGTTGACCCTCTGACGCATCTCACCCAATAGTATGTCAGAAATCTCATGATCGTAGCCCGGCATTGGATGTGATTCCTGCTCTATCACCGTAATTCGTTTCTTCCTCGAGAGAGCATCTGCCACCTCAACGCCTATGTATCCGCTTCCGATTATCACGATGTTATCGTACTTCGACGCTATTTCCCTTATGATCGGCGCCCTTTCTATGCCACTCACACAGAGAACTCCATCAAGCTCCATGCACCTGACATTCAGTCTTTTTGCCTTTGCCCCAGTTGCAAAAACAAGCCGGTCCCACTCATATTCCTGTACTTTTCCCCTTTCAAGGACCTCTACTCTGCCGTCCTCCACCTTAACAACTTCTGAATTGAGGTGCACATTAATTCCTCTTTTTTCCCTGAAGAAGTTCACATCGTAGGCGCATAGTTCCGAAATAGACTCAACCATTCCCGACAGGTAAAAGGGTATCCCACACGGAGCGTGACTCACGTAGGATGTTTTTTCAAAAACGTCCACTCTCCAGTCCGGCCTCAATCTCTTAATTCTCGAGGCCGCAGCCATTCCTCCGGCTCCACCGCCAATAATCGCAACCTTTACATCTTCTTCGGGAATCATTCAACTGTCATGATTTATATGTATTTATAAACTTAACGAAAAGTGAAATTAATCAATCTCACCTTTAAAGAGCACCCCTTCACGCTCCAGAACCTTTATAGCGTTTTCGATGTCGTCCACCCTCAGGATTATCAGCGCCCTGTGCTTTTCTGACGTGAAAGCGTAAACGTATTCTATGTTGACACCCGCATCCCCAAGCACCTTAGCTATCTTGTAAAGACTTCCCGGCTCATCCGCCACCTCCACCGCAAGAACCTCCGTCAGCGAAACGGTGAATCCAGCTTCCCTTAACACCTGATAAGCGAGATCCGTGTTATCCACCACCATTCTGATGATCCCGAAGTCTCCCGCTTCGGCGATTGTGAAGGCCCTTATGTTAACGTTATTCTGAAAAAGCTTCCCGGTTATTGTTGCGAGCTTTCCGGGCTTATTTTCTGCAAAAACTGAGAGCTGTTTTATTACCCTCTCCTCCCTCATGAAAGGGGATATGCGGAGAAAAATAAAAGCTTTGTCATGCAATGTCCTTGGAGGTGTCTATCTGCACTCCCTCGCTGATGTAGTATCTGAACGTCTCGTCTATCGGCTTCATCTTTCTCATCTTCGGAATCCCAAGCCTGTTGACCATCTTGTCCCCGGCCTTTTCCGAGTCGATGTCAAAAACCACGTCAGAGAGATTTATCACCATGTTCTCTATCTCCTTCGGATGGCTGCCCTTTATCATGTAGCAGTACGCCACAGCATTGAGGTTCTTCGTCGTATGGTAGATTTTGTTCACAAGCCACTCCTTTAATCCCGGAGGTACGTGAAGGTTGAGGAAAAAAGATAGGTTGTCGAAGATTATGGCACATTCGTCAGTATCGATCGACGACAGCTTTTCATCAATGAAATCAAAAATGTCCCTGTCTCTGTACTGGTCCTCGACGATAAATCCTCCTGTATCGGAGAGATAGTAACGGCTGTAAACGTCAATAAAATTCACATTTCTGACTTCAAGAGCCAGACTTTCCATATCCTCAAGTATGAACTTGGGTAATCTTGATGTTGTGAAGTAATACGAAACTGTGCTGCTTGCAAACTGATAAAGAAAGGCTTCAGGCATGCTTATGGGGTTTGCATAAACGCAGACCATAGAGCCAGCTGGGACGCCTCCACCAAGTCTTTTATCCAGCAGTGTTATTCCGGTGGAAAGAATTTTCACACAGCTATTTTCAACCGCAAAGAATATAAATTAAACGGATAGGCCGCATGAGGCAATTCTGGCCGTGAAAGTTTCACCCCGAAATTCTTCAAGGACTCCTGAATCGTCCATTGCGAAAACGGTCTTTCCGAGCATGACCATGCCGGCCTTCCCACCTGCACTCTCCACAGCTTCAATTGCGTCAATCACGTCCTCATCTGCGAGCCCACTCTCGACTGCAAACTTTTTCGACAGCTCGAAAACGCAATCCATCAGTGGCTTCTTCAAAAAATCTTTCAGAAGGCTCTTTCCGAGTCTGTTGATGTTCTTTCGCTTTATCTCATCCGAGAGTATGTCTCTCGTGGGGAGCGTCCCCATGACAAGGAACTTTACGTCTGCCCTATGGAGATATCTCACCACCTTTGCCCTTGACGGGCAGCCCGGACTTATCCTCACAACGATGCCGCCATGACTCTGGGTTACGACATCCCCGAGACCCGTCAGATTTACTACCTCTGCCTCATGTGCCAGATCTGCAAGCTCCAGAAACGAATGGCCCAGATTTTTTCCCATGCTGACTTCAATGGCTGTTGCCAGAGCGCTGGCACCACTGACTCCGAACCCAGACGAAATGGGAACATCTGAAAAAAGTTCCACACCACGTCCACCAAGTTTTTCAAGAACGTAGCTGACGGTTGGAAAGTCCACCCTCTCCCCATTCAGATACACACCTTCCTTTTCCGATATTTCAGCCCTGACCCCCTTGTCTATCGTGAACCCCACACCATAAGACCCGGTAGTCTCCGGGGAATCCGAAATTTTTGATGAAAAAAATGCGGTGATGCTTGCGGAAACAAACGTCATAAGCAGTCCTGAACGAAGTACTCGACTATTCTCTCCGCCACTTCCTGTTTCCTGCCCTCAAGCCAAACCTTTCTGTCGGGAGTTATGACGAGGACTCTCGTATCCTCTGTTCCCATACCTCTCTCCAGAACATCGTTTGCAACTATCATTTCTGCCCTGTCGGTTTTCATCTTGTCTATGGCTATTCTCTCAAGTTCCTCATCATCAATACCCGTTTCAGCTTTGAAAGCTATGACCTTTCCATCGAAAACCTTCCTCACCTCTCTAAGAACCTTGGGCGCTATTTCCAGTTCGAGAATGAGCTTCTCATCGGATTTAATTTTGCTCTCCTTTCTTGGCGTGGTAAAGTCAGCGGCTGCCGCTGCGGATACAAAAACGTCTGCATTCTCAATTGCTTTCAGACTTTCTGAAAGCATATCTCCCACCGAGACAACCTTTCTCACTGTAAAGTCAGGTAAATCAAATTCAGGGGGTCTGGACGTGATCAGATCAATTTTTGCTCCCCTTCTCCAGAACTCGAGAGCGATCTCATATCCAAACTTTCCGCTGCTCCTGTTGGTAATGTACCTTATCGGATCGAGAAACTCCATTGTCGGGCCCGAAGTAACCACAATCTTCATGCCTTCGAGATCTTTTCTGTGGAGCTTTCTTTCAACCTGAAGACAGATCTTTTCGATCTCGGCAAACTTTGCCTTTCCCTCTTCGTATTTTGGCTCCACAAATTCAATACCCATTTTTTTGAGTTTTTCAATTGCCTCTCTGACAGAAGGGTGATTCATCATCGTCTCATGCATCGCCGGAGCTATCATAACGGGTTTTCCGGTCCCTATCGCTGTTGTGGCCATTGTGGTTACAGGAGTGTCGTCGATTCCTGCCGCAATTTTGGCAATCGTATTTGCGGTTGCGGGAGCTATGAGGAAAAGATCCGCAGTTCCTCCCTCTCCAAAGAATTCCACATGCTCTATTGCGCCCGTGATCTCCGTTATAACTCTGTTGTCGGTTGCAAATTCCAGAGCGTACGGATGTATTATGTTTTTAGCAGCCCCACTCATCACTGCATGAACTTCAGCCCCTCTCCTCACAAGCTCTCTCGCAAGTTTGACAGCCTCGATTGCGGCGATGCTTCCAGTAACTCCAAGAACGATCTTTTTGCCTGTCAGTTTTCCGCTTTTACTCCCCTTTATTCTTTCGAGATGCATAGGTTCACCCTTCGCTTAGCTCCTTTCTCAATCCGTTTATAAAGGCTTCCGTATTGCCCTTTTCGATGACCCTTCGATAATACGGTCGTTTCAACAACGCTTCAACGGCCCTCAATTTCTCTTCAAGCTCTGCTCTCACACGCTCATCAACTTTCCTGACGATGATATCCTCTTCAGCAATTATCCCTCCCAGTTCCTCCCGGTACAGCTTTCTTTCAGGCTCAGTGGTTCTTCTCTTCTCAATTATTCTGCTCAGAGCCTGATGCCACGATTCCACCCATGGCTCCCATGAAACATTCTCCTTGGTGTAATAGCTCTCCCGCCTGACCCCTATGAGATCATACGGACAGGCATTCTCGCAGGCTCCGCAGTAAATGCAGTGATCCTCATTGAAGTGAACCCTCCCCTTGTCCTCAGAAACGTACCACACCCTGTTGTGCTGGCATATCTTAATGCACGCTCCACATCCCACCGGATCGCAGCGATACATTCTCGGCTCGTAAAGGAATAATTCCCCTTCCATGGGCTTCGTGGTTTTTATGGCATCGTAGGGGCAGACAACCTCACAGTATGCGCAGTTGGAGCATTTTTCATTATCAACAGAAATGATGGCAAGCTTTTCAAGCCTGAACTCGATTCTTCTCCCATCCTCGACTTTTATCGCCTCTTCAGGACACACATCTTCACAAAGCACGCAGTAATCGCATGTAGATTCGTCAAGCAGAATATCCTCATAGGGCATCGGATTGGTTGGGCCTGGTTCTCGCTCAACCATCTTGAAAACCGGACAGAATTCAGCACAGATCCCGCACAGGTTGCATTTTTCCCTGTCTATGATCACCTTGCCATTTACACCTTCATTTTTTTCCGAAATCGCATCTCTCGTTATCTTTATCTCCCTCGTAATGGCATCCTCCGGACACACCCTGTAACAGAGTGTGCAGTCCATGCACTTCCCGTAATCAATCTCGGTGAATCCGACAGGAGAGAGAGGAAGATCCTCTTTTTCGACTTTATTTCCATTTACGTAGAATTCATAGGCATTGAACGGGCAGAATGCATAGCATATCCCGCAGTACGCACATTTTGTGTGATCTATGGTTACTGGAGGCATTTCAAGCCCTATGGCTATGTCATGCACGGGACCAAGCTCAATCGCATTTACGGGGCAGGCATAAACACATATCCCGCATCCGTTGCAGATTTTGTAATCATAAACAAGCTCCCTGACCTCCTTTCCCGCTCTCTGGATGTACTTGAATTTGGTTTCTCCAGCCATGTCTATGTCACGCTCAACATCAACCATCTCTGTTCACCTCACTTTCAATTGGCCCAATCTCCTTCAGGGTCTCCACAAACCTGCTGATGTCCTCCGCAATCCCTCCTGCCTCTCCAGCTGAGTGCCAGCTTGTCGTTACCCTTTCAGGATTTATTCCAACCTCTCTGAGCGCCTCCCTGATGGCATTAACTCTGTCCTGTGCATGATAGTTGCCGACCTTGAAATGGCACTCTCCCGGCCTGCATCCCGATATCATGATCCCGTCTATGCCGTTCTTCAACGCCCTCAAGATCCATTCAGGATCGACTCTGCCGGAACAGAGGGTTCTGATGACTCTCACATTTGGCTCATACTGCACCTTCGTTGTTCCCGCAAGGTCAAGGGCACCATAGCTGCAGAAATGGCATGCAAACATGAGAATTAAGGGTTCAGCACTCTTTTCTTCAGCCAGCGCATCTATGGCCGAGATTATGGATTTTTCGTTGAAAAATCCCATGTCTATCGCATCTGCAGGACATGAAGCGACGCACACCCCGCACATAACACACGAATTCGGATCGATCCTTGCTTTCTTGCCCTCCATGAATGCAGCGCTGAAGTTGCACACGCTGACACAGAGTCCGCACCCAATGCATTTGTCAGGATTCACATAAGCATTGTAAGGGTCAAATTCTGCCTGACCGCTCACGATCAGCTCCATCGCTTTTGCAGCAGCAAGGCCTGCCGAGGCGACACTGTCCTGAATGTCCTTCGGACCGCTTGCAGTGCCTGCAAGAAATATGCCCTTCACATCGGTTTCTGCCGGCCTGAGTTTTGGATGCGCCACCTCGTAAAACCCGTCCTCCCCAACAGATATTCCGAGCTTTCTCGCAACCTCGGTGTTGCCCTCCATCCCTATCGACAGAACCACGAGGTCGAATTCCTCCTCAACAACCTCTCCAAGCAGTGTATTCTCATAACTCAGAATCAGGCTGCCATCATTCGTTTCATAAATTTCTCCAACCCTGCCCCGGATGAACCTGATGCCTTTCTCCTGCGTTCTTGCATAAAATTCTTCGTACATTCTTCCGTAAGCTCTGATGTCAATATAAAATACAGTAACCTCTGAATCAGGATAACGCTCCTTTATGGCAAATGCGTTCTTTAAACTCGACATGCAGCAAACTCTTGAGCAGTATCTGTTGGTTTTCTCGTCTCTGCTACCAACACACTGAATGAATGCGATTTTCTTGGGGATACTCGAATCTGAAGGTCTCAAAAGTTCGCCCAGTGTGGGTCCGGAGGCTGAGAGCAATCTTTCCAGTTCGAGTGAGGTGATGACGTTTCTGTATATGCCATACCCGTATTCTTCCTTCCTCCGGGCGTCAAACGGCCTGAAGCCCGTGGCAACAATAACCGCCCCAACCTCAATTTCGATCTCCTCTGGATTCTGGCTGAAATCTATTGCCTCAGGCTCACATGCTTTCTCACATAGCCTGCATCCAATGCAGTGCTGCCAGTCTATTGCAGCATAGAGCGGTGTTGATTGAGGTATAGGCAGGTAAATTGCCTTTCTCGTCCCGATAGTATAATCGAACTCGTTTGGAACCTCTACCGGACATACAGAGCTGCAGTCATCAATGCATCCCTTGCACTTGCCTTCATCAACATATCGCGGGTGTCTTATAACTTTGAGCCTGAAGTTGCCCACGTGTCCCTCAAAATCCTTAAGCTCAGCGTTGGTTATCACCTCGATATTCTCATGGTTCAGGGCTTCACTCATTTTCGGCGCGAGAATGCAGATCGAGCAGTCGTTTGTGGGGAAGACCTCATTAAGGGTCGCCATGTGACCGCCAATGGTCGGGGCTTTCTCTATCAGGTAAACCTGTATTCCAGCATCGGCTATGTTCAGGGCAGCCTCAATCCCGGCAACTCCACCCCCAATAACAGCCACAGCCTGCTTCACTTCAGTATGTCTTCTTGAAAGGGGTTCGAGCGCCCTCGCACTTGCAACTGCCATTCGAATAAGGTCTTTTGCCTTGGCCGTTGCTGCTTTGGGCCTTTCCTGGTGGACCCATGAACACTGTTCTCTTATATTCGCCATCACAACCATGTAGGGATTCAGGCCAGCCCGCATTGCAGCCCTTCTGAATGTAACCTCGTGCAGCTTTGGACTGCACGCTGCAACCACAATCGCATCGAGGTTGAACTCCCTTATGGCCTGAATTATCTCCTCCTGGCCGCTATCAGAGCAGCTGTATTTTATGTCATTCACATAAACGACATCCGGAAGATTTTTCACGTATTCAACGACTTCATTAACGTCAACAACCCTTGCGATATTTAGACCGCAGTGACACACAAATACGCCGATCTTCATACAGTCACCATGATGTGATCTTTTGTAATTGATAGTAAGAAGCTAATTTTTAATCTTTCTTGTATTTGACAGCATTTTTCAAAACTCTTATTAACAATTTTTTCCAGATGAAATCGTGGAACTGCTCGCTCTTTCGATATTCGGAATTGACAAACCCGGAATAGTTTTCAGAATTACTGATCTGCTTGCCAGAGCCAATGTAAACATAGTGGATATTGAGCAGAATGTTCTGCAGGGTATTTTCACAATGTTTATCGTTGGTGACGCCACCAGGGCGGAGTTGAGTATAGACGAGCTTAAAGCCGAACTTGACAGAATTTCCCGTGAAATTGGGGTCCATTACCATCTCTCTCCATTCGAGAGAATCAGGATTGGGGGGAAAAACAGATACATCGTTACAGTCATTGGAAAAGATAGGGTCGGCATAGTCAGGGATGTTTCAGAAATACTGTTCTCCTACGGGGCCAACATAGAGAGGACATCACTGACGGCAAGAGATCAGCTAATATCCATCTCAATAGTGGTGGATATGGGCGAGGCCGATGTTCAGGAAGTAAAAAACAAGCTGAAAGAGGAGATTGAAAAGACGGGACTAGATGTCGTCATACAGCCATACAGCGTTGCAAAGGAAGAGAAAAAGCTGATCGTCTTCGACATGGACTCCACCCTTATAGACATGGAAATCATCGATGAGCTTGCAAAGGTTGCAGGGGTGGAGGGGGAGGTCAAAAAGCTGACAGAAAAGGCAATGAGTGGTGAGATCGATTTTGAAACTGCTTTAAGAGAGAGAGTAAAGCTGCTTGCGGGGTTGCCAGTGGAGGTGATGGAAAAAATTTACGAAAACATAAGGCTCACAGAGGGGGCCAAAGAGCTGATAGAATCTCTTAAAAAGGCGGGCTACAAGGTTGCTCTTGTCAGCGGTGGTTTCACATACTTCACAGATAAGCTGAAAAACGAGCTGGGGCTTGACTATGCCTTTGGAAACGAGCTTGAAATCGAGAACGGAAAGCTTACAGGAAAAATAAAGGGTAAAATCATCAACGCTGAGGAAAAGGCGAGAATTATCGAGGAGATTGCGAGAAAAGAGGGAATAAAAAAAGAGAACATCGTCGCAATAGGGGATGGCGCAAACGACAGAATTATGATCGAGAAGGCTGGACTTGGTATTGCATTCAATGCAAAACAGGCTCTAAAGGAGGTCGCAGACGGTCTCATAAGCAAAGAAAACCTCATTGGACTCGCAAGCATTCTGAAGTTACCGGCTGAATTCAGAAAGAGAGTTTAGCGTTTTGCTTTAGCTGCCCGGACATTTACCACTTTTTCGCATTTGACCCTCTGCCCAATTTTAGAGTAAATTAAATATATTTGTCAGTTTACGTTATGCCATGGCAAAACATAAGGTCCTGGTAGTGGGCCTCTTGCTTCTTGCAGTGCTGTTTTTCGGCTGTGCCGGAGAGAAGCAGGAGGCTCCAAAAGCGGAAGTGAAAACGATAACAATCGGAGTCACGGACAAAATTACAGAACTTGATCCAGCCAACGCCTACGACTTTTACACCTGGGAGGTAATGAACAACATCATGGGCGGACTGATGAGATACAAACCCGGAACGACCGAGCTTGAGCCCTTCTTGGCCGAAAGCTATGAGGTGCAGGATGGTGGCAAGGTATACATCTTCCACCTGAGGAAGGACCTGAAGTTCGCTGACGGCACACCATGCACGGCAGAAGATGTCGTCAGGAGCATAAAGAGAGTAATGGAACTCCAGGGAGATCCATCATGGCTTGTTACAGAGTTCGTCGATAAGGTTGAGGCTGTGGATGACTACACTGTAAAATTCACGCTGAAGGAGCCGATCTCGTATTTCCTAGCACTTACTGCAACACCACCCTACTTCCCCGTGCACCCCAACTACAAGCCTGATGCAATCGATCCTGACCAGACTGCAGGTGGAGTAGGCCCGTACAAGATAGCAAGCTGGGTCAGAGATCAGGAACTGATTCTCGAAACGAACGAGAACTTCTTCGGAGAGAAGCCAAAGGTTGACAGGATTGTGGTGAAATTCTACAAGGATGCAACAACCCTGAGGCTTGCTCTCGAAAAGGGAGAGATCGATATCGCCTGGAGAACCCTATCACCTGTCGACATCCAGTCCCTGAAGGGCAAGGAGGGATTGCAGGTTATTGAGGCCCCCGGTGGTTTCATCAGATACCTGGTCCTCAACGCAAACAAGGACACAGAGTACCCAACCAAGGACAAACTCGTGAGACAGGCAATAGCTGCAGCAATAGACAGGCAGGAAATTATTGACAAGGTGTTCATGGGCACGATGGAGCCGCTCTACTCACTCGTTCCAAACGGAATGTGGAGCCACATTGACGCATTCAAGGACAAGTACGGCGATGGCAACATTGAACTCGCCAAGCAGCTTCTCAGCCAGGCTGGCTACAGCGAGAGCAACAAGCTCAAGCTCGAACTCTGGTGGACCCCAACACACTACGGAGATACCGAGAAGGATGTAGCTCAGATCCTAAAGGCTCAGCTTGAGAAGACGGGAATGATCGAAGTCGAGCTTAAGAGCGCAGAGTGGTCCACTTACACCGACTATGCGAGAAAGTCCGCAATGATGCTCTCGCTCTTCGGATGGTACCCAGACTATCTCGATCCCGATGACTATACTGCACCATTCCTCAAGAGCACAGCCAACAACTGGCTCGGATATCCGTATGCCGATGAAGAGATGGACAAGCTGATTGAGAAAGCTTCGAAGGCAACGTCAACGCAGGAAAGAGAGGAGCTTTACAAACAGATTCAGGAGAAGCTTGCAGAGGATGCGCCAATAATACCACTGGTTCAGGGCAAACTGACAGTTGTGGCAAAGAGCAACATTCAGGGCATCACCCTCGACCCGACAATGATCTTCAGGTACTACCTGCTTGACATATCCTAAATTTTTTATTATTTTTTATTAACAAATAGCTTTTTATGTTGCCTTTTTGAATCAGAGCCATGTCCTCCCTCAAAGCATATATAGTAACGAGGACGCTGATGGTAATCCCCACCGTTCTTATCCTTCTGACTCTTGTTTTCTTTATCATGAGGATCCTGCCAGGGGATCCGATTTCAGCCATGGTCGGTCAGAAGGTGCCTGCAGAAGTCCTCGAAAGGATGAGAGAAGAGGCAGGGTTGAACAAGCCTCTCGTGATCCAGTACATAGACTATCTGAAAGGCGTGTTCACGGGAGACCTCGGCAATTCCATGATCTGGGGAAGAAGGCCTGTCATGGAGGAAATAATGGACCGTTTTCCAGCAACACTCGAGCTGACAATATTCGGATTCACAATAAGTGTGCTTCTCGGCGTACTGACGGGTTCAATCGCGGCATTCAGGAGAGGTAGCAAAGCCGACACAGGAATGAGAATATACAGCGTTGTTGCATACACGCTCTTCATCCCGTGGTTTGGAATGCTTCTCCAGATGTTTTTTGGCGTTTACCTGAAAATCCTGCCTATAGGCGGGAGAATAACTCCCGGTCTCGCTCCGGACCACATTACTGGTCTTTATGTCCTTGATTCGATTCTCACCCTCAATCTTGAGTCCCTGGAGACCTCACTTCTGTACCTCTTCCTCCCATCCATGACCCTCGGCATTGTTCTGTCGGGAGCATACACAAGAATTCTGAGAAACAACCTGATAGATGTGCTGAGCCAGGACTTCATTGTCGCATACAGGGCAAGAGGAGTCAGAGAGTGGAAGGTCGTTAAGCATGCGATGAAAAATGCGTTTATACCCGTTGTAACACTGATGGGCTTGCAGTTCGCAATACTGCTTGCAGGAGCTGTGCTTACGGAATCGACATTTTCATGGCCTGGTATGGGCACATTCCTGCTTGAAAGAATTGAATACAGAGACTACAACGCAGTTCAGGGGGCAATTGTATTCTATGCGGTGTTTGTTGCCCTGATAAGCCTGATAGTGGATGTCATTTACGCACTGCTTGACCCCAGAATTAGGTACTGAGGTGGTGAAATGGAGGCAAAAAATCTCGCCAGGGTGATCTTCGGATTCATACCCAAGTACGAAGGCAGGTACATGGTCATAGCGGGGCTCGCAATAGTTCTCTCAATCGTGTTCATGGCAGTGTTCGCAGACCTGATCGCCCCCTACGACCCCGTACAGATGACCAACGATGTGCTTCAGCCGCCAAGTGCCAAGCACCTTATGGGCACTGACAACCTCGGTAGGGACGTCTTTTCGAGAATAATTCACGGCTCAAGGATCGTCCTCATGGTTGTGTTCACTGCAGGTTTGTTTTCCATGATCATAGGTGTCCCTCTCGGTCTGATATCCGGATATTATGGAGGAAAGCTCGACCGGGCTCTTTCCATGATCATGGATTCCATGTATGCCTTCCCGAGTCTGATTCTGGCAATTGCAATCGCAGCTGTCCTCGGCCCAAGCGTTATTAATGCGGTAATCGCAATTTCGGTGGTTTACGTCCCGACATACTTCAGAATGATCAGGGGGCAGGTGTTGAGCCTGAAGACGAGGCTGTTTGTTGAAGCCGCAAAAACCATAGGGGCGAACGATGCGAGAATTCTCAGAAAGTACATTCTGCCCAACATAGTTCCTACTCTTGTCGTCGTGTTCTCTCTGAATATTGCCGATGCAATTCTGACTGAAGCGGGTCTGAGCTTCCTGGGCTTTATCGTCAGCGCTCCCACACCGGACTGGGGATTTGAACTGGGGTCCGGAAGACCCTACCTGCCGGCAGGTTACTGGTGGATGATCACGTTCCCCGGACTTATGGTCATGCTCCTATCACTGGGTTTCGCCCTGATTGGAGAAGGTCTCAGCGAAGTTTACGCTCCGAGGAGGGAGAGATGATGCTCATAGAGATCAAAAATCTGGAGACCCATTTCATCTCGAGAAAAGGAGTCGTAAAGGCAGTTGACCGGGTTACGATGTCGTTCGATTCCGGAGAATTCATATCTGTTGTTGGTGAAAGTGGCTGTGGAAAATCGACACTCGCATACTCAATAATGCGCTTGATCTCCCCCCCCCGGGAGAATAACAGGAGGTGCTGTCAGATTTGACGGTAGAGACCTACTCAGTCTCAGCGAGGAAGCGATGAGAGACCTCAGGGGGAAGGAAATCGGGATGGTGTTCCAGGACCCGATGACCAGCCTCGATCCTCTCGAGAGAATAGGCGACCAGATGATTGAAACAATTCTTGCCCACAAAGACATGGATAGAAACGATGCCAGAGAGCTTGCCGGAGACATGCTTGAAAAGGTCGGATTGCCCAGGAACAGGCTAAATTACTATCCGCACCAGCTTTCAGGTGGGCAGAGGCAGCGAATCATGATCGCCATGGCTGTGATGCTCAATCCCAAGCTCCTGATAGCCGACGAGCCGACAACAGCACTGGACGTTATAGTTCAGGAAAAGATTATGGATTTGCTGGATGATCTCAAAAGTGAGGGAAAGGCAATAATGCTCATAACGCACGACTTCGCCCTTGCATCTGAGAGGAGCGATAGAATTGCTGTGATGTACGCCGGATGGCTCGTGGAATACGGCAGTGCAGAAAAGCTCGTGAACGAGCCACTGCATCCCTACTCAAAAGGACTTATTCAGTCTGTTCCGGACCTCTGGATAGACAGAGAAATCAAACCTCTCCCCGGCTCACCTCCCGACCTCTCGAATCCTCCCGAAGGATGCAGGTTCAGACCGAGATGCAGGTTTGCAAAGGAGGTCTGCAGGAAAGAGCCACCCAGCACGGTTGTGGACGGCAGGGTTGTGAAGTGCTGGCTTTACGAGGTGGGAGAATGATCCAAGTAAAAAATCTGAAGAAATACTACCCGGTTCAGAAATCGGCCATTGAAGCCATGCTTTCGAGGAAGAGAGAGTACATCAGGGCAGTTGATGGGATATCCTTCAGCATGGGGAAAGGAGAAGTCCTTTCGCTTGTTGGTGAAAGTGGTTGCGGTAAAACGACAACCGGGAGAATGATTGTCGGGCTTGAAAACCCGACAGAAGGCAGCATATTCTACGCCGGAAAAGATATTACCCTGCTGAAAGGCGGAGAGTACAGGGCAATAAGGAGAAAAATCCAGATGATATTCCAGGATCCCTATGCATCCCTCAATCCAAGAATGAGGATAGGGGATCACCTCATTGACCCTCTGCTCATTCATGGACTGGCAGAGAAAAATGAGGCAGTAGAAATTGCCATGAAGATGCTGGACAGGGTTGGACTTCCAGGAGAAGAATTTTACAGCAGAATGCCGCACCAGCTTTCAGGTGGGCAGAGGCAGCGAGTCGTGATTGCGAGAGCGATGATTCTGAAACCTGAGTTTGTTGTTGCTGATGAAGCAGTTTCCATGATTGACGTCAGTCTGAGAGCGTCAATCCTTCAGCTTCTGATGGAGTTCAAGAGAGACTACGACCTGAGCATGCTGTTCATCACTCACGATATATCAGTAGGCAAGATCGTAAGCGACAGGATTGCAGTGATGTATCTGGGCAAGATCGTCGAGATCGGGGATATTGACGAGGTCATCCACAACCCGAGGCACCCATACACGGCTGCTCTGCTGTCATCAGTCCCAAGCTTCGTCAGGCGAAGGGATAGAGTGGACATAAAGGGCGACATTGCCAACCCGATAGACATACCCAAGGGCTGCAGGTTCCATCCACGCTGCCCGTTTGCGAAGGACAAATGCAGAAAGGAGGAACCGGAGATTACCGAAGGAAAACATGGCTTTGCCTGTCACTATCCCCTCGACATAGCTTTTTAATACTCCAACACAAAATCTCTTTTTGCTGTGAAGCTGATAATCTTCGACCTTGACGGTACCTTGGTGGAATTCAACATTCCGGTTGACAGAATAAAAAGCGTTCTCGGAATAAATGGACCCATTCTTGAGGAGATCATCAGAAGTGAAAAAGGCAGGGAAATGCTGAAGGTTCTGGAAAGCTATGAACTTGAGTGTGCAAAAAAATCAAGGCTTTATCCCGGTGTGAAAGATCTTCTTGAGTATCTTGACAGGAGAGGTGTTTACACCGCCCTGTACACAAGAAACTCAATGAAAAGTGTGAGGGTAAATCTCGAAAGGCACGGGCTCGAATTCGATTTTGTGTTTACGAGAGAGGATGACATCAAACCCTCTCCCCTGCCCGTGATTTACGCCATGGAAGATGTTGGGGTGGACAAAAGTGAGACGGCCATGGTTGGAGATTACATATATGACTATCTCACTGCCAGAAACGCCGGTATTGAATTCTGGTTCTTTGAAAACGGGCGAAATAGTGACCTTGCAGAAAGGTTCCGGTTCACGCCAGATTTCACATTCAGGTCCCATGCAGATCTCTTGAAAACCCTGGAGAGGAGGTTCAATGAGCATTGATAGAATTCTCGACGTTATGGAAGACGAGGCAAAGAGGCGAAATGCACCGGTTTACACGCTGAAAGAGAGGACATCCGACCCATTTAAAGTGCTTATTTCCGCAATACTCTCCACAAGAACAAGAGACGAACAGACCGTGAGTGTTGCAGACAGGCTGTTTCAGAGGGTGAGTGATTTTTCAGACCTGAAAAACATGGAAATCCGTGAACTCGAAGACCTCCTGAAAGGTGTTGGGTTTTACAGAAACAAGGCCAAAATTCTGAAAAAGCTTGCTGAAGAGCTTGACGGAAAAGAGATACCCTCAACACTTGAAGGTCTCCTGAAGCTCCCTGGTGTTGGGAGAAAGGTTGCAAATATCGTCCTTTCTGAGGTCTTCGGCGTCGAAACCATAGCCGTCGACACACATGTCCACAGAATTGCCAACAGAATCGGCATTGTTGAAACAAAAACCCCCGAGGAAACAGAAATCGAGCTTAAGAAGAGGATTCCTGAAAAGCTCTGGAGAAAAGTGAACAGGGCATTTGTGGGTTACGGTCAGACGGTATGCAAACCTCTCAGGCCCCTGTGCGATGAGTGCAGGATTTCCATTCACTGCAGATATTATCGAAAAGAGAAAAATATATCTCCGAGAGCCGATTGAATATAACATGGGATTTGATAGTATATCTAAGGAACTCGTAAAGGAGGATAAGGTTCGAATTCTTGAAAGTTTGATGGATAAACCCTGCAGTTTCAGAGAGATTCTCAATATTAACGGCTACGCTCCTTCCACACTATCAAGAACCCTCACAATTTTTGAAGACGAGGGTCTTGTGAGAAGGGAGGGCGAGAAATACTGTCTTACCGGAGCGGGACTGGCATTTCTGAAAGTTATTGACGTTATAAAGGCAGTATATGAATTCAAAGACGACATTAACGGTGTTCCAGAGTTTGTTGAGCTTCTTCCACCAGGGTTCCTGGCGGGAATACACAATCTGAGAAGAGCGGAGGTAATGGACATTGAAAGTGCGCTGAAGCTCGGTGTTGAAAGAATTGCTGAAGCGAAGGAGTACGGCCTTTATGTTGACAAGGTCATAAGCTACGACGTTTACAAACTAATGGTGGAGAAAAACCTGCAGGGTGTGGAAGAAAGAGTCATCTCAAACCGCGAAACCCTCTATGGTAGAGGTTCCACTTTCAGAAAAGTTCTCCAGGATATGGACCTCACAAAAGACGAATACGAACTGGTAAAACGCAAGGTACACGTGAAGGTTTTCGACACTCCGATACAGCTTGGAGTTATCGATGGTGAGTTTGCGATTCTGCAGTTAAATGACAGGGTTGACAGGTTCTATGTTTCTGAGGACAAGAGATTCATAACATGGTGCGAGTACCTGTTCACGTACCTCCTGGGACAATGCAGAGGATGCCCAGTTCAATAAAATAGTTGATGAAGTTATGGCTGAGAAAGGATTTTCCTGAAATTTTCTTCAACCTTTTTTTCCACCTCCTTGTAAAGACTGTTACCCCTGGAGTCTATTCCAACTATGCATGGTCCAAAATTCTCCACCTCAAAAACCCAGGCGGCTTCAGGCATCCCAAGATCCTTCCAGTAAACGTCCCTGACTGTTTTTACGGTCTGTGCTGCAAGCGCCCCTGCCCCTCCGGTGTACGCAAGATACACTCCCTTGCCCTTCAGAGCGTTTACAACATCCTCGTTCATGCCACCCTTGCCGACAATAACCATTCTGTCAACCTTCTCAAGAACCCTTGGTGTCAGAGGATTCATTCTGGCAGAGGTGGTTGGGCCGGCGGAGATCGTCCTGTATTTTCCACCATCCTCTACAATTATGGGACCACAGTGATAGATTACCACGTCTTCAATCCTGAATGGCAGCTCCCTCCCCTCATCAAAGTACTCCAGCATTCTGACATGGGCCTCATCTCTTGCTGTAATCATTGTGCCGGTTATGTAAACCACGTCACCGACTTTCAGATTCAGAATCTCGTTCTTACCAATCGGAGTCTTTAACCAGTGTTCCGCCATCACCATCACCTCAGTACAGCTGAAGCTCTTCTGTTTGCCCAGCACTGGATGTTTACCGCTACCGGTAAAGATGCGGTGTGGCAGTACCCGGTTTCAACCAGCACTGCCAGAGCGGTTGTTTTTCCACCAAGTCCACCCGGACCGATACCGAGGCTGTTTATTTTCTCCAGCAACCCCCTCTCAAATTCGTCCATGCTGGTAACGTTTCTGAGAAGAGCTTTTTTGGCAAGTTTTGCTGCCCCATCAAAGGTGGTGCCAATCCCTACTCCGACAATTATGGGCGGGCAGGGTTTTCCCCCAGCGTTCTTCACAACCTCGATTATGAACCTCTCCACGTTACCGACCTGACTGGGAAGGAGCATCTTCAGGGCGGAGACGTTCTCACTTCCGGCACCCTTGGGCATTACCGTGAGTTTGAGAGTATCTCCCTCCACAACATCCACCGTTATCAGAGGCACATGAGGGCCGATGTTTGTTCCCGGATTCTCTCTCGTGAGCGGATGAACGGCATTCGGTCTGAGTGGAACCTCTTTTGTAGCTCTTCTTACACCCTCAATTATCGCATCTCTCAGATTGAAGTCCAGGCTGAAGTCCCTCCCAATCTCAGCGAATATTATTGGAAGGCCGGTGTCCTGGCACATGGGCACCTTCAAACCCCTTGCGGCCTCTATGTTCCTCAGAATTGCTCCAATCGTATTCCTCGCCACCTCATTGTCTTCCTGCTCGTATGCATTTTTCAAAGCCTGAATAACATCTTCGGGCAGCTCGGTTTCGGCCTTCCTGAAAAGCTCAACAACAGTCTCAGCAACCTCTTCAAAGGATACCATGACCATCCCCCCGAAAGGTTGGCGGGAAAAAAGATAAAGGCTTCGAAATTAAATGCCAAGAACGTCCTTCATGGAGTAAAGGCCCGGCTCATCAACACCCGCAATCCAGCCTGCAGCCTTCACGGCCCCTCTCGAAAACGCTTCTCTGTTCCAGGCCCTGTGAGTCAGCTCGATTCTCTCCCCGAATCCTATGAAAAATACCGTGTGCTCCCCAACCACATCTCCGCCTCTGACTGCAAACACGCCGATCTCTTCATCACTCCTGAGGCTCTCACCCTCTCTGCCGAACACAAACCTCAGGTTTTTGCCCGATGCTTCTCTTAAAATCTCTCCTGCTCTCAGCGCAGTCCCGCTTGGTGCATCTCTCTTAAAACGGTGGTGGATCTCAAAGATTTCCATGTCATAGTCGGAAAGCTTCTCAGCCAGCATCTCCAGTGCCTTCCAGAATATGTTCACGCCAACGCTGAAGTTAGGCGAGAGAACAACAGGAATTTTACTGGCAATTACTTCGATTCTCTTCTTCTGCTCCTCACTCAAACCGGTTGTCCCTACAACTGCCTTTACGCCCTTCTCAGCACACACCTCGAGCAGTTTCATGGTCGCAGATGGGACCGAGAAGTCAATCACGACGTCGCATGAAAGCTCTTCCACATTATCTGAAACAGGAACGCCAATATTTCCAATCCCGGCAACTTCTCCAGCATCTTCCCCTATCCTTGATACGTCAAAAGCCTGAACAACCTCAAAGCCCTCTTCAACTGCGTTCTTTATCACAAGTTTTCCCATTCTCCCTGCTGCGCCGTGTACAGCGATTTTCATGATTTTTTATTTGAATGGAATACAGAAAAAGGTTTTGTTCAAGCGACACAATCACATTACGCAAGGAGAAATCGATTGAGATGTATTTAACTCTGATAAATAGCATTAAGAGGGCGAGGAAAACCCCTGTTGGTATGAGGCTACCTCAAAAGTTCTTCTTTGAGCTTCCTGTACTCCTCAGCACTTATCTCTCCCCTTGCAAACCTCTCGTCAAGAATTCTGAGCGCTCTGCTTTCCTCTCCAGAGCTTGAACCGCCCCTGTTCTGGCTGAGAGCATTTATCACCAGATAAATTACTGCTATGATCACCACCAGCCAGATTATCTGCCAGATGAATCCAAGGCCATAGCCATAGCCCATGCCGTCGAACCCGTAGCCACCCATCATTCCACCGTAACCCATCATTTCACATCCACCTCCGTTAAAAATTTGAGAAATACTACCACCCCATCATGGGGCAGTGGGCGTAGCCGTATCCAGGTGAGAAGCCCTGAACTCCCTGCATCCATACTGGAATGTTCGAGTTCTCATCTCCAAGGCTCTGACCATTAACCTCGATGTACACAGGAATTATCGAGTTCCCGTATTCCAGGCCCTTAACCTTGACCTCATCTCCCTGCTTTATTCCAAGATTGGCTGCAAACCACCATGGCATCGTCACGTACTTTCCACTGTCCAGCACCACTCCCATGGGGTATACGGTCGACACCTTTCCACTGACATCGACCAGCTCAGCCTGTCCCTGGTTTCCGTAGGCGTAAGGGACGTATCCCTCATCTCCGTCATACCCGCCCATCATGGGATATCCATAGCCGTAACCCATCATGGGTCCCATCATGCCCGGCATGCCAAATCCATATCCAAACCCACCCATGTGGGCTGAAGCTGTATACACCGCAAGGGCCATCAGGCCTACAACCACACCCGCTATCAAACCACTCTTCTTCATCTCACATCACCTCTGAGCATTAGTATGTGCTCAGAGGCAATAGGTCTTGGGGGTGAAAACGAGGTGTGGAATGGGGAGGAGATGTTTCAGAACGGTTTACCTGGGGAGGGGATGGTTCATGATGGGTATTTGGGATGTGAGGTTCTTTTTTACAGGTGCAGAAACGATATGGTTTCTGTTTCTGGTGTAATGTTTTTCATCCCGTTGGTTATGCGGGCTACTGGTCAGGGCTGCACGGGAATGCTGTTTCGTCATCCTGCATACTGTCATCGGAGGTTTTATGGTACGGCCTGAAGAAACCTCCGGAACTGTACACTGGAAGCACAAAAAGTTTATTAATAGCGTCAGGTTTCCAGAGGTTAAGGGGTGTTAAGATGGCGAGGAGGAGACAGGCAAGAGTTAAGGACAAGTGGACGATGAAGAAATGGTTTACGCTCATCGCTCCGGAATACTTTGGAATGGCGGAAGTAGGTTACACGCCAGCGGATGACGAGAACAAGGTCCTCAACAGGACGGTGGAGGTTACGCTGGCAGAACTCACCAACGACTACTCAAACCAGAACCCGTACAAAAAGCTCGTATTCAAGGTTTACAGGGTTGCGGGAGAGAATGCATACACCAAGTTCCACAGGTTTGAGCTTACCAGAGACTATCTGAACAGCCTCACAAGGAGGAGGACGAGCAAGATAGAGGACATCGTGGATGTTCGGACAGCCGATGGTTACATCATCAGAGTTAAGACTGTTGCATTCACGGTCAAGAGGTGCCAGAGCTCTCAGAAGAGAGTCATCAGGAAGGTCATGAACGAGATCGTCAAGGATAAGGCCTCAAAGCTCAACTTCGTCCAGTTCCTGCAGGAGGCAATCCTCGGAAAGATACCATCCGAGATTTACAGGGAGGCAAAGAAGGTTTACCCGCTAAGAAGGGTCGAGATCAGGAAGATCGAACTGCTGAAGGAACCAAAGGTTACCGCCGAAAGCCTGGCAAAGTCCGGGGAGAAGGTTGAGGCAGAAGCTCAGTAATCCACTATTTTATTTTTCGATTTTAAATTAAAGAATTGATACGAATTTGGGCGTGTTTCATCCGTTTCAGTTTTCCCTCACGTAGTAGTAATACTCGCCAGCAGTTTTCTGCTCTCTGTCAAGTCTTGACTCCGGTTTGTTTATTCTCGGCCTTTTGGTCTCTTCATCCCTTCTGAACGTTATGTCGAGGTTCCTGAGGAATCTGTTCATCCCGTCCCTCAGACTGGCGGGCTTTCTTGCCACGCCCCTCTTTCCAGGCTCGCCCTCGAAGACCATAACTCTGTCCGAAAGCATGTCCACAAGGTATATGTCGTGGTCAACCACGAGCACGGTTTTGCTGTTATTCATGGCAAATCTTTTCAGAATTCTTGCAACCTCTGTTCTCTGCTCGACATCGAGGTGGGCTGAAGGCTCGTCGAGGAGGTAGAAATCAGCATCTCTCAGCAGACATGCAGCTATCGCCACCCTCTGCAGCTCTCCGCCGCTCAATTCATCAATATTCTTTTCGAGAATCTTCTCAAGCTGAAGGGGCTTTATGTATTCTGTTCTGTAGTACGATGACTCGACCATCGGGTTTATGCTTCTCAGAAAGCTTATGACAGGCATTGAGATGTCTCCTTTCACGTACTGGGGTTTATAGGACACCTTCACGTCCAGATCGACCTTCTTCTCGTCATCCTCAAGCACTCCGGCAAGAACCTTCACGAACGTACTTTTACCGGTTGCGTTTGGACCCAGAACGCCCACAACCTCTCCAACCCTGAAATCTCCTTTCTCAGCCTCGAGCGTGAAGTTCTCGAAGCTTTTTCTGAATGCCGGATATTCGATGAGGATATCTTCCTGAACACCCTCTGACGGCTGGAATATCTCGAATTCTATCTCTTTTTCCCTGATTCTTATGTTTTCCTCGGCCAGATGCCCTCTGAGGTACTGGTTGATTCCCACCCTGACGCCCTTTGCGTTTGTTATGACGCCGTAGACTGCTGGCTCGCCGTAGCTTATGTGGACATAATCTGCAAGCATGTCAAGTATGGCAAGGTCATGCTCAACTATCATCACCGGTCTCTTTTCCGCCACCTCTCTGACAACCTTTGCCGACTCTATCCTCTGGTATATGTCGAGATACGATGTTATCTCATCCAAGAAGTAGAAATCAGCATCTCTCAGCAGACATGCAGCTATCGCCACCCTCTGTAGCTCTCCGCCGCTCAGATCCTTTATGTCTCTGTTCACGGCGTTTGTCAGGTTCAGCTTGCCTATGTATTCGTCAAGTTCGCCTCTTTCATCAACCTTGGAGAGCAGGTCAATTGCCTTTCCCCTGTATACCTTGGGGATGCCCTCAATGTACTGGGGTTTAACGCTGACCCTCACACCACCGTCTGCGAGAGATTTAAGGTAGTCAAAAAGCTCGGTCCCCTGGAATCTGTCAAGAACCTCATCCCAGTCTGCTTTCTCCTTTCCGAGGTTGGGTATGAGCTGACCTGAGAGGATTTTCAGAGCCGTACTCTTACCCGTTCCATTCGGGCCGAGAATGCCGACAACATGTCCCTTTCTCGGTATGGGCAGATTGTACAGAACAAAACCGTTTTTACCGTAGCGATGAACCTCATGACCCTCAAGCTGGGATGGCAGGCCGACTATCGTTATCGCCCCGAACGGGCATTTTTTGACACATATGCCGCATCCCTGGCAGAGCTCCTCGCTTATGATGGCTTTTTCCTCGATAACTATTGCCTCTCCTCCCGTTCTTACAACGGGGCAGTACTTCAGACACTCCTGCCCGCACTTCTTGGGCTGACATCGCTCCCTGTCAACAACAGCGATCCTCAGGCTCATCCGGTTGTTGGAAAATTGGGCTGAATATAAGGGTTCCGGGAATACCTGCCGACCTCTGGAGTTATGACTGAAGGGAATTAAATTGGGGAATGTTCACATGTTCAGCAGAATCGTCCAGGAGATGTACCAGGTTGCGAGTGTCAGAAAGCCTATCCCCACCCAGTCCTTTGATTCGATTTCAACGCCATACTTCGGAAGTATGAGCTTGTGGAGATAGATGAAGAAAACGAGCACTATAATCCCCACGGGATCCCTTGTACGGAGGTCGCCCGTGACGAAGTACGACAGCACTCCGGCAACCAGACCAACAATCAGCGGCACAAACGTTTTCAGAAGATTTTTTTCCATATCATCACCTCATAGATGGTCTTTTAGATAGCAGTACGGGCATGGGGAGCGGCTTGTACGGTCTACCTTCGCACTCCTTTTTAACTTCTTCGATCAGCTCGTCAACGGTCATTTCAACCTTCTTCTGCTTTTCCTTGGTGGATTCCTTTCTAACGGTAACGCTCAGCTTTCCGCTCTCCAGCTCCCGGTCTCCCACAACGACCACATACGGGACCCACTGGGTTGCAGCATCCCTCACCTTCTTTCCTGTGGTTTCCTCCCTGTCATCGACATCTGCCCTTATTCTGTTTGCTCTGAGAACTTCTGCGATTTCAATGGCTTTTTCGAGATGCCTTTCGGCTATCGGAATTATCCTGACCTGTGTTGGGGAGAGCCATACGGGCAGCATGGGGAGTTTGCCCTCCTCCGCTTTCATGTACTCCTTTTCAAGCAGAGAGTACATCACTCTCTCTATTGCACCACTTGCAGAGCAGTGCAGGATGAGCGGGTGTTTTTCCTTACCGTCAGAATCCACGTAAGTAATGCCATATCTCTCCGCGTTCTCCACGTCAATCTGAACTGTTGAGAGAGCAGAGGCTTTGTCAAGTGCATCAACGAAATTGAACTCGAACTTCAGCACGAAGTAGAAGAACCTCCTGTCCCACATCTCGATGAGTATGGGCTTGTTCAGGACTTCGGCTATCGAGTGGATGAACTCCTTATTTTCTTCATAGAAGTCCTTGGTTATCCTGATAGCAACTTCATAGTCCTCAGGCTCAAGGCCTATTTCTCTCAGCACCTCGACCGACAGCTTGTACTGGTTATAGAACTCCTCCTTTGCCTCTTCAATGTCTCTGACTATTGTGTGCATGTCGGGCATGGTGAACGCTCTCAGCCTTCTCAGTCCTACAAGCTCGCCTCTCTGCTCTTTCCTGAATGAGTATCGAGTGAGTTCGTACATTTTCAAAGGCAGGTGCCTGTAGGTTATCGTGGCCTGAGACGTCATTAAAAACTGGCCGAAACAGGCGGCGAACCTCAGGAAGAAATCCCTCTTGTCGCCCTTGATTATGTACTGCCTGGCCGGGAACCTTTCCAAGTACTTCCTCAGGGTTGGATGGGCCCTATCGTACATTATTGGGGTCTCTACCTCCATCGCCCCGTACTCAATGCACTTCTCTGTTACAAACATCTCGAGAAGGCTCTTTATCAGTCTGCCGTTGGGATAGTAGCGCATGTGTCCGCTGTCTGATGCTTCCTCGTAATCTGCGATTTCGAGCCTTTTCATAAGCTCAACGTGCGGAGGAACCCTGTCCACGGCTCTCCTCTTTGATATCTCATAGTCCACGAACTTCTTCAGGTTTGGGTACTGACTGAAGTCAAAATCTTCAACCTGGGCAAGCTCCTTTTCCGGCGTGAGGATGTACCAGTAGCTTTTGGCCTTCTCCTCATCCCTCAACGCCTGGGTTACCTCAATATCCTCACCTTTGATCTCCCTGGAAAGCTCGCTGAGAGGGTGTCCCTTGCATGAGATTTTGAAGGCTTTGTACCATCCAAACGGCGAGCGATGAACCTCGAAGCTGGAGGAGAGTTTCTCTTCCATGAATTTCAGTAGCTTTACGGCAGTTTCTGGATCGGCAAGATTTGACGAAAGGTGAGCGTAAGGATAGAGAACAACCTTTTCGGCATTAACCTTTTTTGCGACTTCAGATATTTCCTCAACGGCTTTTAATGCTGTATCTTCCGTATCTCCTTTTTCGACAGAAATGAAAACCACAAGGGCCTCATCTACCCTCTCACCCTTGCCCTCAAATGGTTCGGCAAGTCTGGTCTTCTTCTTGACCTCATACTCGATGTAGTCCGAGTGAAGCAGGAGTATTTTCATGGGGGCTAAAAATACGGGAAGGCTTTAAAGTTTTCGACATTCCCGGTCATTCCTGCAATGCTGCTCTCCTGGAAATCCGGAACGTGGACGGAGCATAGGTGTGGTCAAGCCCTCCGGCCTGGACGCAGTTTTTCTTCCGGTGAGTCGAGTTGTGCCTCAGGCAAACACGGTTGTTTTCCAGTAAATCCCAGCCAGTATGGCTTCTTTACTGATTCTGGTTCTGTGCTGCCTCTCAATCGGGAAAATTGCCGTTTAAATTGAGTCGCAAATCTTTTAATCCATCATTTTTATAGTAAAACCTTTTAATTTTCACTTCCTTCTTTCCAGAATTCGGGCCAGATTATTTTTATCTCCCTTCTCTCCCCAGACAGAATTAATCAATTTCAGAATAGAACCTTCTAAATAACCCGAATTCAAAAACAAACTCCGGAATAAAAGTCGCATAACGTTATAAATGACCTGCATCACTGGGGGTTTGCTGCAGTATTTAAATGAAAGAAGCGAGAAGAAAGCTTTTTAAAGGATTTTAAGGGTATATTAGCGGAGGTTGAAATCAGACCTTTAAGGGATTGAAAGTTCCAAACCGGGTACTTCCTCGACCCGTGGTCTCCAACGTTGAAATCAGACCTTTAAGGGATTGAAAGGATCTATTTTTGACTAAACTCCACCTACTCAATTACACGTTGAAATCAGACCTTTAAGGGATTGAAAGAGAAATTGAAATCACGGGGACTACCAACATTGCAGAGAGTTGAAATCAGACCTTTAAGGGATTGAAAGGTAGGTGGGAAAATAATTGATGATAAGACGATCACACTACGTTGAAATCAGACCTTTAAGGGATTGAAAGATCTCAATCAACGTCGAGTCTGAGATATAGCTAGTCTGGTTGAAATCAGACCTTTAAGGGATTGAAAGTTTATAGTGTATAAGTGAGGGGGTGGGCGTAGTGGCGTTGAAATCAGACCTTTAAGGGATTGAAAGAGCAGACACACTGTACAAGTTAGTGGAGAGGTGGATGTTGAAATCAGACCTTTAAGGGATTGAAAGATTTCGGCAATAATTGGCAAGATATTCCTAACATGAGGGTTGAAATCAGACCTTTAAGGGATTGAAAGCATACTTTCTGAATTTTGAAGATACTTTCTTTTTAAGTTGAAATCAGACCTTTAAGGGATTGAAAGTACCCTTCCTAAACAATTCAATCACCTCCGTATTTGTTAAAATCAGACCGGTATTGGGTTAAAAACTGGAAGGAACTATCACGCATTATGGATCTGTGACTATCTAAGCTAAACGTGGATTAGTTTCTCTATCTGTGATGTGTTCTCTGCTTTGCTAAATCACAGCATCAAAACTTCGAGATCGTTCGGATACTCAGCTCTGACTCCTTTCTTTTCGAGAAACGCTGCAATATTTTTCCTGTTCCCGTACGCTGGGGGGTAGAGGTGTATGAAGTACGCCTTCCTGATGTTTCCGGCGTTTTCTGCGAAGTTCTCGGGTGAGGTGTGGAAGTCTGGCTTTCCGCCGAAGTCCAGGGACATTTCATGAATCACCGTATCGACATCGTGGTAAAGCCCTGAAAATGCTGACGTGTCCCCTGAAATCAGCACATCATTCACTGCATATCCCAAGCTCTCCAGAGAGTGTATCGTTTTCCTCGCCTCGAATTTCAGGTGTCCGATTGAAAAGATATCTCCGTCAGAAACCTCGTAAACTCTGAAGTCAGGTTTTCCGATTAGATATGGAGATGCTGAGAAAAAGCTGTCCATGAAGTTTCTGGCGCCTTCCGGGGCGTGGATGTCGATTTTCTTCGCACCGTTTAGCCACCTCGCCTTCAGAATTCCCATCAGCTCTCCGCAGTGGTCGAGATGAAAATGGGTGAGAACGATTGCGTCAATGTCTGTTGCATCATACCCTGCCTGCTGGAGTCTGAGCATTGTTCCGAATCCGCAGTCCACAAGCACGAGCTTATCGTCCTCTATCAGAATAGACTGCTGCGCCTTTCCGGCGAGGCTCACCGCAACACCCGTACCGAGGAAGGTTATTTTCATTCTTTCACCCCCAGAAAGTCAGCCAGGGTGTGGAGAAGGTCGTCGAGCTTCAGTATTTCCCTCCCAGAATACACGGATCCGTATCTTATGTAGTCAGAGACGTCCTTTCCCATCGACTCGTGCTGGGTTCTTATGGCGTGCTCTATCACCTGCTCCACCTTTTTCAGTCTCCTCGTTCTGTATGTGACGTATCTGCCGTTCTCGAAAAACCGGCTGTATTCTCTGTTCTTTCTGATAAACCTCATTGAATTCTCGTAGCTCTCTATCTTGGGGCCATAATGCTTTTTAACTCCGGAAACCTCTCCAGAAAGGGTTTCAAAGAGCAGGTAGCAATTCTGCCCAGCGTGGTGTCCCGTTCTCATCACCTGAAACTCGTTCTCCTCGAGCAGCTTTTTTATTCTCTTCTCTGCCCTCTCAAGCTGTGTGTAGAGGTTGTCCTCAACTATTGGCGGTCTCTCAAAAACAACCACGTAAACAAACCTGTTTTCAAGCTCGTAATTTAGTCTCTCCGCACTGACTGGACTCTCTCTTGCTATGAAAAACTCCTCGGAAGGCTCCTCAAGGAAGAGCCTGCACCGCTCTATGAACTTTGCAAGGCTGTCAACGCTCAGGTTTGCGGCGACGTTTCTCTTTCTGTCAACAGGGTCTATAACGAGAACGTTCTGAAGACCTTTCTTCACCCTGACCTCTTCGTTCTCGACATCTATGACGAGATCCCTTCTCCAGCGGGACGCATTCCTTACAAGGTTTTCAAAAGAGCCGTAAAAAACAATAAGAAGCTCGCACAGATAGCCAGAAAAACCCCTGACCCTGTATTCCGCACCGTAAATCCCGCCGGCTTTGAGGAATCTCTTCAGGAGCCTGACCTCGTTCTCCTTTCCTTTGATTCTGTCTTTAAGCCACTCGTGGTGAAACGGGGTTCTGTCTACCGCACTCTTAATTCTTTCGGGGCTTTTCAGCCTGTAACACGGCACGACGTCAATCTCGACTCCATCCACAGTCCCGTGGACGTAGGGATGTGCCGCATACCTCAATTCGTAGCTGTCCACAATCTGCTTTCCGATCTCTATTCCGACCTTTTCCAGCTCTTCAAAGCTGTAGCTTTCGGGAAAAAGCAGAAAAACGTCAATTTCAAGCCCTTCCGGGAGCCAGGTGTTTCTTGCATAACTCCCGAGGAATCTGTACTCGATTTCAGGATAATTTCCGAGTATTGTTTCAAGCCTGCTTTTGATGGTCTCTTCAACCGATTTTGCCTTTCTGACAAGGTTCTCATCGGGAATGACGTTGGGAATGACCCTCTGAATGACCTCTGCAACATCTGTCATCTCTCTACAACCCCCCGAAGACCTCAACGTCCTCGTAAATCGGTCCCTTAGGTGTGAGAGTTGACTTCTTCAGCCTGAAGTTATCCACCACCATCTCTCCATACTCTCTGCTGTACGTTTCCAGCTCTTTCAGGAGCTTGGCCTTGTCCTGGGGTCCGATCCTTTTAACTCTGCCGACTGTGAGGTGTGCCTTGAAGTCCTTGTCTTTCTTGAACCCGAGCTTCCTCATGCTTTCCTCCACGTCCTTTGCAAGGCTGTAAATCCCGTCTCCTTCAACTCCTATCCATATAACCCTCAGGTAATTTGAATTCGGGAAGAACCCGATACCTCTGAATCTTATTTTAAATGGCTCGAGTTGAATCTGCCTCAGCCTGTCCCTTATCAGCTCAGCCTTTGCGTCATTGACCTCTCCGAGAAACTTCAGTGTGATGTGGAGGTTCTCCGGTTCTACGGGTTTTATTCCTCTGTAACCTGACAGAAGGGATAGAAGTGGTAAAAGCTCTTTTCTGATGTCTTCGCTGATATCGATGGCAACAAACAGTCTCATAAGGGCAAAGATTATTAATAAGTTCAAATAGTTTTTCGGTTTGAATGACTGGCAAGAGTAGAGGAGAGGTCAGATACGTCATACTCAAACCTCTTGGTTATCCGCTCAAGGCGAGCTATCATGAGTATCCCAAGGTGGACAACCTGAAGGTATTTGACCGCTATGCAAAAGACCAGTGGAAGGGAGAGTATATCTTTAAGGGAAAGATGCTATTCGACGTTAGAATGTTTCCGGATTTTGCCTTCGAGGTTGTTAACTGCGAGCCGGAAGAGGGTATGATCGGTGACGGCACGATATTTCTCGTGGAGAGCAAATCAAACGATATAACTACCGAGCTTGTTGTGGATGTGGGGCTTGAGGATGTTGTTGGCCAGGATGAGGCGAAGAAGAAGGCAAGGATAATTCTCGAATATCTCAAAAATCCAAAGAAGTTTGGAAAATGGGCTCCGAAGAACGTCCTATTTTACGGTCCTCCCGGGACCGGAAAGACCATGACAGCAAAAGCCCTCGCAAACGAGGCTCACGTCCCGTTTCTCTCTGTGAAATCCACCAAGCTCATAGGCGAGCATGTTGGGGATGGTGCGAGGAGAATTCATGAGCTGTATGAAAGGGCGAGGCAGCTCTCCCCGTGCATTGTTTTCCTCGATGAATTTGACAGCATTGCCCTTGACAGGAGCTATCAGGACCTGAGGGGCGATGTGAGCGAGGTCGTGAACGCCCTTCTCACCGAGCTTGATGGAATAGAGATGAACGATGGTATCTGCACAATTGCGGCCACAAACAGAATAGATATGCTTGACGCATCCATCCGGAGCAGATTTGAGGAAGAGATAGAGTTCAGATTGCCGGGTCTTGAGGAGAGGCAGAAAATACTTGAGAAGAACCTTTCGGACTTTCCGGTTTCTGTCAACGCTGATCTGAATGAGATAGCAAGGGTCACTGAAGGTTTCTCCGGAAGGGACCTTGTTGAAAAGGTGATCAAAGCCTCTCTCCATCGTGCCATCGTCGAGGGCAAGGACGTGCTGAACACCGAGGACTTCATAATGTCCATAAGCAGAGTGTCCAAACCGTCGAAACAACCTCCAAAACAGATGTTTGTTTAGCTCTGCCTTTTTAGCATCTTCATTTTTGTCCGGTATTCTGCCACCATATCTGTTTTTTCAATGTCGTGGGTTCATTGGATTTTGAGCATACATAATGATTAATAACGAAAGATTTTTAAATCTTAACTATTTATCATTTAATAAGGGTGATTGAAATGGTGTGTCTCAACTGCGGTGATGGAAGGTTTTCCTACATGTCTGAGGATGAGAGGTTTTCGTATTACGTCTGCAGATCATGTGGGAACACGAGCGCTCTTCCTAAGGGTATGAGGATATCCTGAGGGATTGAACGGCTCACGGGTTTTAACTTTTTGCATTAATTTTCATTACCATTTGGCGCTCTGCCATAACTTTTATATTCCCTTGGTGGCCCCTTCTTAAAGTAATGTTTTCAGGGCCCGTAGCCTAGCTAGGATAAGGCGGCAGCCTCCTAAGCTGCAGATCGCGGGTTCGAATCCCGCCGGGCCCGCTTATTCTTCGGGTCAGCATTTCTGTAACCTCTGCGGGATTGGCTGTTTTATGCTGGACTGATAAGATTTATTAAGTACTACCGACAAACTGTAGTACATGGGTGTTGTAACAAGGAAGTATCAGATAACGATTCCACCGGAGGTTAGAAAGTCACTCAATATAAAAATTGGAGATAGAGTCGAGATAGTCAGAAATGAAAGAGGGGAGTTTGTGCTGAGAAAAGTTGGAAGAGACTTAGGTGAGTATATCGAGATTCTTGAGGATGCTGCAGGTTCGCTAAAAATGAATAAAGAAAAGTTGAAGAAACTTCAGGAAACTATTGGGGAGAGTTTTGATGTCTGATGTGTTTTTAGATACTAATGTTCTGGTAAGGGTGTTAAACAGAGAAGAAGGTTACAAAGATACGATAAAAAGCCTCGCAAAAATAAAGGTGAATAATTTCACCTTTAAAATGTCCTGCATAGTACATTTCGAGATACTCTGGGGATTTTCGTTGTATGGGGGCGAGGTTGAAAAATACGAAAATATACTGAAAAAATATGAATTTGAGATAGTTCCATTAACGAAGGAGGATGTTGAACTTGCCTCAAAATACTGCAACGAAAAAAGCAGGATTAGGGATTATTTCATAGGTGCTACAGTTAAAAACAGAAAGGGGACACTCCTTACGTACAATCTGTCTGACTTCAAATGGATCGGCGATGTTCACACTCCGGAAGAATTTGTCGAGAATCTTCTGAAATGAATGGGGTCCGGGCGTATGAGACTTACTCCAATAGGCGAGGTTGTGGAAGGCTATCCCAGCACGGAATCTGCCCCGAGACAGGGTATCTTTGGCGATAAAGTATCGAGAATAAAAATCTACGACGAGTTTTCAGACGGTCTGGAGGGGCTTGAAGGGTTTGACAGAATTATCGTTCTGTACTGGTTCCACCTCTCCAGGAGAGATGTTTTGAAGGTGAAACCATCCTGGACAGATGGTGTCAGGGGTGTGTTTTCAATAAGGTCTCCGGAGAGACCAAATCCGATTGGACTTTCGGTCGTTGAGCTTCTTGGAATCGAGAATAATGTGCTGGTGGTCAGGAATCTCGATGCGGTAACGGGAACTCCTGTTATTGACATAAAACCGTTTTTTATGGAGATCGACTGTTACTGAATACTGCAAGGCCACCGATCCATGGAAAAAAGTGGAAAGCGTGTTGAATGATGCAGGGTTAGATGTTTTCTCTGAACCACTCGACCAGCTCAACGAACTGAGAATGGGTATTCACGTTGTTCGTGTCCATCGGACTCTTGAAGAAGAATCCCATTTCTTTTATGACTCCGTAGAGGCCTTTCTTCTTGGCGAACAGCAGAAATCTGGCGATGTCTATGGTGAGCGGTGCCGCGACAATGGCATCGATCGCATCCCAGATGAAGTAGAACTTCATCTGCGTTCCCATGAATCCCTGGAAGTGTATGAAGTCAAAGGCGGTCTTGTTGTCCACCAGCGACGGGAAGTACTCTATCTGGGTGATGCTGAAAGGTGAATAGCCGTAAATCTTTTCGAGAACCTTGTCTTTGCTTATGACCTTGCTCTCCTTGTTCTCCCTGTGGCTCAGCACAAGGCCGTCGAGGTCTCCCAGGATGTTGTAGCTCATCCAGCCCAGCACCTTCAGATTCCTGTAGGCAAACATGGGTGCGAGGGTTGTTTTTACCAGTGTCTCTCCGGTCTTGCCGTCGTTGCCGGCATGCGGTACCTTTTTCTCAATTGCAAGCTCCTTGAGTGCAGGGATTGATGAGCCTGCGCTTGGAGTGAAGTTCCCGTAGGGGATGCGGTTCTTCAGCGCAACGTAGGCATAGAGTATGCTTGCGCTTGCATGCTCCTTGACATCGTTTTCGATCATCTCTTCAAAACCGTCGAGGGACCCATGATATTTTTCGCTGTAATTGAGCAGCGGCTCTGTGGAGGCCGAGTTGATGACAACCGTGTCATCGTCTGCGAAGGATTTGAGGTCTTTCTCCAGCTGTTCCACTATCTCTGCAAGGGTTTTTTTCTCGTTTTCCAGGATGTCAAGCTCGCCAAGAGCTTGAACTCCACTGCCGCAGTTTATGGCAGTTCCCCTGCTCGCTCTGATCTGCTCAAGCTCACTTCTAACTTCTTCAAGGTGTTCTTTCTCGAAGTGCCTGTTCTGCTCCCAGTGCTGGAGTGCTGCCACGTAGGCATTGTCCGCCTTTCTTACCTCATGACCTCCAAACTCGAAGTTGAGTGGAGCGTATTTTTCTATTCCTTCAAACTGAGGAAGTGAACTGACGAGTCCCGTGGTATCTATCCTGCCCTGCTCTATGAGCTTTCCACCAGCCATTGCAGTAGTAGAAACAATACCATAAGCACCGATGAACCAGATTCTCATAGCATCACCTCCCATAAGTGTGAATCTGAAAAGTTTTAATTCGGAAAGGTTTAAAAATTTTTGTGAAAGAGATTGAGGAAATTGGCGGGATTCTTGCAGAATTTGAATTGATTGATGGCAGAGTCTGCATAAAAAAGGAGTTTTTCCACGAATTGCTCAAAGTTCTGGGGAAGATAGCGGCTCAGATCGACATGGGGTTTCATGATGATGCCAGGGAGACTGTATCTCTTCTCGGCGAGGTGATTTACTCCGGCACCAAATCGTTGTTGGACGAAACATAGTTCGCCAATCGAAGAATTTATAAAGTTCATTTCTACACTTGCCACATGGAACTGATAGCCAGACGATTTGCAGAGATCATTGCTGGAAATATAGTTTTTTCTGAAAATTATGGTGAGTCCATAAAGAAGTGGAGGGCTCTGTTTGAGGTCTCACAGAAGGAACTTGCAGAGAGGCTTGGTATAACTCCATCCGTTATAAGCGATTATGAGGCTGGAAGAAGAAAATCTCCGGGCATGAGTTTTATCAAAAAGCTTGTTGAGTCTCTCCTTGACATAGACAGGGAGAGGGGCTGGAAGACCGTCTCCAGGTATAAGGATTTACTGGGTGTGGAGTTTGACGTTATTCAGGATATAACGGAGTACTCCGGACCGGTACCGTCAAAGAGGCTTGCCGAAATCATTGACGGTGAGCTGATAACCGATTTTGGCAGAATGGCGATGGGCCATACGGTTGTTGACAGCCTTAGGGCAATACTGTCCCTGAGCAGCTATGACTTTTACAAGCTTTACGGCCTTACGAGCGAGAGGGCTTTGATTTTCACCGGTGTTACCACCGGAAGATCCCCGATGGTCGCCGTGAGGGTCGCCAACCTCAAACCCTCTGTCGTAGTTCTGAATCCAATTAACGGTGAAAATGTGGACAGACTGGCAGTCAGAATTGCTGAAATTGAGGGAATAGACCTGATTGCAAGCGATGTTGAGAGGGATGAGCTTGTTGAGAGGTTGAAGCAGCTGGAGGTGTGATGATGGTCGGGCTGGTGTCTTACGGGACGTACATTCCAAAATTCAGAATAAAGGTCGAGGAAATAGCGAGAATCTGGGGTGAAAATCCTGAAACGATAAAGAACGGCCTTGGAGTTTATGAAAAGAGCGTTCCCAGCATAGATGAGGATGCGGCCACAATAGCCGTTGAGTGTGCAAGGGAAGCAGTGAGAAGAGCAGATATCGACCGAAATTACATTGGAGCGGTTTTTGTGGGCTCCGAAAGTCACCCCTATGCTGTAAAGCCCACTGCAACAATAGTTGGTGAGGCACTGAATTTGAACAGCTTTTTCCACGCCGCGGACCTTGAATTTGCCTGTAAGGCAGGAACTGCAGGAATCCAGAACTGTGTTGCCATGGTGAACGCGGGAATGATAAGGTACGGTCTGGCCATCGGTACGGACACGAGCCAGGGCGCCCCCGGCGACCCTTTGGAATACTCAGCAGCAGCGGGAGGTGCTGCTTTTCTGGTCGGAAAAGATAACGTTATAGCCGAGCTTAAGGACACACTCAGCTTTACCACCGACACCCCCGACTTCTGGAGAAGGGAGGGGCAGCCCTATCCGAGTCATGGGGGAAGGTTCACAGGAGAGCCGGCGTACTTCAGGCATGTATCAACCGCTGCAAAGCGCATCATGGAAAGGAATGGGTTATCGCCAGAGGATTTCAGCTATGCGGTTTTCCACATGCCCAACGGAAAGTTTCCTGTCAGGGTGGCGAGGATGCTGGGCTTTACCGGAAAACAGATAGAGCAGGGTCTTGTGGTCAGATACATAGGTAACACCTACTCCGGCTCATCTCTGCTCGGTTTTTCTGCAGTTCTCGATATCGCGAAGCCTGGAGACAGGATCCTCCTTGTTTCATTCGGAAGTGGAGCAGGCAGCGACGCATTCGTTTTTGAGATTACCGACAACATTGAAAGCATCGAAAGAAAGCCTGAGGTCTGGGAGAAGATAAGAAAAGGAGTTTACATAGACTACGGCACGTATGCGAAGCTGAGAAGGAAGATAAGGATGGGGTGATGAAATTGAAGAGAGTGGCGGTCATAGGGGCCGGAATGTCGAGATTTGGAGAGCTCTGGAACATGAGCTTCAGGGATATTGTGATCTCCGCAGGGCTTGAGGCTCTCGAAGATGCAAATCTTGAAGGCAGGGAGATCGAGGCGATGTATGTGGGGAACATGAGTGCCGGAAGATTCATAGCTCAGGAGCACGTTTCGGCCCTCATCGCAGATTATTCGGGCCTTGCGTCCATCAACATTCCTGCAATAAGGGTCGAAGCAGGTGATGCGAGCGGTGGAGTTGCTCTGAAGGAGGCGTACATAGCCGTTGCGTCGGGTATTCACGATATTGTCATCGCTGCGGGGGTGGAGAAGGTTACGGATGTCGGCTCGTCGAGTGAAATAATGGATTCATCCATAGACAAGGAATGGGAGGCGTTCAACGGTGCAACCCTTGCAGGGCTGTTTGCAATGATGGCAAGACTCCACATGCACGAGTATGGCAGCAGTGAGGAAGACCTCGCCAGAATAAGTGTTAAGAATCATAAAAATGCCGTAAACAATCCCAAAGCACAGTTCAGAAGAGAAATCACTGTTGAAAGCGTTCTCAATTCACCATACGTTGCCGAACCGCTCAAGGTTCTCGATTCAGCACCGATAAGTGATGGAGCCGCCGTTCTGATACTTGCGAGTGAGGATGTGGCCAGGAAGTACACGGATACGCCCGTATTTCTTGATGCGGTTGTTCAGTCCAGCGATTACCTTGCACTGCAGAACCGGAGGGACATCCTTGAAATGAGGGCAGTTAAAACAGCTACAAGAAAGGCACTGAAGCTTGCTGGCTGCAGCCTTGACGATGTGGGTGTTTTCGAGCTTCACGACTCGTTTACAATTGCTGAGATGCTCCTCTATGAGAACGTGGGCATCGCTGAGAGGGGCAAGGGTCATGAGGCCATCAGAGAGGGCGTGGTTGAGCTTGGAGGAAGCAACCCGGTGAACCCTTCTGGAGGGTTGAAAGCCTGCGGGCATGCTGTGGGTGCCACTGGAATAAGGCAGGCCGTGGAAATAGTCTATCAGCTGAGAGGGGATGCTGGAAAGAGACAGGTTGATGCTGAGACTGGCATGGCCGTGAATATTGGAGGTACAGGAGCAACAGCCGTGACTTCTGTATTCAGGAGGTGAAAATCATGCTTCCCAGATTCTGGAGGAAGATAAAGTACCGGTACAACCTCGTGGGGACGAAATGTGAGAACTGTGGCAGCATTTACTATCCTCCCAGAAACATCTGCCCGGAGTGCAGAAGAAAGAGCAGGATGGTCGAGGTTGAGCTTGGTGAAAGGGGCAGGGTGGTGACCTACACCGTAATCCACGATGTGCCTGAAAGCAGCAAGCTGATGAAGCCCTATGTGGTTGGAATTGTGGAGCTTGACAGCGGTGCCAGAGTTACTGCCCAGATTGTTGAGGACCCTGAAAGGGTCGAAATAGGGTCGAGGGTTAGGGCAGTCTTCAGAAAGTACGGTGAAGAAGGGGAGGATGGAATAATCTACTATGGCACGAAATTTGTGCTTGATGAGTGAACCTGTAAAATTTTTTAATTTTCCCGACCATTATGTGAGTGATGTTTTTCGGAACTGCCGGTGTGCCAAACACCTCTGCAGGGAGAAGCACCCTGGATGGAATCAAAGCCATCAAAGAGCTTGGGCTGGATTGCATGGAGGTCCAGTTTGTCAGGGGAGTGAGGATGAGAGATGACACTGCCAGAAATGTAGGCCTGCTGGCAGAGTCACTTGGCATAAGGCTGAGTGTTCATGCCCCCTATTACATTAACCTCAATGCGGACAGCGAGGTTAAGGTGAGGCAGAGTCTTCAGAGGCTCATGGACTCGGCAAGGATCGGTAGCCTGATGGGTGCCAGAAGCATAGTTTTTCATCCCGGATACTACATGAGGAGGCCGAGAGATGAGGCCTACAGGAGAATCAGGGACGCTCTGGTTGAAGTTTCTGACGCTGTTGCAGAAATGGGCGTGATTTTGAGGCCTGAAACTTCGGGAAGGAGAGAGCAGTTTGGGGAGCTTGAGGAGATACTCAACCTATGTTCCGAGGTGGAGAACACGCTTCCATGCATCGACATAAGCCACATCCATGCCAGAACCATGGCTTACAACAGCTACGAAGAGTTCTCAGAACTGCTGGAGGTTGTGGAATCCCTGCTCGGCAAAGAGGCTATCAGAAACTTGCATGTTCACGTGAGTGGAATAGATTATGGTGCGAAGGGTGAGGTCAGACACCTCAACCTGAGAGAATCTGACTTCAAGTATGTGGAGTTTTTAAAGGCTCTTAAGGACTTTTCGGCGGGCGGGCTGGTTGTGTGCGAAAGCCCGAACCTCGAAGAAGATGCTGCTATGCTTAAGGAACTGTATTCTCAGCTCTGAGCCTGATGGAGCGAGAACTTCTCCACAACCTCATTCAGCTTGTTGAACCAGTTTTCAAGCTCGGCTTTCAGTCTGTCCTTCAGAACGTCGATGGGGATGGGGACGTAGAGATACTTGTATCCCCCGTGTTTCAGTATCCTGTATTCTCTCTCAACGAGGCCCTTTTCCATAAGTGAGTGGAGGCTTCTGTAAACTCCACTCCTGTCCTTTCCTATTATCTCTGCAAGCTCATCAACGCCGGTGTTCGGATGCTCGTGGAGGGCGAGGTACACCTCTATCTCTGACGGAGTCAGGTTTAGAATGCATTTTAAAATATTTTGAAAGGTTGTTTCACTGGAAAACAACTCTCTGAGCTTTTCCTCATCCATCTCAATCACCTTTTCTCGATTATTATTACTGCGGAGGATGTTTCGACAACATCGACGTTTTTGCCGCTTATCGATTTCTCAAACTTGAACTCGAACCACTCGCTTTCCAGCTCGTATTCCTCGCCGTTTATGCTTAAAGTAACTCGTCCCTCATTTATAAACTTTAGGATTTCTGCCTCGCTCATCTGTTTTACTGCATTTATGACCGCTCCAGCTCTGTCTCTGAACTTTGGACCGATTATGCTGAATTTCGGTTTAACCTCCGCAATCCTCATCTGGATTTCAGGCATCTCTTCAATGATCTCGACTTCGGCATTCACGGCCCCCGCAATATCTCTTGTATCTATGCTCTCCTTCACAAATATGCCGATTCTGCCCATGGGGGCGTTCAGGGCAAGCCCACTGTCGTGCTTGTACCTCCTTATTGCCTCCACGATCTCCTTTATCATCTCGCCCTTTTTCTCTGCAGCTTCATCAATCAGGGTTTCATCTGCCTCAGGATACCTCTGAAGATGCACGCTTCCGTCTCCGGAGAACACCTGCCAGCATTCCTCCGCCATAAAGGGTGTTATTGGAGCAATCAATCTTATCAGGGCAGAGAGAATCCTGTGGAGCGTGTATTTGGCGGGGATTTTCTCCTCGTCGCTGCCGGAATACAGCCTGTTCTTCACGATTTCAATGTAGTTGTCTGCAAGCTCGTACCAGGTGAAGCTCCTTATTGCCTTCAGGGCGTTGCTGAAGTTGTACTCCTCCATGCTCCTGTCAACCTCGATAATGAGCCTGTTCAGCTTTGAGAGGATCCATCTGTCCGCATCTCTCAGCAGTTCTCTGTGGGTTTCGTCCGGCTCATAGCCTTCAAGGTGCATCATTCCGAATCTCAGAATGCTCCAGAACTTCTGCTGGAATCTTGACGCCGCAACGACTTCCTTCCAGCTGAAGATGACGTCTGTACCCATGATTCCGCCTATTGCCGCCCACTGTCTCAGCGCATCTGCACCGTACTTTTCTATAACCTCTTCAGGAGAAATGACGTTTCCGAGACTCTTGCTCATTTTCCTGCCATCTTCCCCGAGAACCATTCCGTTTATCACGATTTCATGCCAGGGTATCTCTCCAACAAGTGCAATGCTCCTCAGTATGGTGTAGAATGCCCATGTTCTGATTATGTCGTGGCCCTGGGGCCTCAGATGAGTGGGATATTCCTTCTGGTCATCCGGCCACCCGGTGATTGCGAGCGAGGTTATGCTCGAGTCCATCCAGGTGTCCAGTACATCGTCCTCCCCATCGAACTCGCTTCCACCGCAATTCGGACACGATTCTCTGGGCTTGTCCCGTGTTGGGTCTACAGGCAACCACTCCTCCTTCGCAACAACAACCTCTCCACAGTTCCTGCAGTACCATACGGGAATGGGTGTTGCGAAAACTCTCTGCCTGCTTATGACCCAGTCCCAGTCCATGCTCTCCACCCAGCTTTCGAGTCTGGAGAGCATGTGTTCCGGGACCCACCTCACCTTCCTTGCAGCCTCCAGTATCTTTTCCTTCTCGATTTTGACGAACCACTGTTTCTCGGGCACAATCTCTACGGGGGTCTTGCACCTCCAGCAGACTCCAACGTTATGGTCCACCTCTTCCTGCTTTATCAGTCTGCCCTCCTTTTCCATGTCTTCGAGGATCTTCTCTCTCGCTTCCCTGACACTCAGCCCTGCATATTTCCCGGCTTTTTCATTCAGCCTCCCGTCTCTTGTCAGAACGTCTCTAAGCTCAAGCCTGTGCTTCTTCCACCATCTAACGTCCTGTCTGTCTCCAAAGGTACAGATCATCACCATTCCCGTACCGTATTCCGGATCGACGTCCTCGTCGGCAATGACCTTCACCTCATGCCCCGTTCCGGGCACTCTCACGGTTTTGCCCACGACGTCCCTGTAGCGTTCGTCTTCGGGATGGACGGCTACTGCCACACACGCCGGTATGAGTTCCGGTCGGGTTGTTGCGATGATCACATCCTCATCGAACTTTATGTAGTTGAGCTTGGTCTTACCGCTCTTGTATTCGATTTCGGCAAGAGCTATGGTGGTTTCACACCTCGGACAGTGGATCACGGGGTGCTCTCCCCTGTAGATAAGCCCCCTGCTGTACATTCTTACGAAGCTGACCTGCGTCTTTCTGTAGTATTCGGGGTACATGGTTATGTATTCCTTGCTCCAGTCAATGCTGAACCCCACCCTGCGCATCGTTTTTCTCATCTTCTCTATGTTGCCCTCTGTAAACTCCACGCACAGTTCTCTGAACTTCTCTCTCGGAACATCGTTTTTCTTTATTCCGTATTTCTCCTCAACCTTCACCTCTGTTGGCAGTCCGTGGCAGTCCCACCCCTGAGGAAACATGACCTCGTAACCCTTCATTCTCCTGTATCTTGCTATAAAGTCAATATAGCACCAGTTGAGGGTGTTGCCAATGTGGAACGTCCCCGTGGGGTATGGGGGAGGTGTGTCTATGATGAAATGAGGCTTTTTGGAATTCCAGTCAAAATAATACATTTCATCCTTCCACTGCTCAACCCATTTCTCCTCGACCTTATGAGCGTTGTATTCTTTCTCCATTTCCATTCGATCACCTCACATGATTTGTCAGCTTTCCGATATTTTCAATCTCAACCGTAACCACGTCCCCACTGCTGAGCTTTCCAACACCCGCGGGGGTCCCGGTGGATATGACGTCCCCTTCCTTCAGGGTCATGATTGAGGATACATACGACACAAGCTCAAAAACGCTGAAAATGAGGTGTGACGTGTTCGACTCCTGAACGACCTTCCCGTTTAGAACGGTTTTTATTTTCAGGTTGTCTGGCTCTATGTCTGTGGCAATGTAGGGGCCAATTGGTGAGAATGTGTCGAAGGATTTGGCAATGCCCCACTGCCACCCCTTCTGCTGGAGGTCTCTTGCGGTTACGTCATTGAAGCATGTGTATCCGAGAACAACCTCTTCAGCCTCCTTCACGGTCACGTCCTTGCACCTCTCTCCAATAACCACAGCAAGCTCACCCTCGTAGTCCACCCTCATGCTTTTTTCAGGCAGAATTATTGCATCTCCGTCTCCAATTATTGAAGAAGGTGATTTCATGAAAAGCACCGGCTCGTCGGGAATGCTCATGTTCAGCTCTTCCGCGTGGTCTCTGTAATTCAGCCCGACGGCGATTATTTTCTCGGGGGTTACGGGGGGCAGAAACCTCACATCGTCGATGCTGAAATGGGATGAATCGAGAAAAATTTTCCCATTGACAATTTCAAAGTAATCTTCGATAATCTCTCCTCCAGCAATAAACCTCCCGTATGCAATCATTGACTTAGCCTCCCGCTCACAAAATATATTGGTTTCTGTATGACTCAACATTTTTATTTCCTTCCTGCATTCCCGTTCTGATGCTGACTTTTCTCTCTGGCGGGACGGGAACACCGAAGCTCCTTGCCGGGATGAAGGAGGTGGAAAGAGACTTCGCTGTCGTGGTGAACACAGCCGAGGATGTGTGGGTTTCAGGAAATAAAATCTGCCCGGACATAGATTCTGTCATTTACGCTCTTGCGGGCATTATAGACGATTTAAAGTGGTGGGGCATAAAGGATGACACCTTCCACACACACAACCGGCTGAAGGAGCTTGGAATCGATGAGGGTATGATGATTGGAGATGCAGACAGAGCTACGCATGTCTTCAGGAGTGAGATGCTCAGAAGGGGCTTGAGCCTCAGAGAGGTAACCGGGAAGCTTGCCAGGGCTATGGGTGTGGAGCAGAAAGTCCTGCCAATGTGCGAGGAGGATGTGGCAACGCAGGTGATAACTAAAGAAGGCAGAATGCACTTTCAGGAGTTCTGGGTTAAAAGGAAAGGCGAACCTGAGGTTGTGGGCATAGAGGTGGAGGGGATCGACAAGGCAAAACCTGCTGAAGGAGTTCTGGAGACGATAGCGGAAAGCAGAGCAGTTATTATTGGACCCAGCAACCCTGTTACGAGTATTGGTCCAATTCTGATGATTAACGAAATCAGGAAGGCTTTAGAGAATAAAAAGGTCATAGCAGTGTCTCCGATAGTCGGAAAAAACCCTGTAAGCGGACCTGCGGGAAAATTCATGAAGGCTCTGGGTTACGAAGTTTCTCCCGAAGGAGTTCTGGATTTTTACCAGGGGTTGGTAGATGTGTTTGTTGTGCAGCATGGAGACGGGTTCAAGAGCGATTCAGCAGAGGTCGTCGAGACCAACACCATCATGAAAACAGGAAAAGATGCGGTAAACCTGGCGAAGTTCATTCTGAACCTTCTTTGAAGTGCCTTTCGAGAACCTTTTTCATTCCCCTCCTCAGGATTTCCGAAAGGGTTGAAGAGGCGATTCCGAAGTGGTCCGCTATCTCTTCAAGTCTGATCTTTTTCGGAAAGTCGAAGTAGCCCCTTTCCAGAGCGAATCTCAGGATTTCCTCCTCTCTGTAGGTGGTTCCGGTCTTGGACGGCTTCCCCTTGTAAAGGATGTCGAACTCCACACCGTAGTCCTCAAGTTTTGACATCAGGGACTTGAACGCCTCGTCATCGCAGATGAGGTCCCATATCAGCGTACTGTCCGAAACGTCAACGTTTTTGAGAATGCATCCCGACTGAAGTATTGGCAGTGCCACCATGCATGTGTGCTCCTTTATCAGAATTTTTGCCTCATCCTTCGAGAGGACGATGCTGTCGCATGTTTCCGGAAGCTCCGACAGGGATCTGCTGATGTCTCGCCCCTTGATCTGGAATAGACCTTTAATTGACTCACCAACGTCGGTCAGACCCTCCACCTTTGTTATCACATTCTGCATGGCCTTTATAACGCCAAGGGCGCAGTTTTCGGGAAGTTTTGTTCTGATCTGGAGTTCAATCACGGATAAAACTCCCGCAATGCTGTATTTAAACAAATCGAAAATCTGATCTGGCAGCATGTCTCTTAAGTTCTGTAACCTCTACCCCCATCTGCATGCCTGCCTGCTGACCAAAATGCTTAAAAACCCTGCTTGACTGAGAGAGAAACAGCTTCTGATGCCCGGGTGGTGTAGCCAGGCCTAACATGCGGGCCTGTCGAGCCCGCGCCTCGGGTTCAAATCCCGGCCCGGGCGCTTTCACCTCTGGTTCGACTCCTTGCAGCAGTATTTTTGCTTGAGTGCTGAGTTTTCTGTGTTAGAATGTCAAAAACTTTTTAAGTATTTGTCTAGATTCTTTGAAGTAGCTTCAAGTATGCTCTTGTAGCAAAATTTTATTATTGGGTCATTGTTTATCTGACACTTTTTCTGGAGGCTGCAAATACTCGAAGATTGCACCTCTGTTTATTTGCATAAAAAATAGGTGATGATGAATTATGGGGTATCGCGGTCTCTGTATTTCAGGGTTTCAAGTATCTTCATTTCTACTAGTCTATGGTCTTTAAAATGTTCGTTGGGATCGTTTATAAGTGTATATATCCAGTAGATTTCAAACAAACCCAGAGTTATGATTGTTAGTACTGTGTAAACTATGGTATTTCTCTCGGGGAATTTTCCAATTTTTGAAAGCTTTATGGAATCTCCAACTGGTAAAATATCTGAGAGCTGTTCAAGAAATATTCTTTCATTACGGTCATGCTTTACAAAATCTCTATTTAAAAAGTGGAAGATATATATCGTTACCAACAGACCGATGAATGGGATCATGTTGGATAGGAAATATATAACGATCCATATTACTGGGTTCTTTTCGTCGCCCTGCTCACTTTTCATCCTCATTACTGTGTCTTTCAATCTGTGTGAGTTAAGATAATTTGATATTGATTCGTAAAGCACTGCTGTCCTTTCGAAATGTGTATTTCTTCTAGAGATCAGAATATAGAACAAGTAAACACCGACTACCGTGCCCAAAACCAACAGGATCAATCCAAAACTCAATGACGAGGGGTCATTCAACCCTCCTAGAATGAATAGGATTCCGAAGAACATTAAGATCGGGGGAACAAACATCAGGGCCCATGGGACCATTCTGTCACTTTCCTCACTTTTTCTGACCAATCTCTCTATAACATCTACATTCATGTACTTCATAGCCAGGTGCTATTGAAAAATATTTCTATTTCTCATGAATATGTTTTATGAAGATTCAGTATTGTGATCTGCTAGAAAATCACTAAATACAACGATCTGATAATGTGTCGGAATGATATGGGTATGTCTTTCTGTTTCTCCCGTGCCTTGGTCTCAATGGTTGGCCTATAAGCTCATCTTTATCTGATCGAGATGATGCTTTACTTTCTGCTGAGAAATGGATTTTACATTACTACAATCACAACCTATGGACAAATAATGTTTAAAATCCATGATAACCAGTAGTGGTGGTGAACGCTGTAGAGTGCAGAGATATCTGGATGGTCTACAGGAACTTCATGGAGGAGCCGTTTACTGCGCTGAAGGGGATATCGCTTGAGATTGGCGAGGGAGAGGTTTACTGCATCCTCGGACCGAACGGTGCGGGAAAAACGACTCTCATCTCGATTCTCTCGACCATTCTGATCCCGACAAGGGGAGAGGTCAGGATTCTTGGTATGGATGCCCTCCGGCAGACAAAGGAGGTCAGGAGAAGGATCAACATATCGAGCGGAACGAGGCTGCCGTGGGGGATGAGGGTTTACGAGATCCTCAGGTTTTACGCTCTCGCCTACGGCATCTCTGATAAGAACGTTGTAGACAGGGCGCTGGCAGAATTTGAGCTTGAGAAATACAGAGATCTGAGGTTTGACGAGCTTTCTGCAGGTAACAGGCAGAAACTCAATCTTGCAAGAGCTTTCATAAACGATCCTGAGGTCGTGTTTCTTGACGAACCGACCGCAAATCTCGATCCGGACATAGCAAGGAAAGTCAGGGAAATGGTGCTTGGGATAAAGGAGGAGAGAAACGTTACGCTCATCCTCACAACGCACAACATGGGTGAGGCTGAAATGCTCGCAGACAGAATAGCCTTTATCAAAAACGGTGAAATAGTCGCCGAAGGCACCTCGGATGAGCTGAAGAGGTTCGTGAGGTCGAGAGACAGGATAATCGTTGAGGTTGAAAATCCGGAGATTGGAGAGATTTCGCTGAGCCGCCCTTACGAAATTGACGGCAGCAGGATTGTTTTCTATTCGGAAAGTGCGGAAAAAGAGCTTGCAGAAATAGTCTTTGGGCTAAAACGTGCTGGGTTTGAGATAAAAAGCGTTAAAACGGAGGAGGTTACGCTTGAGGATGTCTTCATCGAGCTTGCGAAGTAGTGTAGCGGAGCTAATTGCCTTTGCGTACAGAAACTATGCGGTTACCAAAAACGAGTTTTACGCTTTATTTGAAATGCTTTTCTGGCCGGTGGTCAGCCTTTTTACGATCGGCCTTCTTGGGGAGTTCTTAACCCTGAAAAGCGAGGAAATTTCCTTCATTCTCATAGGTGTGATAGCCCTGAGCGTGATCCAGATAGTGCAGATTGACGTAACTTATGTCATGCTTTACGACATGTGGAGTATGAGTTTAGAGTATTCGGTAGTCTCATCGGCACCATTCTCGAAAATGGTTCTCGGAGCGTGGCTTTTTGGAGTGCTGAGGGGATTTGTGGCGTACGTCCTGCTTGTGATTTCGAGTACCGGGCTTTTTGGTCTTGAGTACACTTTGCCCCTTCTCAGCTCAGCCCTGTTCATTTTCGGGATTTTTCTCGGGGCTCTGATCATAGGACTTGTGAACTGCATTTTCATTCTGGTTTTTGGCAGGAGGGCGGAGATTTTTGCATGGACCCTTGCAGCCATAGTCATGATCTTCTGCGGAATTTACTATCCCGTTGAGATACTCCCGGAGCCCTTCAGGACTGCTGGTTACCTGATACCCATCACGCACTTTCTGGAATACTTCAGGTCCTTTTACGGCTACCAGCCTGCATTTGGAAATCCACTGTTTATCGGATTTGCAGAGTCTCTCGTTTACCTCGTGCTTCTGTTTTACACCGCAGAAATAAGTCTGAAGAGGGCGAGAAAAACCGGGCTTGTGCTGAAACTTTCAGGTTAATGAAGTCAACACTCTTCATAAAATTTTTTAAGAACGCATCTCCATGTTTGAGACCAGATGAAGTGCGATACCTGTGATGGTAAAGGCTACATTGAGGTCGAGCAGGAGTGCAGGATCTGTTCCGGCACCGGAAAATCGAAGAGCTTTGATCCCAAAATCACTGCAGAGCTTTCAGAGGAGCAGCTAAAGCTTTTCATGCAGGGTATATGCGGCGTATGCGGAGGCACAGGTATGGAAAAAAGAATGGAGGTCTGCCAGGATTGCAGGGGTACAGGGAAGGCAGGGAAATGCAGGGTGTGCGGAAAGAAGGTTGTGGGGAATCACGACCTCTGTTCTGACTGCAGGAGAAAACCCCACGCCTATCTGCTCAAGAACAGCTGCGGCCTTGAGGACGTCCGTCTGGGAAAGATATATGCGGGCAGGGTCTCGAGCGTTACGGATATTGGAGCATTTGTCAATCTGAACAAAAGGCTCAGGGGGTTGGTTCACAGGAGAAACCTCAGAAACACCCCTCTTAAGGAAAACGACGATGTTTTTGTCAGGGTTGAGAACATCAGGCCCACAGGTGAGATTGATCTTGCTGTTGCGGAAGGAAAGGATTATCTGATCGTTGAGGTGTCAAAAGAAGCTCCACTACTGAAAATATCTCAGCTTGAATCAGCTACCGGCAGAATGGTCGAGGTGAGGGGGAGGGTGGAGCACATCAAGCTCACAGGTGGTCCAACGATATTCACGATTGCAGACGAAACCGGACTGGTAAACTGTGCCGCTTTTGAGGCCGGTGAGAGGGCATATCCTGAAATAAATGCTGATGACGTTGTGAGGGTCATCGGGATTGTGAAGAGGAGGGATTCCAAGCTTCAGATAGAAGTTCTCGAGATGGAAAGGCTGCTCGGGAAGGAGGCAAGTGAAATCGAAAGGCTCATCGAAAGGGAGATCGAAAGGAAGGCTGAGCCGGAATTCAGGGGATTTCTGATTGAGAGCGAGGTTCTTGAGAATTTGAAGGATCAGATGATGAACGTTGCGAGGGAGCTTAAAAAAGCCGTCCTCGAGTCAAGACCAATCATTCTGAGGCACCACTGGGATGCTGATGGTGTTTGCGGTGGTGTGGCCCTGGAAATCGCCCTGCTGGATTACATTGAGAGGGTACATCCGGACCCGGATGCAAAGAACTATCTTGTTAGGAGGAAGGTTTCAAGGGCGCCGTTTTATGAGCTTGAGGACGTTGTCAAGGATCTCGATGAGAGTCTTGAAGACATGGCGAAATTTGGTGATAAAATTCCGCTGGTCGTTCTCGTTGATAACGGCTCAGGGCAGGAGGATATTCCTGCGATAGAGCAGATGCTGATTTTTGGGGCTGATGTCATAACTGTTGACCACCACTTCCCGGATGACGAGGTTGACAGGTATCTGCTCATACATGTGAATCCATACAAGGCGGGAGGAGACAGCAGCTACACCTCAGGCGTTTTATGCACGGAGATAGCGAGGATGATAACCGACAGAGATCTGAAAATTTTGCCGGCGGTTTCGGTGGTTGCAGACAGGGCTGAGGGTGAGGTTGAGAGATACATAGAGCTTTCCGGCTATGAAAGGGATTACCTGCACGACATAGGCCTGGCCTTGGAGTTCGAGGGATTTTACCTGAGATTCAGGCCTGCAAGCCAGATAGTCCACGAAATACTGGGCTTCGGCAGAAAGGACAGGATGCAGAAGCTTGTCAGGACTCTCTCGTCACACGCAAAGGAAGCCATCGAGGGCAACGTCAGAACGGCGATGGATGGTGTCAGGGTGCAGATGCTGCCCAACGGGATAGCCCTCGCAGCCCTGGATGTGGAGAACTATGCTAAGAAGTTTACCTTCCCGCCGCCCGGCAAGCTCACCGGAGAGGTGCATGACAGGCTGAAGAGGCAGTATGACAGGCTTGTAACCGTGGGCTATGGCCCGGACTTTGCTGTGATAAGGAGCGAGGGCGTGAACCTCGACATACCCAGGATTGTGAAAGAGCTGGAGGAGGAAATAAATGCTGGAGTGGACGGAGGAGGACATCTGGTCGTTGGAAGCCTGAAGTTCATACAGGCGAAAAGGAAAGAGGTTCTCGCAAAGCTTGCTGCGAAGATAGGGAACATTTGATCCTTTTAAAAGAGAATGCTATCTTTCAAAATCCTTTTGTTTCTTTTAATTTAAATTCCGAAAAACTTTTTAATGCTATTTAATTAAATGTAATTAGGTGATGGAGATGAGCGATGAGAAGAGGAAATACACAACCGTGAGCATACCGGTGCAGCTTTATGAGAAGATCAAGCAGAGGATAGAGGGAACGGGGTTTACGTCTGTGTCGGATTATGTTACATATGTTCTGAGGGAAGTCCTCGCCAGCCTTGAGGAAGAGGAAAAGGAGGAAGTCTTCAGCAAGGAGGAAGAGGAGAAGGTCAAGGAAAGGTTGCGGGCTCTGGGATATCTGGACTGAGTACAGGGACCCTTTATGGTATCCAGACCTCACGGAGGCAGGCTTGTCAGACGCACAGTCTCGGATAACACGAGGGAGAGAATCGTCGGTGAGCAGCACGAGTATCCTGCAGTAACAATCGATCGGGGAACGGCCATAGATCTCGAAAACATAGCACACGGAGTTTACTCACCTTTGGATGGCTTTCTTACAGGGGAGGACTACGAATCCGTCCTCGACCACATGAGGTTGAGCGATGATACACCTTGGACAATCCCGGTCCTGCTGGATGCTGATGAACCTGGGTTTGTTGAAGGGGATGCCATACTTCTTTTCCATGCCGGCACTCCGGTTGCAAGGATGCATGTTGAGGACATCTATCGTTACGATAAGAGACACCTTGCCCTGAAGGTCTTTGGAACCGACGATCCCGAACACCCGGGAGTTATGAAGGTTCACTCGATGAATGATTACCTTGTGGGTGGTGAAATCGAGCTTCTCAACGAAATTCCGAACGAGTTTGGCAGATACACTCTCAGACCGGTGGAAACAAGAGTTCTGTTCCGGGAGAGAGGGTGGGACACGGTTGTTGCGTTCCAGACGAGAAACGTTCCCCACACCGGACATGAGTACGTTCAGAAAGCTGCGCTGACGTTCGTTGATGGTCTTTTCATCAATCCCGTTCTTGGAAAGAAAAAGCCCGGAGATTACAGGGATGAGGTAATAATTAAGGCCTATGAGGTTCTTTTTGAACATTACTATCCAAAGGATGCCGCAACCCTTGCAACCGTCAGATACGAGATGAGGTATGCCGGACCGAGGGAGGCAATACACCACGCAATAATGCGCAAGAACTTCGGATGCACCCACTTCATTGTGGGAAGGGACCATGCAGGGGTTGGAGATTACTATGGCCCGTACGATGCCTGGAAAATATTTGACGAGTTTCCCGACCTGGGCATAACCCCGATGTTCATCCGGGAGGCGTTCTACTGCAGGAAGTGTGCCGGAATGGTCAACGCGAAAATCTGCCCTCATGGTGGGGAACATCACGAGAAGATAAGCGGGACGAGGTTGAGGAGGATGATAACTGGAGGTATACAGCCTCCAGAGCACCTCATGAGGCCTGAGGTTTTTGAGGTGATAAGTAGCTTTGAAAAACCGTTTGTTGAGTAGCATGAACCTGCTGATCCATCACTGGGATACAGATGGAATATGCTCTGCTGCACTGCTGGTGGAATCTCTTAAAGACGAGGAATTTGAGAACATATCTCTTTTTCCAGGGATTTTCGAGTTCGATGGGCGAATAAGGGGTCACATAGCCGAGGCTGAACGGATCTACATCGTGGATGTGAATATGGTTGATGAAGCTGAGGTGATAGTGAAGCCACTTTATTTCTTCGACCATCACATTCAGCGGAGAATTGAAAATGAAAACGCCACGCATGTCAATCCCCTGCTTGAAGGAAAACCTGCTCCTTCTGCTTCGTACGTGGTGTCTGATTACTTTAACCACTGGGGCTGGCAGTCTGCCATTGGGGCGGTCGGGGATCTGGGAAGAGGTGCTTTCCAGTTTGACTGGGTCAGGAAATTGCTTGACAGACATGGACTTTCGGAGAATCAGGCTCTGCATCTCGCCAGACTCATCAACTCTCCATCCATGGTCTGCGATCTGGATGGTGTGGAAGGTGCGGTTGAAAGGATAACCCATTCTGACCCGTTGGAACTGCTGAACGATGACGAATGGACTAACAACCTCGACCTCCTCGAAAGTGAAATTGCAGAGATAGTTGAGAGGGCGGAGGATAAAGGTGATTTTGTTTATGCAAGATACTCGAGCAGGTATAACGTAACATCTATTGTTGCGAGAAGGCTCGTGTGGGACCTCAAATTCCCGATCGCGATTGTGGTTAATGAGGACTATAATGGCCACGCTCAGATTTATATCAGGGTCGATAAAGCACTGGCGGACAGACTCGGGATTGCCGATCTCATCCGGAGACTCAAAAGCCTTGGATTCAACGCTGGTGGAAAATCAGATGTTCTGGGAATTATTTGTGCAAAAACGAGGCTTGATGAAGCCCTCAGTATTGTTGGTGATCATTTCGGGTGGTTGTTATGGTGGAAAGAGTGATTGTTTTTGGACTTGATTCGGCTCCTCCGGAACTGCTTTTCAGCGAGTTCATCGATGAGCTTCCCACTATTAGGAAGCTGATGGAAAATGCGGTTTACGGCCCGATGAAAAGCTGCATCCCGGCAATAACGATTCCGGCTTGGATGGTGATGGCAACCGGGAAAACACCGGGGGAGCTTGGACTTTACGGTTTCAGACACAGGAAGGCTGGTAGCTATACCGACATGTGGTTAGCGAACAGCAGAAAAATCGCCGAACCTGCTATATGGGATTACCTTGCAATGGAAGGCAAGAAAAGCGCTCTCATTGGTGTACCGCCAACGTACCCTCCGAGAAAGGTAAACGGCTGGCTGATAAGCTGTTTCATAACTCCAGATGCGAGCGTGGACTACACTTACCCGGCTGAACTGAAGAATGAGGTGGAGGGGCTCGTGGGTGAATACATCTTCGATGTGGTCTTCAGGAAGGATGACAGGGACGAGGTTAAGGAAAAAATCTGGGAAATGACTGAAAAGAGGTTTGAGGTGGCGAGATACCTCATTCAGGAAAAGGACTGGGATTACTTCCAGATTGTGGAAATAGGTCTTGACAGAATACACCATGCATTCTGGAAGTACTTTGACAGGGAACACCACCTGTACGAGGAGGGCGGCAAATACCGGAACGTGATAAGGGACTATTACAGGCTTCTTGACAGAGAGATTGGAAAGACTCTCGAGCTTCTGGATGACGATGTTGCTGTTGCAATCGTCTCGGACCACGGTGTCAAGAGGATGAAGGGCGCATTTGCCATCAACCAGTGGCTGATAGACGAGGGTTTTCTGAAAATAAGGAACCCGGAGGTTTTGGAAAAGGGCAGAGCTGTGAAGTTTGAGGACCTCGATGTGGACTGGGGCAGAACGACTGCGTGGGCATGGGGTGGTTACTATTCGAGAATCTTCCTGAACGTGGAAGGAAGGGAGAAGAATGGAACAGTAGGCAAATCCGAATACGAAAAAGTCAGGGATGAGCTGGCAGATCATTTGAGGTCCATAAGGGGACCTGATGGCGAGAAATGGGACACAAAGATCTTTTATCCTGAGGAAATCTACCCAGTTGCTCTCGGCGATAAGCCGGATATGATGGTTTACTTTGATGATCTCTACTGGAGGGCTGCGGGAACTCTCGGGCATGGAACGAACTACCTTGCCGAGAATGACACCGGACCGGATGACGCTGTTCATTCAGAATACGGCGTGTTCATGCTCAGTCATCCGGAACTGGACAGCAGGCATGTGAACTGCTCTATTTACGATTTTGCACCCACAATCCTGAAAATTTACGGCATTGACGTGGAAATGAGAGGTGAGCATGTAATATGAGCTTTGTGATATGGCTTACAGGTCCGAGCGGTGCGGGCAAAACTACGCTCGCAAAAGCACTCGAAAAGGAGCTTAAGGGAAGAGGGATGAAGGTCGAGGTGCTGGACGGGGATGAGATCAGGAGAACCCTCTACCCTGACATAGGTTTCAGCAGGGAAGCGAGGGAAATGCACAATCGCGTTGTGATACACATGGCCAAGCTTTTATCGAGAAACGGAATTGTTGCAGTCGTCTCCCTGATTTCTCCTTACAGGTCTGTCAGGATGAAGGCGAGAGGGGAGATTGGCAGGTTTGTGGAGGTTTACCTGAAATGCCCACTTGAAGTGAGGATAGAGAGGGATCCCAAGGGACTTTATGCAAAGGCGCTCAGAGGAGAGATCAAGGGGCTGACGGGGTATGATGGGGTTTACGAGGAGCCAGAAAACCCCGAGGTCGTTCTTGAATCTCACAGAATGAGCGTTGAGGAAGAGGTCAGAGAAGTTCTGAAAAAGGCAGAGGAGCTGGGGTATCTGGAGGTGTAGTGTTGGAAATCGTTTATTTTCTCGGCTTCGCTGTCGGGTTTCTTGTTGGGCTAACGGGGATGGGTGGTGGGGCCGTTCTAACCCCTGCATTAATTTTTCTTGGCGTTCAGCCGAGGGTTGCGGTTGGGACTGATCTGCTGTACAGTGCTGTAACGAGGTTCTTTGCAGCACTAATGCACTACCGGAAGGGAAATGTGAACGTCAAAGTTTCTTCAACTCTCTTGGCAGGCTCCATACCCGGACTCTTAGTCTCAGCATATCTTATGACTCTCCTAAAGAATTTCTGGGGTGTTGAATTTTTGAACAGATTTTTAACACAGATTCTGGCTTTTGTGCTTGTGATATCTTCTCTTGCGACGATTTACAGGACGTATTTCTTAAAATCGACCGATAAGACCCCTGATGATTTGTCTCTCGTCTTAACCGGATTCGTTGTTGGTGCGCTCGTTCAGCTAACGTCTGTTGGGAGCGGTGTTCTGGTAACTCTGTTTCTTCTGCTGTTCACCGGTATGGTTTCCAGAGTTATTGTGGGTACGGAGCTTCTTTTTGGCTTTGCACTGACGTTTTTTGCGTCGATCATCCACGCCAGGATGGGGAATGTTGATTACAACTTAGCTCTTATTCTAATATTCTCCTCTGTTCCTGGGGTGGTAGTAGGGGTTTACGCTGGCCCTAAGGTTGGTGATAGGGCTTTGAGGATGATGCTTTCTGTATTAATTTTGCTGATGGGCTTATTGCTCCTTCTTTAGGCTGTAATAAATGGAAAGAAGTTTATGTTAAATCGAGTGTTAGCAGTTCTCCATTCTCCACCTGCTTTTCTGTAAGCTCGAGTGTCTTCGCGATTCCACCACTCTCTATGGTGTATGCTGTTACCGGTTTGACGGGGTAGCTCGTATCCTGGGCGTACGGGAGTACAAGCTCGTATTTTCCATTTACAACAGGCACTTTCTGAATGTAGTCGAAGGTTCTACCCTGATTTGTTTTAATGGTGACCTTTGCAATGACATAGTCTCCATTGGCCTTGCCCGTAATCCTTGCACCCTCAACAAATTCGAAAACCTTGACGTAACCAGAATATGCTGTCGGAATCCTGCCGTAATCAAATTTGTTTGCATACATCGAATTGTAGATGTTCTTGTACACAAGCTCATTGAGCCCGGATAGCGTGTTCGTGCTGAATCCACTCTCGTAAACCATTCTGTAGTGCTTCAGACCACTGCCATCGAATATGTGGAACTTTGCCTCCATGGTTCTGTAGTAATCTTCACGGGGTATGCTCACATGGGTGATCACTCTCCCTCCTGCTGGTATCTGCCCTGTAAGAGAGAGTCCAAGATTTCCGTTGGCATCAACATATACTATTCCCCCACCGGCATAGTATGTTCTCTCGGCTTTGCCAAGCTCACCTTCTGCCCACACCGCCATCGCGTAGAATTTGCCTGTCGCCATCTCTACATCGCTGACAACGTATTTGACACCCAGTTTTTCAGCAATCCTGTCTGCGTAGCTCTCATTGAACGCGGTGAAGAACGGCGCTGCTCCGGGCACATCGTTGTATTTATTGCCTATGCCCTGCTGGAAAGGATTCGCAACAGGTATGCGGTGTGCGATTGCCGTAATCCAGTGACCGTAATCCCACCAGCTTATTATACTGTAAACTCCATCCGGGTAGTATGGATATCGGTCTCCGGAACTCTCTGGCGGTTTATACAGCTGATAGTAAAATTCATCGTAGACCTCTTTGCCAGGAGTGTTGTCCCTCATCCACTCAAGCGTATCATACCACTGCTTGTTTATCCCCCCTGCAGACCACTTGCTGTAGAAGTTGGCCTGAGAAAATGTGGGGTATATGAGTACGAGAAGCAGAAGCACACCGGCAATCACAGCCTTGATGCCGATTTTTTTCATTTTCTTCTGGTTGTTGTTAATTGCTGCTTCGAGGTATTCGTAGAACCTCACTCTGCCAAGAATTTCACTAACGATCGCGGAGGAAAATACAGCCGAAACAACACCGAAGTAATACGCGAATCTGTTCTGCCCCATAAGAGCTATGAGCATTGCAAAGGCCCAGATGGATATGTACAGGTACCTTTCGTTCCTGTCCCTTAATGCTCTGAATGCGTAGTAGAACATTGCAGGAAGGGCAAAGAAGAATGTAATGCTGAAGTTCTGCCATGCCGGTTCAAAGCTGAATTTTCCTCCGAGACTGAAGAATGGTTGGACTTCTGCTATGGTTAATTGTCCACCTTTTGGCTGGACAACCCTTAGTATGAACTGCAGATTTCTGATAAATTCGGGTGAAAGTATGTAGAGTAGTATAGTTGAGATCGCGATTATTGCAACGGCAGACACTGGGTATGTCCATTTGCTCTCAAATTTATTGTTCTTGATAACTCTTGTCTCAACAATATATAATACTGCGACGATGGCTGCAGCTCCAAGTAGCACGCTAAGCTGAAACGGAGAGTAATATGTTACTGCAAAACTGGGGAATTTGTTTGAAAAGGGCAGGTAGATTACTGAAGCCACCAGAAATGAGATTACGGAAACTTTTGCAAGTGCCACAGTGTCTACCTGTATGTAGGTTCTCAGCAGAGAGGAGAGAATAATAAAAAAGGTAATCATTATGACTGATATGAACCCGGCACCCCAGGCGAGAAAATACATTCCCATACATATCCCTGCAATAATAGGATATGCGAGCATTCTGGAGTTTCTCAAATTGCCACTGTACGCTTTCCATCTATTGTATGCAAGGATGAATGTTCCTAGGGTCGCAACCTGCCAGAATACTTCCCAGATGTGGTGATCGTTAAAACTGAGGACACTTCTTGCCATCAACTGTCCCGGAATCAGCACTACAACGAACGCTGAAATGATTCCTGCCTTCTTTCCAAAGATTTCTTTTGTTAGGAGATATGTTGGTACTGCCAAGAGCGCTCCACCGACTGCTGGTATAAACGCTACAACTGTTCTAATCTCTGCAGGAGTCGTCGCTCCAGCAATCATGGATGCCAATACTCCAAGATAAACGAGGAACGGTCCGAAATGAATGTATGTTCCGTAGGGGTAATGAGTGAAAGCGTCGAACCAAATTCTGTTCGGAAAATTCTGGATTGCAGAGTCTATGAGTCTGAAATAATACCATGGGTCGTTTCCGCTCAGCCTTGCTCCCTCCATCCATGAAACAAACACTGCATCCCAGGGGTTTATGATTCTCAAATAAAGGCCTGTGATAATTGCGAGAACGAGGAATGGAACATGCCAGTACCTCTCCATTTTCTCTTTCATTGGCAGAGGTAAGTTGGGAGGGATAAAAATTTTTTCATCACATTCAATTTACCCGCAAAGAGGATTATTGTTTCGGGAATTGATGTTTGCACATGCTTTTGAGATGGGTGTTGGGTCTCCATGCGCTGTCATGCACCATCCAGATGGTTTGTTATCTCCTCAGTCAGATTTTTTACAATTTTTTTACAGACATCAAATTCAGGCAATCTTTTTTTGTTCCAATTTGACAAAACATGGTTGATAATTTCATTTACGTCTCTGGAGTGAAACAGTCTTTTTTTGGAAATCAGGTCTATGTCTACTGCAAGAAGTTTTTTACTTGGAAAGAATGATACCGCTGTAGTTCCCAAAAGCGAAGCTTCCCGGGCCATCGTTCCAGAGCCGGTTAATACAGCTTTTGCATAATATGAAATATTTAGACCATCTACAGCACCATCTGGTATGAAGATGTTATCGTATTTTTTGATGAAACTTTTGCTCAAGTATTCAAAATCTCCCTTTCTTGGAAGATAGACCACATTTACATTTTCTCGATAGAATCTTTTTATTAGATCGGGTACAATGGATTTTTTCTCTCGCACATACATCGCCGAGAGTGCCTCTGGTCTAATCACTACGAATTCCGAGAATGGAATGTTGTTCAACTCTGAGGGATCCGGCCTGAAAATCGAGATTGAGATGTGTTCTTTGTATCCATCATAATGTATTATTTTTTCTTCCGGGACGACCTTTCCGAAACTTTTTACGGCGACTTTTGGGACAATAACATAGTTTGAAAGAGTTTTAACTTTAACTTCAAGTTTTTGGAACATCCCCGGCTCATATACCTTTAAATCATTATCAAGAAATATCAGAGACCTTCGCCTTTTGATTTTGGATACAGCAACACCCATCGGCAACTCCGAGCAGAGGCAGATGTCATAATCTGGAACCTTAAGCGATAATGCCAGCGTTCTGGCGACCGTTTTGGAGATTTTTAATATGCTGTGTGGGGAATCTGATCCAGTGATGCTGAAATTTGATAAATATTTTTTAGCGAGAGCTACAGTTTCTCCTCTATCTCTGACGGTAACATATACACTATAACCTTTTTTTACGAGCTCTTTTATAATTGGTGTGAAAAAGAAGACCTGAGGGGGGGAGGTAATATCCACCCAGAAATCATACTTTCCTGCCATCTCCTAACACCTTCACTTTGAACCCTGCTCTGTTCCATTTTTCTCGGTTTACGATGTTTCTGGTGTCCAGTATTTGTTTATGCCTCATAAATTTTCCAACATAATTTGGGTCAATCTCCTTAAACACGCTGTGGTCAGTCATGACCACTATGCAGTCTGACTCTCTTACAGCGTCTTCCAGAGAGCATAACTCGAATTCGAACTCGCTTACATAGGGGTCATAACACTTTACTTCATACCCCTCATTTTTTGCAAGTCTGATGAACTTTAATGCCGGAGTCTCTCGCGTATCATCCACGTTGCCTTTATATGCAACACCAAACACTGTGATAGTTGCATCCCTGATGCTTTCGAGCATTTTCCTGACATTTTGAAGGACATAATTTGGCATGTAGTCATTGACATCTCTGGCCATTAATACCAGCTTACCTCTGGTCGTATGCTCGGTTAGAAACCAGGGATCGATAGCTATACAATGCCCTCCTACTCCAGGTCCTGGATTCAGGATATTCACTCTCGGGTGCCTGTTGGCGAGTTCAATAGCCTTCCACACATCTATACCACATTCTTCTGCAATCAATGCGAATTCATTTGCCAGCGCAATATTCACATCCCGATACGTATTTTCTATTAATTTGACGAACTCTGCAGTTTTTAAGTCTGTAATATGTATTTCGCCCTTAACAAAAGAAGCGTATACCTCTTTTGCCAGCTTTCCGGACAATTGGTCGTATCCACCAACCACTCGGTCATTGTGCACCATTTCGTAAAGGGTTCTCCCGGGGATGGCCCTTTCCGGACAATATGCGAAATAGAAATCACCAATTTCCAAACCGCTTTTTTCAAGTATTGGTATTACGAGCCTTTCGCCCGTGCCTGGGGGAACTGTAGATTCCAGTATGACAAGATTTTTCTGCTTTAAAACCGGGACGATCATTTCAGAAGCCAGTCTGACATAACTCAGATCAGAAACTTTCGTGAACTTTTCAATAGGGGTGGGGACGGCCACTATGAAAACATCAGCCCTCTCAACTTGCGTTTTTGCGGTAAAGTTTTTGCCTGCATTTTCGAGCAGTTCTCTCAAGCCTGGCTCTTTAAATGGTAGCTCACCACTATTCAGCGTTTTGACCACTTTCTCGTTTATGTCGACGCCGGTCACACTATAACCGCTATTGGCCAAAAGTAATGCTGTTGGGAGGCCTATATATCCCAAGCCAAGTACACAAATCTTTTTAGGCATAGTTCTGGTTATGATATCCAGTCAGTATATTAACTATTCTCTCCCCAGCTCTCCCGTCCCCGAATGGATTTCTCCAGCTACCCCTTCTGCTGAGCATTATTTTTACACTCTTTAGAATTCTTTCGGGAATCGTTCCTGCCAATATATTCGATCCAACCTCCAGTGTTTCAGGCCTCTCTGTATTGTCTCTCAGCGTGACACACGGAACGCCCAAGATACACGTTTCCTCCTGCACACCTCCTGAATCCGTCAAAACCAACCCTGCATTTGCTTCAAGCAGCAAAAATTCGAGAAAGCCCAATGGTTTAACAATTTTAATGCTGTCTAAACTGAGCTTGAACTCTTTCACCCTTTTCTGGGTTCTCGGATGCATTGGGAATACTATCGGTATCGAAAACTCCGTGTGAATCAGCTCCAGACCTTTCAAAATCCCTTTCAATCTCTCCTTAACATCGACGTTTTCCTGCCTGTGAGCGGTTACAAGAAAATATTCTCTGGGTTTCAGTCCCAAATCTTCTAACACGTTCACTTTTTTCTCAGCGATCTCCAAATTCTGGTAGACTGCATCGACGATGGTGTTTCCTGTGACGAATATCTTGTTTTCATCTATACCTTCTTTCATTAAATTCTGCTTGGCATTTTCAGTGGGGGCAAAGAGGTAATCTGATACATGGTCTGCCAGAACTCTATTAACTTCCTCCGGCATCCTTCTGTCATAGCTCCTTAGTCCCGCCTCGACATGTCCAACCTTTATGTGGAGTTTGGTAGCCGCCAAGGCTCCCGCTAAAACGGTGTTGGTATCTCCCTGCACTAAAACGACATCGGGCCTTTCTTGGAGTAGAATTCTCTCAACCCCTATCATAATTTTGCCCGTCTGCTCTGCATGCGTTCCTGAGCCCACGTCCAGATTGTATTTTGGTTGGGGCAATTCTAATTCTTCGAAAAATACTTTATCCATCTCGTGGGAGTAATGCTGTCCAGTGTGCAGGATAAAATACTCGACCCCTCTTTTTTCACACTCCCTTATCACGGGGCTCATTTTGATTATCTCTGGACGAGTGCCAAGAATTACTGCTATTTTCACAAGCTCGATGAGATCAGTAAGGATATTTAGTTTTTTGTCTCCTCTTTATCGCTGACCACTTTCATTAAACAAATGTATTGCGTAACTGCCAAAACAAATGGCTCTCATTTTAATGGTAATTACTGTGGTGGCTTAACGTTGAAAACTTTCATCCACAATATTGTGTTAATCAACCTCCACAGGGCGTTTAGGCCTCTGTTTGGTAAGTTGGCTACGAGGGTATCGTAATCAGCAACGAGTTTTTCTGTGTCTATGTATGGGTTCTTGTAGTTTATTAATTTCTTTATTTCGTCGCTCATTTTTGATAACCAGATTTTTTCGGGAGTTTCGAATCCCACCTTATCTGTTCGTTTCTTAATCTCCGCAGGTAATAGATCAGATAGTGCCTCTCTCAAAATAAACTTGCTCCATCCGCGATGTATTTTGTATGTGCCGGGTATCATGAATACATACTCTATGAGTTCGGTGTCATCGGAAAAAGGAACTCTTGCCTCTATGCTGTGGGCCATGGAGTTCCTGTCTTCGTATCTGAGGAGTTGCTGTAAATTGTGTTTAGTAAACCACTGGTAACAGATCTCGTTCAAGGATGTAGAGGTGATCTCTCTCGTGTAGTCCCTGTATTTAAACTTGCTCAGAAAATCTTTGTTTATGTACTTCATTTCAGGATACATTCGGCGCACGATAGTCCATTTGAGGGCGGACGGAATCACCTTCGCGAAAATTATTCTGGACACCTGCGTGATGAGGTCTTTTAGATCCACGGGTGAGTTTCGCAAATTTCTCAATTCTTTCATTAGTGTCCATATCTTCAAGTTCTTCAGCAAATCCAGAAAATATGCTCCGTAAAATATCTTGTAGCCTGCAAACAGCTCGTCCCCCCCCTGGCCGTCGAGGAGAACTTTGATGCCGTTCTCTTTTGCCAGCCTCATTACTCGGTACTGACTGTACATGCTGGTTGAAATAAATGGTTCTTCCTGGTAGTATACAAGGTCCAGCAAGTCTTTCAGCAAGTCTTCTGCAGTGGGTGCAACTCTGTACCACTCGGCACCGATGCTTTCAACAACTTTTTCGGCATATTTGCTTTCGTCCATTGGCTCTCCGGAGTAGTAGGCTGTGAAGACTTTCTGTTTTTTTCCAATCTGGGGGACTTTTTTTCTTTTTAAGATGGAGTTAATCACAACTGCTATGGATGAGGAATCTATTCCTCCACTCAGGCATGTTCCCACAGGGACATCAGATCGAAGTCTAAGTTCTATGGCTCTGAAAATTCTGCTCTTTACGTTGTCTCTGTATTCTTTAAATTCTTTTTCTGAAAATTTAGAAAGTTCTGAACAGTATTTCAGCCTGTAATGCTTGAATATCTTCAGCTCATTTTTCTTTATGTAGTATACGAAACTGTGGGAAGGCAGCAATTTGTAAATTCCACTGAAAAATGTCTCATTCGTATGCTCAAGGACGCCGAAAATTAAGTAGTCGTAAAGTACACTCTCGTTAACGGTTCGCTTAATAAATGGAAGTGCCAGTATTGCTTTTATTTCTGAAGCGAACACGAAAAAATTTCTGCCCCTCGTATAGTAGAGTGGTTTTATTCCAAATCTGTCTCGCGATCCGAAGAGTATGTTGTTTTCTGGGTCGTAAATAACGAATGCCCACATTCCGTTGAATTTCTTGACGCAATCGAAGCCCCATTCGAGATACGCTGCCAGAACGACTTCAGTATCCGAGTCAGTTTTAAATTCGTATCCCTTTCTTTTCAGTTCCTCTTTGATTTCCAGATAATTGTAAATCTCTCCGTTGTAGACAATCCAGACTACTCGGTCTTTCTCGTACTTCATTGGCTGATGCCCTGCAGGGGTTGGATCGAGTATTGACAACCTCCTATGACCGAGAACAAGATCTACATCAAAATTAACAGACTCTTCGATGCATTTTAGGGGAATTTTTGAATCCCTCCCTCCACGTTCCTCGAATATTTTTTTGTCGGTATTTACGAGTAGGTACCCCTCGTCGTCAGGGCCCCTGTGCTTTAAAGATTCTGCCATGGTGAATATCCACTGTTTGTTTAAGTCCTTACCAGCGATTCCAGCAATTCCACACATGCTTCTTACTCCTTACTCCGACTTTTTCACCGAATTGATATCCTACGAGTATTGATTGTGACTTATTAAAATTGTTTTTGCTGACACTGTTCCTGAGTGTAGCCAAAATGGTTTTATATTCCTATTCTGCCAAGAAGTCTCCAGCACATAACAATGTGGAGCTTTACAGGGCGGGTAGATAGTAATGCGTGCTCTTAGTGATGTCCCAGAGAAACAGGTTTGGAAAACAATCGAAACTCTGCGTTCTTGGGTACGGAAGGAACGCTACGCTGGGTGGGATCCGTATGATGCGTTAAGCGGGCGTTTGGCTGAAATTATGCCAGAAAGCTGGATAGTAAGAGTTCTCGCCATTCAGTTTAATCTGTATTCCCCGGTAAATTTCAGGCCAGTGCTTGGAATAGGAAAGGACATTACCAACAAATCTCTACTTCTGTTTTCCAGGGCATATTCGTACCTTTTTGCAGTAACAAAAGAAGATGCATATAAAGTGGAATCCGAGAAACTCTTAAGATTGGTAGAGGGCAAACGACTTAAAAACAGTATTGGTGCTGAAAAAGATGTTTTTCTCTGCTCCAGCTATTATTTCAAATACATAGCACCAAAGCATTTGCTCTCTCCGGAGATTCCAGACATAATATGTATCACCGAATTCATAAAATCGGCTGTGGCAGCATACGAGGTCTTGGGCAGGAAACAGTATCTGCTCATGGCAAAAAAAGGTATTAAGGGTCTTGTTAAGGCACTATTATGCGAAAAAGAACAGGGAACGTATTTCAAGTACACCCCTTTTGAGGAAAACCGAATAGTTTTTGATGTCTCTGGACTCGCGCTTGAGGCAATGTCTGGGGTTTTGCGACACAGCTACAATCCTGAGCTGGTGTCAATCGGAAATAAAGTCGTCAAACTGCTGGTCGATTATCAGAGGGGCGATGGGGCATGGCCGTTCTCGTATGATCTGGAAAAGAGGTCCTATTACTGGCAGCTGGATTATCATCAGGGGTTTATAATTGACGGACTTCTGGCGTTTTATCCGTATGTTGACGGTGAGCTTAAAAAATCGTGCATGGTGGCAATTAGGAAGGGTGTTGAATTCTTCCAGGAAAAGCAGCTTTGTCCCGAGGGGTATTTTTACTACCGGTATCCTCTGAAGTACCCAATAAACATCCACAACCAGGCTCAGGGAATAATAACGTTTGCGAACCTGTACAGGTTTTTTAGAGATGCTGAATATTTAAGGATGGCAGAAAAAATTCTTAAATGGACGATTGACAACATGCGAGACCCATCAGGCTACTTTTATTCTCACAAGTGGCCGGGTTTTGTTAACAAGATACCTTACATGAGGTGGGCACAGGCTTGGATTATGCTCGCCATGTCTTATTATCTTTATACAACACATCAAGACAAATTGCACTAACGGGAGAAACAATAAAAACTGCAAAATAGAAAAAGCTGATCAGATGGGTATTCGAGGCGGGCGCGTGGAGGTTGATAGTCCAGTCTTCATTGTGACTATTTACAGAACCGGATCAACATTGCTGAGAAACATACTGGACAGAAGCAGGTTCGTAGCTATGGCTCCAGAAGAGCTCCACCTCTGGAACCCGTACCCCTGGAGACAAGACGCCGTTACACTCTGCAAAAAATTCGGTAAAATCCGTGAAAAAAAGAAACTCGAAAAGCTGGTCGAAGTTTTATTCTCCAAAAAGCTTTATGGTGCCTTCTGGAAGAAAATTGATAGATATGGGATAAGCAAAGACCGCGTACTGAGCCGGGCTTCGCAAATTCTGAAGCAATCTGGAGAGGTTTCCTGCATGGACGTCGTAAACCTCGTTCTGCTTGACTATCTTGAGAGAACAGATAAACCAATTTTTGGCGGAAAAAATCCGGTGTATGCCACAAACATCGAGTTTCTGGAGAATCATTATCCGGACTGCAAGGTTCTCCTCCTGTTCCGTGATCCCCGGGCAGTTTACCTGTCGAAGACCAACGACGAGTTCTCCAGATGGCTGAAGGGCAGGTTGCCCAGACCCCTCCACCACGTTTACGATTTTATAACTTTACTGAGAGTGTCCATCGAATACCGCTGGCTTTACAGAACCTGCGTCAAAAACAGGCACAGGGACAACGTCAGAGTCGTCAAGTACGAGGATTTGCTGTCCAATCCTGTTCCCATGCTTAAGGCCGTATGCAGGTTCATAGGTGTCCCGTTCGAGTCCGGGATGCTGTACACGACTGGTAAGGAGTCGAGCATAGAAAACGTCAGGAGGAGGGGAATAGACTCGCGCGGTGCACACCTGTGGAGGAAGAGGATAAAACCGTGGGAGTGCATGTTAATAGATGCGTTGCTTGGGGATGTGATGAGTGACCTTGGATACGGGAAGTGTCGAACATGCTGAACCTGATCATCACAATAGATTACGAGATCTTTGGAAACGGGAGGGGTGATGTAATTAGGCACATGATCATTCCGATGGGCAGGATTGCATCAATAGCGGAAGCTCACAACGTTCCGGTAACCGTGATGGCCGAGATGTGCGAGTACATACAGTTCGAGAAATATGATGAAGCCCTCGTGAACGACTTGGGTTACAGCCCCAGTGAAAGAATCTCAACGCAGATTCTGGAAATGCACGAGCGGGGACATGACGTGCAACTCCACATCCACCCCCAGTTCCTCGACGCGGAATACAGCAGAGGGAGGTTCCACCTCAGAAATCCCAAACTCTCAGTCTTTGACATGAGCTACGAGGATGTGCGTAGCATGATCGAGATGTGCAAGGATACGCTGGAATCTCTCGTTCCCTCGGGCAGTTACAGGTGTCTCGCACTCAGGCTGAGCAACATGGGGTGGGTTGAGCCACCATACCATGTCGCAAAGGCTATGGAGGATTTGGGGATAGTGGTCCACTCCCTTTCAGACATTCCCGCCCCAGCCGGAAATAACGGGCTGTGGAGGCTGTACGACCTACAGGTTTACGAGGTCCCAATCTACTCAATCCCGGCAAAGCTGCACTCGTTCCTCAAACCAGGATTTCTGCTCCCTCTGCTTTACGTGTGGGTACACGATCCGCCCACATCGCCAACAGGCAGATCCTCGCTGAAGGGCTCTGGTGGGAGTGGAAGAGTGATGAAGTTCGACATCTCAAAGCTGTCGTGGAGAGAGATGGTGGGGATGCTCGATCACGCACTCAACGTTTACGACACTGCCGAAAATGAAGTGCCCGTGGTTGCGATCGGGCACACGAAGGACTTTTTCAATAGCAGCAATTTCAAAAAGTTTCTTGAGATCGTTACGAGAGATTACTCCCACGCCGTTAGGTTCACAACTTTCTCGGAGTTTGTGGAGCAGGTTCTTTCAGGGTGATCTGATGAGGGTGCTGATGGTTGGAACAAAGAAGATCAGGGGTGCAGGTGGGATGGCGACTCACACTGAAGAGCTCATCGCCCACCTTCGAAAGCTCGGCGTAGAGGTTGAGCACTGCCTGACCTCTCCCTCTAGAGAGTACGATATTGTCAGGGACAGGCTCATTCGCCTTTACACAAGAACACTTGGCCTCTCACTGAAGCTTCTGAAGGATTCGAAAAAATTCAACATAGTGCATATTCAAGCTTCAGGTCCGCTCGGTGGATTTTTGCCGGCAATCGTTGGAGCGTTATGGAAGAAACTGCTCGGATTCAGACTGGTTGTGACATTTCATTACTCCGACACCGAGAATTTTGTGAAAAAGCACAAGAAACTGATGTCATTCGTTCTCGATAACACGGACCTTCTGATCGTCGTCTCGCATCTCCAGAAGAAGGTGATCTCGTCCGAGGTTGGTGGAGAGGGCAAGATTGTGGTCGTACCGAACGGTTACAACCCGGAGAAGTTCACACCAGTAGATAAGAGGGAAGCAAGAGAAAAACTGGGGTTGCCAGAGGACTCGAAGATACTCGTCAACGTCGGAAATCTACTCCCCCAGAAGGGACAGGAGTTTCTCATCGAGGCTGTGGATGTGGTGGTAAACGAGGTCGGGAGGAGGGACGTGCTGTGTGTAATCATCGGCAAGGGCTCTCTTTACGAGAAATTGGCCGGACTGGTCAGAGAGAAAGGTCTCGAGGGCCACGTGAGGCTTACCGGCTGGGTGTCCTTTGAAGACCTCAACCTCTACCTGCACGCGGCGGACCTCTTCGTGCTATCAAGCCTGCACGAAGGGAATCCCACCGTGATGTTCGAGGCAATGGGATGCGGGCTACCCTTCGTAGGGACGGGTGTGGGGGGTGTGCCTGAAATAATAACGTCCGGCGATTACGGCCTGATAGCAAAACCTGCAGATGCCAGAGATCTTGCGGAGAAGATTTTAATGGCGCTCGAGAAAGGGTGGGATGCCGAAAAAATCAGAGACTATGCAAGGAGATTTACTTGGGAGAATGTTGCGAGAAGAACTTGTGAGTTTTACCGTTATGTCGAACGGTTTGGTGACACTGATAGAGCAACAAATTGAATGGAGGGTAAATATGCGAATTCTTAGTGTGGTGTATCTTTGGAACTTAGGACAATTGGAGTACAACGCCATGTGGAACCGGATTTTCAACATTGCAAATCAGTTGAATAGGTGTGGAGCTGACGTAGATATTGTTGCCTTTGTTTCCAGCATTAATCAAGTGCTAAACCTGCGTTTGAGGGAAAACATTCCCGAGAATGATGTAGGTATTGATTGGTTTTACGATCATTCTATGGTTTGCGAATTGGCCAAAAGGGATTATGATATCGTATATGCGAATTTATCTGTTTCTGGTGGTATTTTGGCCCCTATTCTTAGGACTCCGGGAAGGAGCTCTCTTATTGTTACCGACTTTCATGGCATCGCAGAATTTGAGTTCCCATTGATTCACGATCTCGCCAATGTGGTAAATTATCTCAAATATTGTGTAGTAAAGACACTCGAATCTAAATCAGTAAAATTGACTGATTTGGCCGTGTCAGTCTCATATAAGATGAAAAACATGCTTGTTGGTAGGTATGGTATGGAGCCTGAGCGGATAGTTTACGCAACAAACGGTGTTGACTTCTCGAATTTTGATTTAGGGAGTATTTCTAGCACTGAATTGTGGGAACTTAAAGAAAATTTGGGAATTGAGGATAAGTTCCTTTTTGGGTATTTTGGTGGTTTTCAAAAATGGCAGGGTGTTGAAAATTTTATTAAAGCTGCTCGAATTGTGAAATCGGATGAAATTGGGTTTGTAATTGGAGGTCTTCAAATCAAGCGGCCAGTAAGAGATGAGAAGGGATCCATAATATATCTTCCAAAAATTAGCCAGAGTGAAATCTTTAAGTACTATAGGCTATGCGATGTTTTGGTACTTCCAAGACCTCATCATCCTGCTGCAGAAGTGGCGGCGCCAACTAAGTTTGCAGAATATTCAGCCGCTGGAAGGCCAGTATTGGCTACTGAGGTCGGAGATGCTGCTGATTTTGTTAGAAATTATGGTTCAGGAATTGTGGTAGCTGATAACAGTCCTGAAAATTTGGTTAGAGGGATAGAATATCTGCATTCTCTTCCGAAATCCAAATTGGCTAAAATGGGGTATAGATCGAGGAAGCTGGCTGAAAAAGAATTTGATTGGGAGAGTGTTGGAAAAACTATTTATTTAAGAATTGAAGAGAGTATGGGAGTTCTCTGATTTTTAAGTGTATGAATATTATTCATGATTCCCTCTATGTGCCCCATTAGTAGACTGATCACACATCGCTTGCAATTATATTTTATCCAGTAGACTATCACCGAAATTAGAGCATCTATACTTGAATATATTATCAAAATTGAAAGATTTAGTACATTATAATGATTTTTAATAATTATGTGTTTGTTTCTTGCCATGTAGTACAGCTTAATGGGATGTGTTTTTCCAATTGACGAAGATACTTTGTGCCATATTTTTGACGATGTTGTACACACTACTCTATGTTTACTTTCTATCGCTTTCAGACAAAAATCTACTTCTTCCCAATACGAAAACAATGTTTCGTTTAACAATCCTATGTTCTTAATGATCTTAGATTTTGCCAGTAAGCAAGAACCCTCAACATAATCCACATCATATGGGGGGCATACGGCATAGTTTGTGTCTACTTCAGAATTCCCTATTGGCGGTGCTAATCCAAGTTTTGGCAAAACTTTGCCCCCTCTTGAATGCACAACGTTTGATTTACCATCGAAATCGTAATAATATACTTTGGGACCTATAATACCTATGCTCTTATCGCTTTCAGCAACTTTCACGAGTTCATTTAGGAAGTTTTTATCAACCACAGTATCGTTGTTCAAAAGCAAAACGTAATCAGGATTCAAAACACTCAAAGCAAACTTTATGCCCACATTATTTCCCTTGGCGAAACCATAATTTTCTTTATTTTCAATAAGGATCAGTCGCCTATCAACGTCGAACTTCTCATAAAGTGGTCGGTTAAATTTTCCCTTTCTTGCCTTATCTTCTGATATCTCGAACACTTTTATGGGCTTGTTTTTTGGATTGTATTCAAAGAATTTAGAGTTCACTTCCATCCTACTCTCACAGTATTCCTTTATTTTCTGAACTGAGTCATCTTCAGAACCGTTATCTACGACAATGACATCATAGTTTGGATACGTAATCTGATAAAGCGACTCCAAGCATTCTATTGTGTCCTTCCAGCCGTTCCAGTTGAGGATGATGATGGAGACTCTCGGGAATTTCTTCATCGTGGCGTCACCACACGGTTTCGACCATTCCCGATTCTCTGATTTCTTCATCTTTTGTGATGAGTTTGGCATCGAGAATCCTCGCGGTTGCGACGATTATCCTGTCGTGAAGTTCTTTCAGCTTTACTTCGGGGAGGAGTTTCAGAACCTTAAAGTTGAAGGATACTGGAACGAAGTTTCTGCCCACTTCCAGCCTGCCGAGCAGGTCTTCGAAATCAATTTCTATCCTTCCACTTTCCGCAAGATACATGCACTCCGCAAGCACAATTGTGGGGATGTAGATTATGGCGTCTCCTTTTTCCGCAGATGTGAAAATGCGGTCTGCGTTTTCCGGCAGCCTGTCCATCAGATACCAGACAAGTGGATGGGTGTCAGTTACGTAAATCATCCTCGATCTTCGGGAAAATTGATTTCTTTGCCTCCTCTATTGCGTTTTCTATTTCGTCGTCCTCAGCCAGAGGTTTTCCCATCCCTCTGAGAGACACGAGCTTTTTCTCAAGGGCTGGATCCTCCTTTGAGAATATCAGACTCTTCAGATCCCGGATCTCTCTTTCAAGCAACTCCAGTCTTCTGACGATTTCTGTCATCAGTAAACTTATTGTCTTTTATGTTTTAAAAATGTTGGTGCTTCGAAGGCGACAACTCGATTGCAGATCGACCATCAAATTGATGGCAGAGTTACCATTCTGAGTCTGTGTGGGAGTTATATACGTGACGATCAATCTGGAACTTGTGCCTACTACCATTCTCTTAATGTGGAATGTAAAATTACGGCAAGGAGAGTTTGTTGGTCTATAAAAGGTTGCCCCGAATATTTTTATTGTATCCTTCCAGCTGTTCCGGTTGAGGATTATGATTGAGACACGGAGAAACACAAAATTACGCCCCCTGAAAAATTAAAATTCCCAAAAATTTAAAAGCATTATTCTCTGTCAGACTTAAGAGGAGGTGTGTTATGGTCGATTCTCAAAAGCTACTGATCATCGGCCTCGACGGAGCAACGTGGGACATCTTAATTCCTTTAATAAATCAGAAGAAACTTCCAACGCTTGAAGAATTGCTCAGAAACGGAAGTTACGGAGTTCTGGAATCAACTATCCCTCCGGTAACCGGTGGAGCCTGGCTTTCATTGGCAACGGGGAAAACTCCCGGGAAAACAGGGGTAATTGACTTCCTGAACAGAAAGGACGAGGGTTATAAGCTACATCCGGCAACTTCTTCCGACTTTAAGGGGCACTCTTTCTGGGACTATTTAAGCAAAGCAAACAAAAAAGTCGGCATCTTCAATTACCCAATGCTGTTCCCCCCGTATAAAGTGAACGGCTTTATGATTTCTGGGTTGGGGTCTTCTCCTGATGACGAGGTTTCGTATCCGCAATCTCTAAAAAAGGAACTCGAAAAAATTGAAAGCCCGTATGAAATTTATGTTGACTATCACAACAAAAAATACGAGAATCTCGATCTTTTCATTTACGACTTGAATGAATTCCTGAGCAAATTTGAAAAATGGGTACAATACTTGGTCGAAAACGAAGAATGGGATCTGCTCTTCCTCGTTTTTTCGGTAACTGACTGGATGCAGCACATAATCTGGAGGCACATAGATGAAAACCATCCAATGTTTGATCCGGAAACGTCGCCAAGGTATAAAGACGAGTTCGTTAAATTCTGGCAGAGAATAGATAGAATTCTTGGAAACATCTTGAATATGCTCTCAGAAGATACAATCGTTTTTCTCGCATCCGATCACGGATTTGGACCCAACGACCAGACATTTAACCTTGCGAAGTGGTTGGTTTCGAAGGGATACATGGTCAGGATAAGAGACGTAAAGAAGTTCATCAAAAAATATGCATACAAAATCGCCACAATCGTGGCAAAAACACCAGTAAGGAGACTATTTTCTGCTGAAACAAGAAAAAGCGTCGGAGATGCACTGAAAACAAGCATAGTGGACGAAATTGACATTGAGAAAAGTAAAGCCTTCTGTTTAAGACACACGATTCCCTTCGGTGCCATTTACATAAACGCAAACAGTGAAAAAGAAAGGGATGAAATTAAAGCCAGATTGATACATGACTTGAAAAACTTAAGCAAAGATATTGGAAAAGAAGTCGAAGTCCAGATATACGAACCCAAAAGACTATACTCTGGAGAAAAAGTTAACCTCTTGCCTGACATAATCTTTACGATTAACGATTGGAGATGTGTTATAATCGAAGATAACTTTGATAGGCCATTATTCGAGGAAAAGCCCTTTTCGACAAGACACACAGGTGCCCATAGGTTAAATGGAATCTTCCTTGCTTATGGCCTAGGAATCAAAAAAGGCCACAAAATCGAAAGAGCAAAAATCTATGACATTGCTCCAACAATCCTCCACATCTTCGGCTTGCCAATTCCAAACGATATGGACGGGAGGGTTTTGATGGAAATATTCGAAGAAGATTCGGAGCTCGCAAAAAGAGAGCCGAAATACATTAATCCAAGCTACTACGAGAGGAAACAAGAAGATGAAAAGCTTAAAAAGGCAATAAAAAGCTTAAAGCTAAAAGGGAGGATTTAGCTTGGTGAATCATATGAAAATTGCAATTATTACTGATTCAATAGAAAAAGGTCCGACCAGTGTAGGGAAATACACAGAAAATTTGGTTAGAAATTTGTTGGAAATAAATATTGATAAAAAAGTTGATATAATTTTAATCCATGGAGAAAGGAGAAATATTGATATTTACAAAAAAGCTCGCGAGATTATGATTCCATTTTTTAAAAAGAGAAAGCAGTCATTTTTCCCTATTAGGGTTTTAGTTTTCCTTCTAACGAGTCTTTGGAATATTAAACGAAATTTTGAAATTATAAAATTTTATAAAAAAGAGGATGCCGATGTTTTACATATTCCTCACCTAGGAAGGCCTGCTCCCCCAATTGCGTATTTAGTGTTTGATTTTGACAATACATCTCTCATTGTTACTAATCATGGAATGGCCAATTTGGCACTTCCCCCTAGACTATGTTGGGGGAAATTTTTCACGGTATCAAGAATTATTTATTATATCGAATATTTGAAGTGGAAATATCTATTTAGAACACGTTTTAAAATTATGATTACTGTCTCACATTCAGAAAAAAAGAATATTGTAAAAAGCCTAGGAATTTCGCCTGAGAAAATCAAAGTTATCTATCATGGAGCCGATTACAAAAATTGTAAGTCAAAAAGAAACAGAGAAGCTGGAAAGATATTATATCAAAACTATGGAATAAATTTTCCCTTTATATTCCATCTCAGTGCATACCAACCAAAAAAGAATGTCGAGAATATAATAAAGGCCTTTGCTATTGCAAAGAAAAAGTATAATAAAATTTTAAAGAAGAAAAAACTAATAATAGGTGGTAAACAGCCAAATCGCTTAAAGAGATTAGCAAAGGACTTAGGAATTGAAGATGATGTTATTTTCGTTGGGTTTATACCAGAAGAAGAGTTACCTCTATTTTATAGCGTAGCAGAAGCCTTTGTTTTTCCTTCTTTCCATGAAAGTTTTGGAATGCCAATATTAGAAGCCATGGCTTGTGGTTGTCCAGTAATCACTTCTAATGTTTTTTCAATGCCTGAAGTAGCAGGAAAAACTGCTATTCTTGTGGATCCTTACAACCCAGAGAAAATTGCTAATGCGATCTATAAAGTTGTAAGTGACAAAAAACTAAGAAGAAAATTAACCAAATGGGGAATAGAAAGAGCTAAAAAGTTTACCTGGAAAAGATGTGCTAAGGAACATTTAAAATGTTATGTGGAGGGTGATATATGATAAAGAATTTACTAAAGAAGTCTGGTATTATTGTCTTGAAAAGTTTGGATGCAATGGAGCATCTGTTCATACCAAATAAATTGGTAGAATTTATTATCGATAAGGGACAAAAATTTTTCACTGTCCCTACTTTTTCTGCCCAAGGTTATTATCTATTCCTAACAAAGAAGTATGGTGCTGGATCCGAATTAGAGTTTCAAAAGATATTTGCTTCCATTATCAAAGAGGGGTATATCGTTGTAGATGTTGGGGCTCACTTTGGATTCTACACTTTAATAGCAGCAGAAAGGGTTGGAGATTCTGGGATAGTATTAGCTTTTGAACCTAGCTCGTTTAATTATGAAATTCTAACTTTAAATATTAACAGTAACAACTACAAAAACATAGAAACATTCAATTTTGCACTTGGGGATACAAATACAATAGCAAAGCTAGCTTTACCCAAGGGAAGCAAATCTGGTGAGAATACTATGGGAATTGCAGAAAATGCAGAAATTGTTGAAAATGTGCAAGTAAAACGATTTGATTCGATATTTTATGAAGATAAGTTATTAACCAGGGCCCCAGATATTATTAAAATAGATGTCGAAGGAGCTGAAGTTTTGGTACTAAGAGGTTTTGGGGATATACTACATAATGTAAAATATATTCTATGTGAGATTCATCCAAATCAAATGAAATTGTTGGATACGGATACTAGAGAACTCTTCGAAATATTCCAGTCTAAGGGGTTTGGGATATACATAATTCAAGATAATAAAAAACTTGCAAAATTAGTTACCCACAAGGCTATTGAAAAGAGATGCCATATAGTAGCTATAAATACTCACATCTTTAATGAAAAGGAGGAACTTCAGAAAATTTCTGATGCCTTACAACAGCCATACACCTTAGGGGCTAAGAAGCTAACATCATTCATTGCTACGTATTATATTGCCAAGCTGATATATTTAATCCAGAAAACTCTTGTTTCAAGTTATAGGAGGTTGTTTTGAAGAAACGTAAAATCTCATTAAATAATCTTCCTTATTATTTTTATTATTTTTAAATTTACTCCTAGCTTCTTTTCTATCGATGCAAGTAAGTCAATGTCCTCTTTATCAATACTTTTGCTTAATAGCACTAAAAGGAGATATAATATAAGAAAAACTACTAAGATTAGAACAGCATACCATATATTCGGCACTTTTAATTGCAAACTCTGAAGTAGTCCTAACAAAACAAAGCTAATAGCCAAAGACTTCACATAATTCCAGCTGAAGGGGTGGATTTTAGTCTTTTGGTAAAGCTTCCAAGAATTTAAAATGTTAGCAACCAAGTATGAAACTGCTGTAGCAACAGCAGCTCCTTCTATTCCATAGGATGGTATTAGCAGAGCATTTAGAATGACATTCAGCACTGCTGAAACTGATGAGGATTTTAGACCAAACCTTGTTTCTCCAATTACAACCAAACTCAATCCATTTAAGCCAAGAAAAGTATGAAACATAGAACCCAAAGCCAGAATTCTCAAGGCTTGACTTGCTGGCAAATACTTTGTCCCAAAGAGAAGTCCTATTGTTACTTCTGGAAAAAGAAACATAACACTGAATATTGGTAATGTTGATAGAAAAATCCACTTAGTTAATATTTGATATGTTCTCTTCAATTCCTTAAGTCTGTCTTTAGCATAAAGTGAAGCGGCAATTGGGGGATAAAGGAAAGCTGCAGAATTCAAGAATATAGGAATCAGCCTAGCTAGAGGTGTTGCAGCATTGTAGAGACCAACAACCTCAGAGGTTCCGTAATAGCCAAGCATTAATGTGTCTGTCCAATTCATAACAAAAATCAAAATTCCACCTAACATTAATGGAAGAGAGAATGTTAAAAGTTTCTTTCCAATTTTCATGTTGAAAGAAAGCTTAAACTCAAATAGCTTAATCTTCCACACATCAAAAGTTAGTACCAAAAGCGTGAGGGCTTGAGCAACAACATAAGCAAAAAATACATATGTGAAAGATAGCTCTAGAAAAGCTCCACCTACAACGAGGACTAAAAACACAGTGGGGTAAAGTATATTCTGAAAATAGACCTTTTCTCTAACCCTACCAAAACCTTGGGAGATTGAAATCATCATTCCAATTAAGGCCGAAAACGGCAGTGCAAAAGCCATTATTTTTAGAGCGTAAACTAATCTTTCTTCATTAAAAACTTGGGAAATGTTCTCTGCTCCAAAAATTAAAACTTTTGTCCAAATTAAACTATTTAATGCCACAATTATCAAAGCCATGGATATTAAATCCATAATTCTTGAAGATTCTCTTTCTTTATAAAAAGCAATTTCTCTAGGTAGAGCATTCTGAAGTCCAAGAGTAGATACCACAAGGGCTATGTTAAGAACTGTAAGGGCCAAATTGAAGACTCCGTACTCTCCAACCGAAAGGTATCTGGCTATTACTGCCCTGCTGATGAACCCGAAGAACATCGAAATGATTGTTCCAGCAAATACTATTCCTGTTCCTCTTGCTATTCTCTGGAGGGCATGACTGACCTCGTTCATTCTATTACCTGCCTTGGTTTTTTAATCTCCTCGCTATTTGGGGATGATCGCTATTTCATTCTCTCTATGAATTCTCTTGCAGGGATTATTTTAATTCCTTCGAATTCTCCAGCTCCCAGCAGGTGCTTATCACCACTCACTATATACTCCGCCCCGCTTTCGAGTGCGCACTCTAAGAACTTGTTATCCTCGGGGTCCTCCCGTATGATTTCCAGTTTTTTCTCTGGATTCACAACCTTAGATATTCCTGAAATTTCCTTTAGAACTTCTTTTGAATCCATCCCGGCTTTTTCCAGTACGGTCTTTATTTTCGGATACTCAAGAACTCGAGCTATTTCTTTTAAAATCTCTTCTGAGACATAAACCTCGATCTTTCCACTCCTGAATAGATCGCCGAATTCCTTACTCAAAGTCTTGTTGAAGAATATCGAGATCCAGATGTTTGTATCTAAAACTATCTTTGTTTTCTTGCCCACTCAACAGCCTCCATTACCAGTTTATCCACGTCAATATTCTCTTTTTCAACCACAGATGAAATTCTGGAACTCATCTCCAAAAGATCCAGCCGTTCTATCTTTCTCAGAATTATCTCGTCATCTCTTACAATAACTGCCAGCTTTCCACCAGACTTTATGCCCAGCGCATCCCTTACCTCCTTGGGTATCACTATCTGTCCTTTTCCAGACACTTTCACAATGCTTTCCAACTTTTCCATAATGTTGGACTGGTTGGAATCGTATAAATAGTTTAACCTACTACATGGTGATTTGCCAGCAAACATTCTTCTTGACTCTCTCGTTATTCTCTGGAGAGGTTGATTGACCTCGCTCATGCATTCACTGGCGTTTCCCCTGTTGATTTTTTAAAGTCGGTTAGAGACCCTCACACCGACCATTCCACCATGGCACAGACCACTCACTCTTCGACCTTGCCTGTAACTTCATGGATTATTTGTGTGGCGGGTAAAACCAGTCCCAGGGCTTACCACACCTTGGATCATCCTTTCGTCCATTTATGACTTTTGGAACTATTGCTGGATTGTTCCACGGCCTCCTCACTTCATCCGGATTTTCGTAGTCGTAGAGTCTGCTCACAAAGTAAACCAGCATAGCAGGTTCATTGCCAACAGCCTTGAACCCGTGCCAGTAGTGTCCCGGAACCCTCACCACCTGCGGGTTCTCTCCGGTCGAGACGATCTCGGCAAGCTCCTGCGTTTCATCATCGTATGCGCATATCTTGATGGCTCCTTTAACGCAGACGAAGTAGTCAACCTGTCCCCTCTCGTGTTTGTGCCATGCCCTGACGATTCCGGGATACGTGATGGACAGGTTCGCCTGAACGATTTTGTCCTGAAAGATGTCCCAGTCCTTCCGCATTATCTCGGTGAAGAATCCCCTCTCGTCTGCAAACCTTTTCAGGGGTTTGATAACTATACCCGGCAGCATAATCACACCTCCCCTAGGATATTCTTGACTACATTCAAAACCCTATCCAAATCTTCCAAAGGGTCTCCGGATAGGTAAGATGGCTTAATCTTCCCATCAACATCATGAAAGTGGTCTGGATACGTTTCAACAGATACATGGTGAGGTGCATTGTCCCAACCAGCTATCCGTCTGTCCTCTTTTATCAGCGTATAGCTGTATTTTCCGAGCGTTTGGTTGTGGTATACGTCAAAAATATACCCGCGAACCAGATAGGCCCTGACCTTAGTTCCAAAAAATTCCACTTTCAGTACGATATCGTAATCCAGCAACTTTTTTGCAACTTCCTTGAGAATTTCAGTCATTTAAGCTCCTCGATAAGCTTCTTCAGTTTTTCCACCTCTTCAACTGCGTTTCTCCACTCTATACTGTCTTCCCAGATTTCATGGCTGTCTAAAGGCACACCTTCTTTCTCGATTCTTCTTTCCAGCTCATTCAGTGAGCATCTGTATTTTTTTTCGAATTTAGTGACAATTGCGCTATAGTATTCAAGCTCGTTGAGAAGTCTCTTCACGATCTCATCGTGAACCTCACGCTTTATTGAAATCATGATATATCCTCTTTTTTAAATCTTAAAAACCTTTTTAGGACCTCACCCACAAAACATCTTCAGGGGTTTGATAACTGTGCCGGGGAGCATGACTATCGCTCCATTTCTCCCTTCAGCACCTTTAAAGCCTTTCTCAGCTCAAGGGGCTTCTCACTCAAGTATCTTGCAGCTTTTGAAACGTCAAGCGAGGAATCTCTCGGTCTTTTAGCGATCCAGTTTATCTCTTCCATCTTCGAGGGAATTATCAAACTCTCTTCCAGACCGAAGACTTCCGCAATCTCCTTGGCAAACTCGAACCTCGAAACCCTCGTTGCTCCGGCCAGGTGAAAAACTCCTCTATGCTCATTCTCCGCACATTCCAGGATCATCTTAGCGAGGTTCGTGTTGAGTGTTGGCGTAATATATTGGTCTGTGACAATTCTGACACTCTCTCCTTTCTCAAGCCTGTCAATCAGCCACAGAGCAAAGTTAACCTTGCCGCTCGCCGGCCTTGCTCCGTAAATAACACATGTCCTTGCGATGCAGAAGTCCTGACAGTGTTTCTCCCCAGCAAGCTTCGTGTAGCCGTAGTGGTTCACGGGATTCGTCTCATCCTCTTCCCTGTACATTCCCCTTTCACCATCGAAAACGTAGTCCGTCGAAACATACACGAGGAATGCACCTACCTCTCTCGCCACCTCGGCCACAACTTTTGTCCCCTCAGCGTTTATTCTGTGTGCCAGTTCTTTCTCCCTTTCACACCTATCGACATCGGTTAAAGCTGCAGTATGGATGACGACGTCCGGCCTCACCTCGCGGATAACTCCCCTGATGCTTTCCGGACTTGACAGGTCAAGTTTAACCGCCTCACCGAACTCGGGTTTGTGGCTGTGGTATCCTGAATAAACCTCATATCCTCTGTCAACCGCAATTTCTGCGATCTTGCTCCCCAGAAGACCACTTCCACCCGTGATGAACACATTCAAAGCATCTCACCCGAACTTACCATTTCAGCTTCCAGGGTGTGGGATGCAGGACTCTTTCATCCACGAGCTTCTCCCACCACCAGGTGTTCTCCCTGTACCACCTCACAGTCTCCTCGATTCCTTCGTCGAAACTGACCCTCGGCCTCCACCCCAGCTCCCCCCTTATTTTGGAGGAATCCAGACTGTACCTCACGTCGTGACCGGGTCTGTCCTCAACGAACTCTATCATGCTCTCATCCCTGCCAAGCATGTTCAAGATCGTTTTAACAACCTCCAGATTCGTCCTCTCCTCCCCGCTCGAGATGTTGTATATCTCGCCTTTCTCTCCTTCCTGCACCACCAGGTCAATCGCCCTGCAGTGGTCCTCCACGTACAGCCAGTCACGGACGTTCTGCCCAGTCCCGTACACCGGCACCTTCAGACCCATCAACGTTCGGATGATCGTCTTGGGAATCAGCTTCTCCGGGAACTGGTATGGCCCGTAGTTGTTTGTACACCTCGTGATCCTTGCATCAATGCCGTAGGTTCTTACGTACGACAGAACGAACAGGTCTCCGGCAGCCTTGCTGGCCGAATACGGTGAGGACGGCTTCAGCCTGTCATCCTCCTTAAATGATCCTTCCATTATATCACCATACACCTCGTCGGTGGAGATGTGAACGAAGACCGCATTGCTGTTGTGCTTCCTGATTGCCTCAAGGAGAGAATGCACCCCAACCACGTTGCTCCTCAGAAACGATTCTGGATTGGAGATGCTCCTGTCAACGTGTGTCTCTGCAGCGAAGTTGACGATGGCATCCACACCCTTAACCAGATCCTTTACAAGCTCGTAATCAGCTATGTCTCCCCTGATAAACGTGTATCTCTCGTCTCCCTCGATGTCCTTGAGATTGTCCGGGTTCGATCCGTACTTCACTGCGTCGAGATTGATAACCTCAATGTCCCTGTATTCTCGCAGAACATACCTGACAAAATTGCTCCCAATGAATCCCAGACCTCCTGTTACCAGAACCTTCATCGCTCCACCTCAGAGGATCACTTCTGAATTGTCGCCGATGACGAACCTGTGCCCTGAGGGCTTTATGCTGTCCTTCTTTATTCTGACACCCCTGCCTATCAGGCTCTCCACGATCCTGCCCGCCCTTTCTATGACGCTCTCGTCCAGCACCACGCTGTCCTCAATTTCCGTATCTCTGATAACACAACCGTTCCCGATTGCCGTGTAGGGGCCGATGTATGCGTTCTCAATCTTCGTGTTCCTGCCGATTATGCACGGCCCCTTGATGGTTGAATTCACAATCCTTGCCCCATCCTCCACAACAACCCTGCCGATAACTGTGGAGTCAGCAACTTCCCCGGAAATTCTCTCTCTGATGTCGTCAAGAATCAGCCTGTTTGCCTCGAGGATGTCCTCCGGCTTACCGGTATCCTTCCACCACCCTCTGACAATTGAGGCCTCAACGGAGTAGCCGTTCTCAACCAGCCACTGGATGGCATCTGTAATCTCGAGCTCGTTACGCCATGAAGGCTTTATGCTCTTACAGGCCTCGATTATAACGGGCTTGAAGAAGTAAATGCCAACAAGGGCAAAATTCGAAGGTGGTATCTTCGGCTTCTCCACCAGTCTCACCACATTTCCATTCTCATCGAGCTCGGCAACACCAAACCGGGATGGGTCATCGACCTCTGTCAGCAGTATGAGCGAGTCAGGGTCATTCTCCCTGAATTTCCGGGCATGATCCACAATTCCGTCCCTCAGTATGTTGTCCCCCAGATACATCACGAACTCCTCATCACCAAGAAACTCTTCGGCAACCAGGATCGCGTGTGCCAGCCCTTTGGGCTCGCCCTGGTGGATGAATGTTATTTCTGCATCCCACTCTGCCGAATTTACAGTTTCTATCACCTGCTCCCTGTTCGGACCGGTTACTATCCCTATCTCATCCACTCCTGCCTCTATAACGTCTTCTATGGCGTAGAAAAGGACGGGTTTGTTCGCAACAGGTATTAGCTGTTTTTGCTGGGAGTACGTTAGCGGACGGAGCCTCGTACCATGTCCACCTGAAAGAATGAGAGCTTTCATCGTTCTTAGATACTCATTAGGTTAATTTAAATTTTTTCGACATGACTTTAGAAAAAAATTGCCTAAATAGCTCTCTTCAAATTGTACGGCGAATAAAGCACTATGTCTGCCTTATGACAGGTCAAATTTTTGTGAGAAATTTAATGTCTGAAAACCCGTTTATCTCTTCTTCACCAATAACTGGCTTTGCGATCGGAATCATTCAACCACCTCAAGCCTGAAAATGACCTTTCCATCTCCATATGGCTTTCCCGGATCAGGGCAGGAAAGGAATATTTCCTCTGTCCCAAAAGCACTGGCATCCATTCCATGAGAAAGAGCATACGCTACATGGCTGATAGCAAAGACTGCATGAATACAGAGGGGCTTTTCAGACTCAATAAGGAAGCCATTCATGTAGAACACGTCTCTGGGTTGATAGCTGGCAGCACATTCATCTTCGACTTTTACAACCTCTATTTTGACTCTCACGTATCTGTTTGAGCAGACCAGAAATTTATATGTTGCTCCTTTCTTGAATAAATTCCCGTTAATTTTTTAACTATGCAGATCCGATAACTCTATCTGTGCAGGCCGTCATTCTTGCAGCAGGTGAAGGGACGAGAATGCGTCCGCTAACCTACACAAAGCCAAAAGTGATGCTTCCAGTGGCAAATAAACCAATTCTCCAGCACGTAATTGAGAATCTTGCCAGAGCCGGTGTCGATGAAGTTGTGCTGGTGGTGGGGTACAGGGAAGATACCGTCAGAGAGCACTTTGGCGACGAACTGGAAGGTGTGAGAATCAAGTATGTCAGGCAGACAAAGCAGCTCGGGACAGCCCACGCACTCCTCTCAGCGAAACATCTCCTCGATGACAGGTTCATGATGCTGAATGGAGACGCCATAGTCTTTGAGGATGATCTAAAACATCTCGTGAGGGAAAAGAGCGCAATCGCGGTCCGTGAAGTTTCAAATCCTCAGGATTTTGGGGTGGTAGATGTAGAAAACAACTCTGTGAAAGAAATTATTGAAAAACCAGAAAATCCTCCCTCAAATCTGATAAACGCTGGCATTTACGTTTTCACAAGGGAGATCGTGAATTACCTGGAAAAAACGCCCCTTTCTGTTAGGGGAGAATACGAGATCACCGACTCGATAACGATGGCGATTGCCGATGGTTTTGAATTCAAAGCGGTCCGGATTGAAGGGTGGATAGATGTCGGTTACCCCTGGGATCTCCTAAAAGCAAATGAAACTCTTCTGTCTCATGTTGAGTCGAAGATTGAGGGCGAGGTTGAGGACGGGGCTGTGATAAAGGGCAATGTTGTGATTGGGGAAGGAACGGTTATTATGGCCGGCAGCTACATTGTTGGGCCTGTGGTTATAGGGCAAAACTGCAGAATCGGCCCCAACTGCTACATAAGACCTTATACAGCCATCGGAGATAACTGTCACATAGGCAATGCTGTTGAAGTTAAGAACTCGATAATCATGAGCAGCACGAAGGTTCCTCATTTCAATTACATCGGAGATTCGGTCATAGGTGAAAACTGCAATTTCGGAGCGGGAACGAAGATCGCAAACCTCAGACTTGACGAAGGGGAGATTGCTGTGAATGTTAAGGGCAGGGTTGTAATAACTGGCAGGAAGAAATTTGGGGCAGCCATAGGTGACAATGTCAAAACCGGCATCAATGCCTCAATAAATGTTGGCACTCTGATAGGAAATAACGTTTTTATTGGTCCAGGGGCTGTTGTTGATGGAGTTGTTGAACCGAACTCGAAGGTGTATTAGGTGGGATGTATGAAAGCCGTCATTCTTGCAGCCGGAGAGGGCCAGAGGCTGAGGCCCTTTACAGCAAGCAAGCCGAAGGTCATGATCAAGGTCGGAAACAGGCCAATCCTCCAGTATGTGGTTGATGCTCTCAGAAATGCTGGCATTCACGATATCGTAATGGTTGTTGGCTACAGGAAGGACAGAGTAATGAGCTACTTTGGAGACGGGAAAAAATTCGGTGTCAAGATCGAGTACGCCTTTCAGGAACAGCAGCTCGGCACTGCTCACGCTCTCAAGCAGGCAGAAAGATTCGTTGAGGGGGAGTTTTTACTTGTTCCGGGAGACAACATAATTGATGTCAGAACGATAAACTGTGCCCTTAATGAGAAAAATTCGATTGTTTACAAGGTAATTGAGGGCGTATCGAAGTATGGAGTCCTGAGATTAAGGGATGACGGGACTGTATCCGAAATTGTCGAAAAACCGTCGGAAACTGTGAGCTACCTCGCCAACACCGGTGTTTATCATCTCGACTCGTCAATTTTCGATTACATTTTGAATGAGAGGGATTTAACGGCTGTGGTAAACTCCATGATTGGGAATGGTGTTGCATTCAGGGCGGTTGAGACCAGAGGTGTATGGCTGGACGTCGTTTATCCCTGGGATATTCCTGCTGTAAATGAGTATGCACTCAATTTCAGGGGTAGAAAGGTCTCGGGAAAGGTTGAAAGTGGCGTAACGATTGTCGGAGACGTGATTGTGGAAAATGGATGCGTGTTACGGAGCGGTTCTTACATAAAGGGACCTGTCATGATAGGAGAAAACTGTGAAATTGGGCCCAACGCTGTAATCGGTCCGGGAGTTTCCATAGGAAACAACACGAAAATTGAACCCTTCTCCGTTATAGAGAACAGCGTTATCGGGGATAATGTTAGAGTCGGGAGCGGTAGCAGAATTGAGGGTTCTGTGATCGACTCCGGGACGAGAATTATGCCGGGATTTACTGCGGTAAAGGACGCAGTATCAGTCGAGGTGGATGGTGCGGTCATTAGGATTGAAACCGGGACCTTCATAGGTGAGAGGTGCAGGATGGGTGCCAAGGCAACTGCAATGCCCGGTACGGTTGTGGGGAATGATGTTGAGGTTGCCCCCCTGAAGGTTCTCTCCGGAAAACTCCCCGATAAATCAAGGGTGTTGTGAATGTGTGGAATCGTTGGCTATCTCGGATTCAGAAGGGCAGATGGAGTTATAATTTCCGCTCTCAAGAGGCTTGAGTACAGGGGATACGATTCATGGGGTGTGGCAGTCAGAGATGGTAACGAAATCAGGATCATAAAGAAGGTGGGGGCGATAGGCGATGTTGACTCGTACAGCATAGCCGGGGGAAATCTGGGTGTGGGGCATACCAGGTGGGCAACTCACGGAAAACCGTCCGAAATAAACGCCCACCCCCATACTGATTGCAGCGGTAAAATTGCCGTCGTCCACAACGGGATAATCTCGAACTTTCAATCGCTGAAAGAGGAACTTGAAAGCAGAGGTCACCTGTTCAAATCTGAAACAGATACCGAGGTTATTGCACACCTTATTGAGGAATCCTATCGGGGTGATTTGAAGGAGGCTGTGATTGAGGCCGTTGAAAGGCTGAAGGGGTCTTACGCCATTGTTGCTCTCCATGCTGAAAAAGATGAGCTTGTGGCAGTGAGATACAAGAGCCCGCTTGTGCTTGGCGCTGGAGATGAGGAATGGATAATAGCTTCTGACGTACCTGCCATTCTGGATTACACGAACCGGGTTGTTTACCTTGAAGACGGAGATATGGTAGTTCTGAACAGAGATGGCTTTGAAGTGTGGAATAATGGAACGAGAGTTGAGAGAAGGATTGAGATGATTCCGTGGAGCATAGAGGATGCGGAGAGGGGTGGTTACGAGCATTTCATGCTCAAAGAGATACATGAAATCCCAAAGGTTATTGAGGATACGCTGTTTGAGTACCTCTCAGAAGATATAGAGATGGATGCCAGCTTTTCAGCAGGCATCTCCGAAATTGTGTTCATTGCCTGCGGCACCTCCTACCATGCAAGCCTCGTGGGCAAGTACCTGATTGAGAAACTCACAGGAATTCCGGTCAGAGTTGAGTTTGCGTCGGAGTTTATATATCACCAGCCACCAATGCACAGGGCCCTTACCATAGCCATAACGCAATCCGGAGAGACTGCAGACACGCTTGAGGCGATGAGGATTGCAAAGAAGCTCGGAGCAAAGACACTTGCCATAGTGAACGTCCTTGGAAGTACGGCGACGAGAGTGGCTGATCACGTTTTATACACGAGAGCCGGGCCAGAAATAAGCGTTGCGGCCACAAAATCATTCATCGCTCAGCTGATAGTTCTTTATCTTATCGCCTTGAAACTCTCAAGATTGCCGGGAAGCGAGGTTAACAGACTTATTGACGAACTGAGGGCAATGCCTGAGCTTGTCAGAAAGGTTCTGGAGCGGGAAGGTGAAATCGAACAGATTGCAGTTCTGATTTCTGGCTATGAGAACATGATGTACATAGGGAGGGGGATAGGAGTCCCCATTGCCATGGAGGGTGCGCTCAAGATGAAAGAGATATCCTACATTCATGCCGAGGCGTATCCTGCCGGTGAACTCAAGCATGGGTCTTTTGCACTGCTCGGAGAGAAAACTCCGGTTATTGCATCCCTGGTTCCTGACGAAACCTACGAGATAATGCTTAATAACATCAAGGAGGTTAAGGCAAGAGAGTCTGTTGTTGTTGCAGTAGCGGATGAAGACGACCAGGAAGTGGAGAAATATGTTGACTTTGTAATCCGAGTTCCAAAAACCGAACATATCTTCTCTGCCATAACCCACTCCGTTGTACTTCAGCTCTTGGCCTACCACACTGCAAGGAAGAGGGGCTGCGAGATAGACAAACCCAGAAATCTTGCGAAGAGCGTTACGGTTGAGTAGAAGCTTCACGTTTAAATTAATCTCCTAGTTTAGCGAATCTCTGGTGGTTAGTTGGTTGGGACTGCCAGATACATTTTGATGGTAGTTGAGAACAGGCTTGAGGGAAGGTTCGGGGTTAAGGTCAGGGACAGAGTGAAGCTGATAGCAAATCCCATAGAGAGGATGGGCTGTACAACGTCGGAGGGGGCTCTATGGAGAGTGTAAATCCAATATGTCGGAGCTGGACGTTGAGAATATTCTTCTTTTTTGCTCTTTCTGGAGACCTCTGGACACTCTACTGGCTCTTTGCTGAACAAAATGCTTAAGTATACACTGTAATAAAATGTAATCATGAAACTGGTAACAACTTCGGTAAGACTACCCAAGGATATTATCGATGAAATCGAAAAATTCAGTAAAGACGAGGGGATTGACAAAGGGACTTTCGTGCGGAAACTAATAGCTGAATCTCTCAGAGAATACAGAATTAAAAAAGCACTCGAACTTTACAGGGAGAGAAAAATCTCGCTCTGGAAGGCTGCTGAAATTGCCGGGATTACATACAGTGAGGCTCTGGAAGAGCTGAAGAGGAGGAATATTCCGTTCAAGTATGATCTTCAAGACTTGGAAGCTGACCTGTACTGGGCGATGAAATGAGTGCTGTAAGCAACGCTGGTCCACTCATACACCTCGCAAAAATCGGGAAGCTACACCTGCTGAAAGAAATATTTGGGAAAATACTGATTCCGCAAACTGTAAAGCTGGAGGTCGTTGACAGGGGGAAGGAGAGAGGGGAGCCAGATGCGTTTCTGATCGAGAGTATGGACTGGATCAGGGTTGTTAAGGATCCGTCTGGTGCAGACATCCTGTCGGATCGGGCAGGAATACATTTTGGAGAAGCCTGTGCAATCATTTTAGCCAGATCTCTTGGTGTTCCGGTTCTTCTTGATGATTCCGACGCAAGGAAATTCGCTCTGGGTTTGGGCCTGGAAGTTGTAGGGTCGCTGGGTGTAATCATCAAAGCGATAAAGGAGAACCTCATCTCAAAGAATGAGGGTCTGGCAGACCTGGAAAAGCTTGCAAACGTTATGTGGATTAATGTTGGAGTTTACGGGAAAGCGAGAAAGATCATTGAAACTCTGTGAGCATATCTGAAAAATTCTGTTGCTGTTATAACACAAGGGCGATGAAGGTGGTGTTGCACAATGCTTAAGTATTAAAATGAATAACTTTAATACATGCCCGTAACCTTAACAACGAGGGTTGATGACGATCTTGCGAAGCTCATCGACGATATTGCGGCAAAAGAGGGTATGGATCGGTCAACTGTCATCAGGAGATTTCTGACAAGGGCTGCAAAAGACTGGCTGATTGAGAGGAGCCTGAAGGATTACGAGGAGGGAAAAATAACCCTGTGGCAGGTGGCTGAGAGATGCGGTTTATCGCTCTGGGAAGCAGTAAGCGAGGTTGAGAAGAGGGAAATACACGTTCCCTACACCCCTGAAGATCTGGAAGAGGATCTTGAAGGCATATGATCGTCTCCAACGCAACTCCGCTCATCTACCTTGCAAAAGCAGGAAAACTGCATTTGCTTAAGATTTTTGGCGAGGTCGTAATCCCTGAGGAAGTGAAAATCGAGGTTGTGGATAGGGGAAAGGCGCTGGAAAAAGCAGACGCTTATGTTATCGAGAAGGCCATCAACGAGGGCTGGATCAGAGTGATGAAAGCTGAGATGGTAAACCTGGCGTTGGAACTTCACCCGGGAGAGAAGGCTGTTCTCTCACTCGCTAAGCATCTCGGTGTAAAAGAGGTTCTGGTTGACGAAAAACCTGCAAGGTTTGCTGCAAAACTGCTCGGCTTGAAGCCAAGGGGGACGGTATTCGTTCTGCTGAGGGCTTTACAGGAGGGTATGCTGGACTTTGACGGGTTCCTGGATATTCTTCATGAAATGCTGAAACATGGCTACAGGTTGAGAGAAGATGTTGCCGTTGAGGCGATAAAAGAGGCAAAGAGGATTGCCAGCCGGAAATAGAGAGCGCCTGTTTTCGCTTCGGTAAAATTTGATGTCCTGTGAAGAAGACCTCTTACCTGACCAAGAATTCTCCTCAACATTCACGGTTTCCTCAGCTCTTCCAAGGCTCTCTTTATCCTGTCAAGAAATTTTTCGGCATCCTCAATTATCTCCCTTGCTTCTTCTCTGTCGATTTTTCTTTCGACATCGTACTCTGCAGCTTCTCTCCTGTCTTTGGCATGAGCAAAAGCATATCCGTAAACTTCCTCTACAAATCCTTTCTTTACGAATTCAAGACCAAACTTTGAGATTACACCCCTGTGAGCCTTGGGCTAGATATCCTTCAGGGCTAAAAGTGCTTTAGCAGCATAAAACATGGAGTAGTAAGCCCTGCTCACGGCATCACTGTAAAACCCACCCTCAAAGAGATATTTTGCAATTTTGCAGCCTCCAGCTTCTCTTCTGCTATCCCTATGTATTTTTCCTGTAGCTCATGCAATCTTTATGCCCTCCCGCATCACATTCCTTATAAATGGCGTTTTTTGCTGTACATCCTCCGAACCGAGGATTTTTACAGATATGTGCTCCCCGGTATCAAGCAACACGTCAAAGGCGAGTCTGGTCATAGCTCTCCAGCCCTCAGCTTTCTTCCCGTTCCAGACAACCAGTATATCTATATCTGAATCCTCTTTAGCCTCTCCTCTCGCAACAGAACCAAAGAGGATGATACTTTCCACCATATCGCCGTATTCTTCTATGGCCCTTCTTACGAATTCATCGATGGCTTTTCGATAACGAGCCTCAATCATTGTAATAATTTTCTGTTAGAACCCAAATAAACATTTTGTTTACCGTGCTGGTATGATGTAGTGGGTTTTCTTTTCCGCCACTCTGTTGCTGTTTTATGTGTGAAAAGTCAATGAAATGTAGTCTTCACAGGTCGATAAAAATACCATTGAGATGATTTCTGTTTATGGGGTTTAAAAAAGAACATCGGGATAAATCTCCAGCTATCTATTCGGATTTGGGTGTTGAGACTGCTGTTGAGTCTCAGCCAAATGCTGATTGGTTACAGAATAGAACCTTGAGGTATATAATGAGTGGCTGGGGAAATACCCTGGCCAATAACCTTCAACTGGGAGTGGAAAATCCCACTGCCTGCTTGGCGCGATTTCCGATTTGCTATTGTATAAAAAAACATAATGTTAAAATTCTCGATTCAGCAACCTACTTTTTCCTTATCACGATCTTCCACTCGTCCTCGCCAATCTTCTCGATTGAAAGCACCTCGTGTCCCTCTGCCTGGACGCTTCTGGGCACGTCTCTGATTGCTGGTTCGTGATCGAATATCACTTCCAGAGTCTCCCCGCTCTCCATGTCCTCGAGTGCCACCTTGGTTTTGACGAACGTGAATGGGCAGACCTCTCCTCTCAGATCGAGCTTTTTCATAGCTGACAGCTCTCCGCGTACTTTTCCGGAATTATGTCCTTAACCTTTCCGCTGCATACCGGACACTCCGGATCCTTCTTCAGCTTGAGTTCAGTGAACTCCATGGTAAGCAGGTCGACGATGAGCATTCTGTTCTTGAGAGGTTCTCCGATGCCGGTCAGGAGTTTGATCGCCTCTACTGATTGCAGAGTCCCGAGAACGCCGACCGTGGCTCCAATAACTCCTGCCTCCTGACAGGTTGGAACGCTTCCCGGAGGGGGTGCGTGCCTGAAAACGCACCTGTAGCATGCAGTCTCTCCCGGAACGATCGTCATTATCTCTCCCTCGAACCTCAGCACGGCTGCGTGGACGAATGGTACTCCTTCTATGACGCATGCGTCGTTTATCAGAAACCTCGCCACGAAGTTGTCCGTGCAGTCCAGCACGACATCGTAGTTTCTGACTATCTCCCTCGCATTCTCGGGGTCAAGGTGGAATGGGTACACCGTAACCTCTACATCGGGGTTGAGCCTTTCGACGAAATCTTTTGCACTCTCTGCCTTGTTCTTGCCAAGGTTTCCTGCGTGGATTGTCTGTCTCTGCAGGTTGGATATGTCTACAGCATCACCGTCCACAATGCCGAGGTGGCCGACGCCAGCCCCGGCAAGATACTGGATTGCCGGGCTTCCGAGTCCACCGGCCCCAACCACCAGTACCTTTGACTCCAGCAGCTTCCTCTGGCCCTTAACTCCTATTTCGGGCATTATTATCTGTCTTGCATATCTCTTAATCTGCTCCTCGTTCATTTTCAACCTCCTGATATTGCGGGTATGAATGCGACCTCGTCGCCGCCCTTGATTTCCGTATCCAGACCGTTCAGGAACCTGATATCTTCTCCGTTCACGAATATGTTTATGAATGGACTTAGGTCTCCATCCTTTATGAGTCTTTCTTTCAGCTGGGGATAATCCTCGAAGAGCTTTTCGAGAAGCTGGGATACTGTGGTAACACCATCCACCTCGATTCTCCTCTTACCGGTTATCTGCACGAAAACGGTTGGGAACTTCACCCTGATCATGCTATCACCTCCTCGAAATCTTCAAGTCTCGGTCTTATCTTGAGCGTATCGTCGAGATAATCCACTATGGCCTCTCCGGTCTTGAGACCGTTTCCTGTCAGGTAAGCAACAACAACATCGCTCCTGTCTATTCTGCCTTCCTCAACAAGCTTCTTCAACCCCGCAACCGTAACGCCGCCCGCAAGCTCGGTGAAAATGCCCTCCGTTTTTGCGAGCAGTTTGATGCCCTCGATGGCCTCCCTGTCCACCGGATCTTCGGCATACCCGCCCGTTTTTTCGATGATTTCCTTGGCGAATATGCCGTCAGCCGGGTTGCCTATTGCAAGGCTGTGGACGATCGTGTCCATCTTCCTCACCGGTTCAACCCTGGTTCCAAGCTTCACGGCTCTGGATATTGGCAGTCCGTGGGGCTGGGAGCCGTTGAACACCACATCCTTCTCATCGACCAGCCCAACCCTCTCAAGGTCTCTGAATCCCCTGTATATTGCGCACAGCAACGCTCCCGACGCCATCGGGACAACAACCTGATCCGGAAGTGTCCATCCGAGCCTTTCAGCAGCTTCGTAAGCAAGGGTCTTGCTGCCCTCTGCATAGAACGGCCTCAGGTTTATGTTCACGAACCCCCAGTCCGGATGCTCCTCAGCAACCTCAGTTGCGATTCTGTTCGCGTCATCGTAAGTGCCGTCCACCTCTATCACGTTTGCCCCATGCACGAGCGCCTGGATTATCTTGTTCTTCTCTATACCCCTCGGGACGAAAATGTATGCCGGCAGTCTGGCCTTTGCGGCATGCGCGGCAATGCTGCCCGCAAGGTTTCCCGTCGAGGCACATCCGACGGCCTTCATTCCGAACTCCTTGGCCTTCGTAACCGCAACGCTCACGACCCTGTCCTTGAACGAGTACGTCGGGTTCGTGGAATCGTCTATCAGAAACAGGTTTTTGAGGCCGAGCTCCTCACCCAAGTTACTCGCCCTGATGAACCTGGTGAATCCCGCACCGAGGTCAACAGGTTCGCCATCAACCGGAAGGAAGTCCTTGTACCTCCAGAGGGATTTTGGACCCTTCTCGATTTTTTCCCTGCTGACCCTGTTCTTTATCCACTCCCAGTCGTATTTTACCTCGAGCGGGCCGAAACAGTTATCACAAGTGTAAAGCGCTTCCGGAGGAAACTCTTTACCGCAAATCCTGCACCTCAGTCCTGTAACCTTCATGGAGTCAGCATAGCCCCATGAATATAAATAATTTTCGACGGTGTTAAAATTAACATTTGTAATTTCAGATGAAGATGACTTTCTCACCGGTCATAAGCTGCTCCGCAAGCCCCCCAACTCTGTCAACCCACTCGGGCAGATCATTCTCGCTGTATCCGAGAATGTCCAGGCTTCCGCTGCAGACTACGATTTCCACATTCCCGAACTGCTTTCCAAGCTCGATCATCTCTCCAAGTGATTTCATTTTACCGGAATCCATCGCCTTTTTTATGATATCGTCCTTTCTCTCATCGCCGGTCTCTGCAGTGTCTCTGACAACCGTGTCGATTGCCCAGTACGTGAGAAAAATGGAAACTTTCTCTCCCAAAGCTGAATAGGTCGATGCCATGCTGAACGCATGGTATATTCGGTCCCACTCACCGCTGTGAACGATTATGCTGATCATCAACTCACCTCAGGTTGATTCATCAACCACGAAGGGATTATCAAATTTTCTCACAGTGTCCAGCACCTCGTCCCTGATGTACTCGCACCTGTGGTTGTTCAGCAGGCAGTTTCTGACGTACGTCCCCGAAAAATTGCTCGCTTCATGCGGACAGACACTCTTGCTGATAATTCCGCACCTGTCACAGCAGTGAAACTCCTTGAAGAAGAGCGGCTTTATCTTCAGGTCGTCATGCTCCATCAGCTTCTCATGAGCCTCGTATGGTTTGTAGTAGCTGCCCACACCTGCATGGTCCCTTCCCACAATGAAGTGGGTGCATCCGAAGTTCTGCCTGACGATGGCATGCAGCACAGCCTCCCTTGGCCCGGCATACCTCATCTCCGTTTTCCAGATTCCAAGGAAGGTTTTGTCCTTTCTGTAATAGCTGTCGATGAGGGTTCTGTATGCTTCGATGATGACCTCATCTCTGAAGTCTCCGGGTTTCTTCTTCCCGATAACCGGATTTATGAACAGTCCTGCCTCTTTACCGGTGTATGCCTCAACAGCCATTACTGCAGTCTTCTGCACGTACTCGTGGCCTATGTGGGGTGCATTTCTCGTCTGGAACGCAACCACATAGTCCCATTTTCTGAAAATCTCTCTCGTAACTTCGGGCGGGAAGAAATACTCGCTGAATCTGTTATCTGCAGTTTCGATGAACCAGACCTTTCCCCCTGCGAGCCTGTCACCGAATGATTTAACCCTCCTCACGCCAGGATGTTCGGCATCGGTTGTTTTGAAGACCTGCCTTGCGTATTCTTCCTTGTCGTAGCTGTAAACGTCCTCGACCTCTATGACACCGACAATCGTGTCTCCGAACTTCAGAGCGTAGCTCTCCCCTTCCCTGACATCGGCATCAAGCACTATTGGTATCGTCCAGGAAAGCCCGTTTTCGAGCCTGCCCTCCCACAAAACCGATTCGAAATCGTTTGAGCATAGAAACCCTTCAAGAGGGCTGTATATGCCATAACCTATGTTTTCAACATCCAGGGCACGTTCTCTGTCTATGCTTATGCTGTCCAGCTCCCTTGCCTCCTCTCTGAGCCTTTCATCGGCAATCCTCTTTACGAGCCTGCCTCCATGCGGTTCAATCATTTTCTCACCTGGATTTTCATCTCATCGATTTTCCTTCCTTCAAACAGGATCTGGAATATCATGCTTTTGCCCTCATCTTTAACAAGCATCTCGTAGCGCTGATCGCCTATGTGAGGGGGAAGTCTGAGCCTGATCGCCTCGGCCGGACACTCCTTTATGCACGCACAGCAGTGCCAGCACTTTTCCGGATATGCGAGGCGGGGGAATTCATCAAAGCCAATGGTGAGTGTGGGACAGATCCTTTCACACTTTCTGCATTTTATGCATTTTTCGAGATCGAAGACAATCATGTGTAATCCCTCCTGTAAGCGATCTCTCCATTCTCGAGTCTGGATACGAGAAGGTAGTTCGAGTTACTCCATTCGGGATAATCGCTCCTCATCTGGAACGGCGGCATTCTCGTCTCTCTTCTTTCGATCATGTGGTGGAGCATTGTCTTTGCCGTCACAAGCCTGTCGCGGGTTTCCAAGCATCTGAGCCTGTCTCCTCCGAGCTTCAGCGTCAGAAGTTTGTTCACCTCTGCGAGAGCGATTCTTGCTGACTGTTCGTTGTATATGTAATATCGGGAAAGACCTCCCGCATAATGCTCCAGAACGAACTTCATCCTCTCCTCCGCATCCTTCCAGCTGTAATCTCCAAATTCAGGAATTCTCTCCTCCGGTTTGAGGTCGTTTGCTCTTTTCGTTCTGGATGCAGTTCTCGCGGCTATTATCCCCTCAGCCAGAGCCCCTCCAACGTGTTTCAGGGGAACCCCGCCGGCAGCATCTCCGGCAGCGAGCAGGTATTTGATCGATGTCATCCTGTCCTCGTTAACCCATATCCCTGCAACCGTGTGTGAGCCTGAGATGTATGGCTCGCATGGCATGACCTCGAGGAGTTTCTCCTTAAGGTCTATACCCCTGGCGTTTATGAACAGGTAGAACAGGGGCCAGGCGTTGAGGTACAGCCTGAGAAGCCTTTCCTTCTGCTCGTCCGTTATCTCTGAGGTGTCTATGTATACAGGAAACCTGCCCTCAGCGTACTCTCTTATCGGCCCTAAGGCTCTCAGAGCTATTGGCGACCCCTCACCGCCGTACTCCGCAAACTTCTCCTTCATGAACTCCTGTCCTTCTGAATTTCTGAGAGGTGCCTTGAAGCCAACGGCGGTAACACCTATTGGGCTGTTCACGTCCTTTATTCTCGGTGGAATGAATCTGAACTCGAAACCCTCTATCTCTGCCCCGGCCCTTATTGCCAGGGAGTATCCCGTTCCGGCGTTTGACGGGGGATACCATGGAACAGTGTAATTCATGTACAGCCCGCTCGCCCCTCCGGTTGCGATCAGCACAGATTTTGCTCTCACGAAAAATGTCTCGTCGTTTTTGAAATCGTAAACATAAACTCCCGCAACCTCGCCATTCTCAACGGCAAGCTCGAATGGATATGCTCTTTCAATTATGTTTTCCGTGCTGTCCCTCGCTATATCTGCGAGAATTGGCTTTATATGCTCTCCGTAAATTCTCATCCCGAATCTTCCCTGCCTTTCATGGAGAACGGGAAGACCGTATTTTTCCAGAATCTCGACGGCGTAGGGGGTCTCTTTAATGAGGGTCAGGGCAAGGTCTCTCCTCGCAAGACCCATTCCCTGATGTTTCACGAACTCGTAATAATCCTCCGGTTTTTCACCCTCGTGGAGGTAGGAATATATCGCATTGACACCCGGGGCGAGACACCCGCTCCTCCTTATGCTGGCCTTTTCTATTATGAGATTTTCAATTCCTTTCTTATTTGCCTCATAACTTGCCATGCAGCCCGCTGTTCCACCGCCTATTATCGCGAGTTCAGTGTTGATTATTTCCATATCTTTATCCTCCAGTGATCACCCTCTTTTTCGGATTCCACCTGGTATCCTCTTTTTTTGAGAACGATTGGTAAATCTCTGGCCGATGGAGGATTGTCCGTGATGACCTCAAGCCTCGCATCTCCGATTTTTTTCAGGGCAAGCTCCGTGTATATCTGCGGGAACGGGCATGCATTGCCCCTGACGTCAAGCTCAAAAACTCCGTCTTCAATCTGTTTCAGTTTCAGTTCCATTTTTTATCCCCTCCAGCAGTTTTTCAAATTCCTCGAACAGCTTATCTCCATACAGTCCTTCAGCATGAACCTTCGCCATTTTCAGCCCGGCGAAATCTCCGCCGTAGAGAAGGTCGTAACCCTGGACGATACCCTCATCCGTCTTGACCAGCCTCCCAACAAGTCCGATTTCGCCAACATGGTGGCATCCACATGCATTTCTGCATCCGGAAACGTGTATTCTGACGTCTTTAATTCCCTTCCTCTCGCATATCTCCATCAGCTTTTTGAGAACATCCTTTGCGTGCGGCTCATTCGTTCTGCCGCAGAAGTTGGATGCACATCCGATTGAGGAATAGTACATGGCACCTTCCTTAACATCAAAAACCCTTGAAAGGTCTTCTTTCAGCTTTTCAACATCCTTAACATCGACGAAGGTTACGTTCTGTTCCGGTGTTAGCCTAACCTCGCCATCCCCGTGTTTGTCTGCCATGTCTGCAATGAAGACGAGCTTCTCGGCATCGAGAACGCCCCCAACAAGGGGCAGCGTGTAGTAGTAAAGACCATTGACCTGCTCTCCCGACCCGTTATGGTCGGAAGGTGCGGGTGTGAACATCTCCACTCTCTCGAATTCACCCGTTATGCTCTCGATCTCATCCCTCAGCCTCTCGATGCCCCACTGGTTCACGAGGTTTTTGAATCTCGCCTTGACCTTGCTCTCCCTGCTTGAATTGTCCCTGTGTATCTCAACCACGGTCTTCACGAAGTCGAATGCTTTTTTCTCTGGCACGAATATTCCGAGGCTCTTTGCGAGGTTCGGTCCGGGCTGACTTGCACCAATGCTGCCTCCGACAAACGGAACGAACCCGTGCTCCCCCTCATACTCCATCCCGAACATTCCCAGGTCGTTGATTCCAAGCCTAACGCAGTCTCCGCCGCATCCGGTAAAGGCTATTTTGAATTTTCTCGGCAGATCGAGGAATTCCGGATTTCCCGTGAAATACTCTGTCAGCTTTATGGCATGTTTTGAAACGTCGAAATCAGTTATCTTGCCGCTGAGCGGACAGGACACGATGTTTCTGACGTCTCCAAAGCACGCACCGCTGAAGCCCTGGCCGCACATGTCTGTGTAGTACCCCATTTCGTAGAGGTTTTCGAAGATTTCCAGTGCCTTTTCCGGCTCGATCCAGTGAAGCTGAATGCTCTGCCTGTCAGTAACTTCTGCATATCCTCTCCCATATTTTTCCGAAAGCGCTGCTATCTTTCTCAGCTTTTCAGACTCCACCTGACCGGCGGGTATCTTGATCCTCAGAAAATGAGCCGAACCACTGCCATTGTCCCTACCGAGCGAGTATTTTCCCACAAATTTTGAAATGTCTCCAATATCTATCGAAATCTCCATACTGCATCATCTCCTCATATGTGCATGTTTAAAGCAGGTGATATGTTTTTTAAATCTTGACTTTTTCGTTAAATATTAATATCTGAACTTAAATTTAACGGTGTTAAAGGTGATCCAAAAATGCTGGAGATATTGGGATTTGCGGTGGGGCTGCTCGTGGGGCTGACAGGGATAGGAGGAGGGGCGCTCATGACTCCACTTCTGATCCTCTTTGGAATATCTCCGAAGATTGCAGTGGGGACGGATCTCGCATACGCTTTCTCTGTCAAGTCCTTTTCGGCCGCTGTTCATAAAAGGGGCGATAATTTCGACTTCAGGCTTTTCAGATTCACAGCTCTGCCGGGTGTTTTCGGGATTATTGCGGGTCACATATTCTTCAGCAGGGGTCTGATAGATGAGGGCATGATCACAATCACCCTCGCAGCAGTTCTTCTCGTTTCCTCTCTTCTGATGCTTTATACCAGCAAAACCAGCAGAATTAAAACAGAGTGCTTTATATGTGACAAATACTGCGAGAGCTTTCACGACAACAGCCTGAAGGTTTACATCCTGATTCCCGTGGGATTTATCGTCGGGTTGCTGGTTCAGATTACGTCCGTCGGGGGTGGCACTCTGCTAACCTTCGCAGTACTCAATCTGACGAACCTCAAGCCCAACCGGGTTGTTGGGACTGATTTAGCCACATCAACGCTGTTCTCAGCAGTTGCTCTGATTTCGCACGGTTCTCTTGGAAACGTGGACCTCGGACTTGCGACACAGCTGATTCCGGCGGGACTGGTTGGATCGCTCATCGGGTATTACCTCTCGAAGAGATGCTCCCCCGGATTTCTGAGAATGGCAATAACTGCGAGCATCGGGTTTGCGTCTCTCGTGATAATAGCGAGCAAAATTTAAATAACTAAACACCGTTAAGGAGAGGGATGGAGCTGTCGAGATATCACCCGAACAACCTGAAGAGAATCTCTGAGGGGATGATAAACATACATCCCATCCAGAGAGGCGGAATTTTGACTGAGGAGGCGAAAAAAATACTTTTAAGCTGGGCAGATGGTTACTCTGTCTGTGACGTCTGTCTTGAAGGCAGGGTTGATCTCATAAAAAATCCTCCGATAAATCAGCTCAAACAGGATGTTGCCGAATTTCTCGGAATGGATACTGCCAGGTTTACTGCGGGGGCGAGACACGCAAAATTCGTTATAATGTCCGCCTTCAAGGGCGGCACTCTCGTTCTCGACTCACTCGCACACTACACATCATACATTGCGGCTGAACTGAACGATATGAAAATATATGAGGTTCCCAATTCGGGTTATCCCGATTTCAGAATAAATCCTGAGGGTTATGCTCAGACCTTTGAAAGGGTGAAGGAGGAAACGGGTAGGTATCCGGACATTGCCCTCCTGACCCATGTTGATTACAGGTACGGCAATCTGGCCGATGCGGAGAAGGTGGGTAGGATTTGTGAGGAATATGAAATACCTCTCGTTCTGAACACAGCATACACCTCCGGTCTTATGGAGATAAATGGAAAGAAGCTGAAAGCGAGCTTTATAGTTGGTAGCGGTCACAAAAGCTGGGCAGCCACCGCTCCAATTGGCATTCTTGCCACCAATTACGAGCTTGCTGACCGGGCTTTTCAGACGTCAAAGGTCAGGGGAGAATGGAGCGGCAGAGCATTTACAAAGAAGGAGCTATCCATGTTTGGATGCTCACCGGTTTACGGACTGCCAGTCATAACGCTGATGGCCTCATTTCCGAAGGTGGTCGAAAGGGTTAAGCACTGGGATGAAGAGGTTGAGAAGGCGAGATGGTTCGTGAGGGAGATGGAAAAAATCGAGGGGCTCCAGCTCATAGGTGAGAGGCCCAAGAATCACACGCTGATGCATTTCGAGTCTCCTGCGTTCCACAGCATAGCAAAAAGCCACAAGAAGAAGGGCTACTTCCTGTATCATGAACTGAAGAAAAGGGGAGTCTTTGGTGTGCAGGCTGGCATGACCAAAAACTTCAAGGTGAATACCTACGGGCTTTCGTGGGAGGAACTCGAGAAGGTTGCAAATGCTTTTAAAGATATTGCCGAAAAATACGGGGTGGAGGTGGAGGATTGAACTTCAGAGATTACTTTGAAATCCCGCTCAATCCCGTAGCAGTCATCTTTAGAAAGGAAGAAATGGACGCTGAGGGCGAATACCGGTTCTGTGAGGCCGTCAGGATAGTAGCAGAGCATGGAGAGAGGATTGTAATCAACGAATTCAATCTGATGTGTGCCGGAGCGCTGGTCTCTCTCGGCTTTGTCACCGAAATGGCTGAAGAGGGCGAAACGAGGAGCATAGTGCTTGAGCCGTACAGGGGTCAGGAATGTGATGTGGTGCTCGTTGTGGCAACACCTGACAGAATAATGCGGATTTCCTCTTACTACAAGAACCTGTTCGATGAGGAGCTCAAGGCGCAGTTCGCTGGAGAAACTGCGGTTTGTGGAGAAGCGACTGCAAGAGTGAGAGACACAGGCGAACCGAACATATCCTTCCTCTGCCCGGGAGCGAGGGAGATTGGGAATTACAGGAGGGAAGAGGTGGTCATAGGATTTCCAAAGGACGTATTCGTCAGAATTGAGACAGCGATAAGAAAACAGGAAGTCAAGGCGCTGTGCGGGTGTCTGATGGACGATCTGCCCAAGGACCTCATTGAAAGGTTTGAGCAGATGGGCTTTGATAAGTCAACCGACCACTTCTTCGGCTTTGTCAGCGGCAAGAGCGTGAAGCTGTACATTTTCAAGGGAGAAAAGAACACGCTTGGAATCTACACATCAGTCAAGTTCAAAAGCGAAGAAGAGGCTGAGAGGGTTGCTGAGAGCTACGCTGGAGAGTACGTCCTCATGCCGAGGGAAAACTGGATCGAAATCATGAAGGTGTCTGACATTGATGTCTTTCAGGAATACCGGAAACCAGACTTCGAGAAAAGGTTAAACTCAGAGATTGAGAAAATAGTCGAGGAAGCGAGGAGGATAAAGGGGTTGAAGGCAAGAGCATGAGGGTGTACGTCGTTCATTACTCGGAAATCGCATTGAAGGGGAAAAACAGGAGCTATTTTGAGAAGAAGTTAGTCAGCAACCTCAAAAGGAAGCTTGGTGATGACAGCATAAAAATCAGGAGAGAGTACGGAAGGATTGTGATCGATTCCGGGGAGGAAAGGATCGAAAACGTGCTGAGGAAAACTCCGGGAGTTAAATATTCTGCACTTGCAGAGATGGTTGAGCCTGACGTTGAACTGATTGCAGAAAAGGCGATAGAGTTTGCGCCCGACTCAGGTACGTTCAGGGTTGAGACGAAGCGAAGCTACAAGGAGTTCCCCATGAACTCGATGGAAGTGAACAGGCTGATTGGCGAAAGGATACTCAGGGCGAAGAAAAATCTGAAGGTTGATCTCAGGAATCCGGAAAACACGGTTTACATAGAAATCTCAAAAGATCACGCTTACGTTTACTCCGGGAGAATTGAAGGTGTTGGCGGTCTGCCGACAGGAGTTTCGGGCAAGGTGGTCACCCTGATTTCCGGAGGTATCGACAGCCCCGTGTCAGCATTCATGGCGATGAAGAGAGGGGCGGAAGTTGTGGCGGTGCACTTCTTCAATTCCACGATTCATTCTCCTTCCGTCAGGAAGAAGATTCATGATCTCGCCAGAAAACTTTCGGAGTATCACAGGATCAAGCTATACATGGTTCCATTTGTGCAGATTCAGAGGGAGATTATAGCAAAGATACCTGCCGATTACAGAATGGTGGTTTACCGGAGGAGCATGATGAGGATGGCATCGATGATTGCTGAGAAAGAAAACGCCAAGGCAATTTTCACCGGGGACAATCTCGGACAGGTTGCATCCCAGACACTCGACAACATGCGAACGATTTATGAAGCAGCACAATACCCTGTTCTCACACCACTCATTGGACTTGACAAGGATGAGATAATCGAGGTTGCGAGGAAAATAGGCACTTACGAAATCTCCATTCTCCCTTACGAGGACTGCTGTTCTCTGCTTATGTCGAGGCATCCCGTTACCAAAACAACTCCTGAAGACGTCATGAGATTCGAGGGTTTCTGCAACCTTCAGGAAGAGGAGGCCGTTGAAAACGCCGAGGTTTACGAATACGGTTTTTAATTTTCTGTAACTCCAGCGAAACCAATATATAAATTAACATTGTTAATTTCGTGATGAAAGAGAAATCTGTGGACTGCATTGGTATGTTCTGTCCCATGCCTCTTTTCCTCACGAGAAAGGCGATAGAAGAGGTCGAAGTTGGGGACGTTATCGAGGTTCTTGCCGACGACCCCTCAGCCAGAAAGGATATTCCCGAGTGGGCTGAGAGGGCCGGACATAAAGTTTTAAGTGTTGAGGAAGATGATGGAATATTCATAATCAGAATTCAGAGAGGTGTCTGAAAAATGCCGTATATGGACTATGTGGCCGGTTCTCCGGTTGATGAACGTGTAATCGAGGAGATGCTGAAGTATTTCAGGCATCCCGGAAACCCGTCATCAATTCATTCGAAGGGTCTTGAGGCGAGACAGATTGTGGAAGATGCGAGAGCCAAGGTGGCCGGGCTTGTAAATGCGGACAGCTCTGAAATAATCTTTACGAGTGGAGCAACTGAATCCAACAACCTTGCAGTGATCGGGTATGTGATGAGGAACAAAAATAAGGGCAGGCACATTGTGGTGAGCGCAATTGAGCACATCTCCATAATCAATTCTGCCAAGTTTCTGATGAAGAACGGATTCGAAGTGGACTTCGCACCGGTTGACAGCCATGGAAAGGTCAGGCCTGATGAGCTCGAGAATCTTATCAGGGATGATACGATTCTGGTGTCAGTCCAGCATGCGAATCCCGAAATAGGGACGATTCAGGATATTGAGAAAATCAGGGAGATTTTTGACTGTGCGTTTCATGTGGATGCCACCGCTAGCCTCGGAAAGATAGAGGTTGATGTTGAAAAACTTGGCGTGGATATGCTCACACTCTCCTCAAACGACATCTATGGCCCGAGGGGTGTTGGGGCGCTGTACATTCGCAAGGGTGTCAGGGTGAACCCGGTCATACTGGGTGGCGGGCAGGAAAGAGGCCTCAGAGGTGGAACGGAGAACGTGGCAGGAATAGCCGGTTTTGGAAAAGCTGCAGAGATTGCGAGCGAGGAATGGAGGGCAGAATCTGAAAGACTTCAGAAAATGAGGGACAGGCTGATTGAGGGAATGCTAAAGATTGAGGACACGTATCTCAACGGACATCCCGTTGAGAGGCTCCCGAACAACGCCAGTTTCAGGTTCAGCTACATAGAGGGTGAGTCAATACTTCTAAGCATTGATATGGAGGATATTCAGGCATCCACAGGCTCGGCATGCACTTCAAAAACACTACAGCCCTCTCATGTACTCATGGCGATAGGTCTCAAGCATGAGGAGGCACATGGAAGTGTCGTTTTCAGTCTCGGAAGGTGGAGCAGGGAAGAGGACGTGGATTATGTCCTTGAAAAGCTCCCACCCGTCATCGAGAGGTTGAGGATGATGTCTCCTCTTTACATGAAAAGGAAGAAAGGGGGTGATTGACTTGTATAGTGAAAAGGTCCTTGAGCATTTCAGGAATCCCAGGAACGTTGGCGTTATAGAGGACGCTGATGGTGTTGGAACCGTGGGTAACCCTGTATGCGGAGATTTAATGACCATGTACATCAAGGTTGAGGATGACAGAATCGTTGACATAAAATTCCAGACATTTGGCTGTGGTGCGGCGATAGCAACCAGCAGCATGGCGACAGAACTTGCGAAGGGCAAAACGCTCGAGGAGGCATTGCAGATCACAAAGCAGACCGTTGCTGAAGCTCTCGGGGGTTTACCTCCCCAGAAAATGCACTGCTCAAATCTCGCTGCAGATGCGCTGAAAAGGGCAATTGCAGACTATCTGAAAAAGAATGGGAGGGTAGAAGATCTGAAAAGACTCGGTCTTGACAATCTTCCCGATGAAGACGAACATGATGACCATGGAGAACTCTGTCCGATGTAAATTTTAAGTTCCATTGAGCGTTAAATTTAATTATTTTTGATTTCAATTTACTCTATGCCAAAGCTGTTTTCCGAAGAATGGGTAAAGGAGTACATGAGGTTGCTGAACGAAAGTGAAGAGTATGCACAGGCTGCAAAGGACTGGGAAGGGGATTTTCTTTTTGTGGTGGAGCCGGACGAGGGGCTGACTGAGCCGATGTACATCTACCTCGACCTCTACCATGGAAAGGCCAGAGACGGGTACATGGTGAAGGACCCTTCCCAGGTGAGTGCGGCGTTCGAGTTCAGGGGGAAGTATTCGAACTGGAAGAAGCTTTTAAACGGCGAGATAGACCCCATAAAGGGGCTTGTAACCGGCAAGTTCAAGCTCAGGGGGAATATGGCGAAGGTCATGAGGTATGCCAAGGCTGCCAAAGCCCTCGTAGAGGTGGCTCAGAAGGTCGAAACAGAGCTGCCGGAGTAGATGTCCATGTGGAATTTTTTATCTCCAAAAATCGTCTTCGGGGAGGACTCTGTCGAATTTCTTGAAAGGTTGCAGGGTAAGAGAGCTGTTCTGATCTCGGACGAGGTTGTGGGTGAAAAATTTTCAAAAATTCTGGAAAATTACGCTGATTTTGCCGGGAGGATTTATCTCCCTGCAAGAGAGCCGTACAGAGAGGACGCAGAGGATGTGGCTGAGAGACTCAGGGAAATTGAACCGGATTTCATCGTGGCCCTCGGTGGTGGAAGCGTTCTTGACGTTGCGAAGGCAGCAAGGATTCTTGCAGAGCTTGACATTCCTCCTGAGGAGATAACACCCTTCACCGATCTCGAGGAAATGGGCTATTCCGGCAGGATGAAGCTGGTTGCGATACCCACCACAAGCGGAACGGGCAGTGAGGTAACCTGGGCAATAGTTCTCAAGGACAGGGGCGAGAGAAGGAAGATTGTAATGGCAAACGAAAAGGCGATGCCCGAGATTGCTCTGGTTGATCCAGTCTTCGTTTACGAAATGCCGGAAAGCATCGCAATCTCTTCGGGCTTCGACGCTCTGAGCCATGCGGTTGAGGCTTACCTTTCAACCTTCAGCAATCCCTTCAGCGATGCTCTCGCTGTGAAGGCTGTAAGGCTCATCGCTGATAGCTTTGAACAATCGGCTGAGGGTGACAGGAAGGCGAGAGAGAACATGCACCTGGCCGCCACGATTGCAGGTCTGGCTTTCAGCAACTCCCAGGTTGGAGTAGTGCATGCTCTCGCACACGCCACCGGAGCGGTTCTGAACATGCCCCACGGGATTGCGGTTGCAGTATATCTGAAACCGGTTCTCGAATATTATGCTGAAAAAGGTATTGAGAGGGTCGCTGAGCTTTCGCATGAGACAGGCATGGATGTCATGGCCCTGATGCAGAATCTGTATTCGAGATTCAGCGTGGAGGGCCATTACGATTCTTCCGAAATCAGGAAAAACAGCGAAGGGATAGTGAAAAGGGCGATGGAGGATAGCTGCATAGTTACCGGACCTTTTGTGCCTGAAGAGGATGAGCTTTTCGAGATTATCGGAAAGGTGATTGGATGATGTATACAGGAAAGCTTTTGAGAATCAATCTTGAAAGCGGAGATGTTAAAACCTTCAGGCCCGGAAAAGACCTTTACAGGGAGTTTCTCGGTGGTGGCGGTCTGGCCGTGAACCTGCATCTCGACATGGGGTCGTACAGCGCCGACCCACTTGGCCCTGAGAACCCGCTGATTCTCATGACTGGCCCGCTCACCGCCTCAGCCCCTTCATGTTCAAGACTGCAGTTCACGGCAAGGTCTCCCCTCACTTATGCGTGGGGTGAAAGCAGCGTTGGGGGCAGAATTGCAACGTACATCAAGAGGGCAGGATGGGATGGACTGATCATTGAGGGAAAGAGTAACAGGCCAGTTTACCTAACCGTCAGCTCTGATGGGGCTGAAATCAGAGAAGCAGACCACCTCTGGGGTAAGACGACTTACGAGACTCAGGAAGAGATAATGAAAGACGAAGGCGAAGCGTCAACAGCAGTGATTGGTCCGGCTGGGGAAAATCTGGTGAGGTATGCATGCGTTCTGGTCGACAACTCGAGAGCAGCCGGAAGAACTGGAATGGGGGCGGTTATGGGCAGCAAAAATCTCAAGGGTATTGCGGTGCTGAAGGAGGATGAATTCACTCCGGAACCCGAGAACCCGGAAGCTTACAGAGATGCCGTAAAGCAGCTTGCCGACAGGATAAAGGAGAACTTCACGGCAAACATGCTTAAGGAAGTGGGTACGGGGGGTTACGTTGAGTCGGCGGAGATGTTCGGTGATCTGCCCGTCAGGTATTTCACCTCCGGAGTTTTCGGTAAAGCTGAGAAAATCTCCGCAAACTATCTGGTGGAGAAGTACCTCAAGAAACACGACGGGTGCATGGGATGTGCAATAAGGTGCGGCAAGGTCCTCGATTACAATGGGGGAGAATATCATCTGCCGGAATATGAAACCCTCGCATCTTTCGGCTCTCTTCTGATGATTGATTCTGGAGAGAAGCTGATTGAGATGAACCACGCTGCCAACGCCCTTGGTATGGACACGATTTCGGCAGGAGTTACCATCGGCATGGCGATGTATCTCACTGAAAACAACCTTGCTGACTTTGGAGTGAGGTTCGGTGATGCTGAAGGGGCTGTCAGCCTTCTACACGACATAGCGTTCAGAAGGGGGAACGGCGACCTCCTCGCAGAGGGTACGATGAGGGTTGAGCAGAAGCTCGGCCTGAACGGAATTGCAGCCCACGTCAGGGGCCTTGAGATACCGATGCATGATCCGAGGGCGTTTTTCAGCCTTGCGGTGGCCTATGCGACAAACAACAGAGGAGCATGCCACCTGCCCCACCAGATGTACAATGTCGAGATGGGCCTGAAAATAAAAGCATACGGCATTGAGAGCGAGGACAGATTCGAAAACAGGGGTAAGGGAATAATAACTGCCAGAATGCAGAACTTCACGGAGATTTTCAATTCTCTCGTAATGTGTGCATTCGTCCCTGCAAAGCCGTCCCACATAGCCTCCCTTCTCACCCATGGACTCGGAGTGGATTACTCTGTTGAGAGGATATATGAAATCGGAGAGACGACCTTCCTGGCGAAGAGGAGATTCAACGAGCTTGCTGGGAGGGGAAGGGACCATGACAGGCTACCCGAGATAATTTTGCAGCCTGTGGATGGTGGAAGCGAGGGCAACGTCCCTGATGTTGAGCTCCAGCTTAAGGAATATTACGACTTCAGGGGCTGGAACTGACCCCTTTTATTTTTCAGGGTCTGAAGAACGACAGGCACCGATATAAGCAGGGAGAAGAGTATGTATGGCGATTCGAAACCAACGTATCCACTCATCATACCGGCGATCAGCGGGCCAGCGGTCAATCCTGCGGTTATAACAGAGGAGAGAATGCTCATGGACATTGCATAGCTCAGACCGCTCCTCTCGGCTATGGTGACTGTGGCTGATGTGTAAACAAGCGCCACGATAAACCCCTGAATGAACCTGACACCGAGAAAAACGTAGATGTTCGGAATCAGAATCAGGAGGGAAGTAACTGATATCAGGAGAGACGAGATTGTGTACGATTTCAGTCCACCGTGCCTGTCTGTCAGATATCCGGCATAGGTGTTTGATAGTGTTCTGGTGATGAGGTAGATGCTGAAGGACAGCCCGAATTCCAGCGGGGTGATGCTCAGCCTCTCGAGGAACGAGTTTTCGAGGGGTACTATTGAGGACATGAGTGCAACGACGAACATTAGAGACACGAGGATGGGATATATCTCCCTGCTGACATCTCTGAAACCGCCCTTTCTCTTTTTCATCTCCGAAATTTCGGGCTCATCCACCAGCATGAATACGCCCATGGAGGATACCAGAACGAATAATGCCGATATGTAAAATACAATGTTCAGGTTGAGGCTTATGAGAATGCCCGCCATGATGGGAGAAATCGAAAACCCCAGATCTGTGAACGTGTTGTAGATACCAAAGCTCTGCCCCTTCTTCTTTCCAGCAAGAGAAATGACGAGCGTGAGGCTCGATACCATGAGAAAGCTTTCAATAATTCCAAGCACGACCCTGAGGAAAAGAAGCTCCTCAACCGTCCTTATGGATGTGTAGAAGAAAATTAGGATTGCCGTGAGCAGCAGAGAGAGTGAGAGGATTTTCTTCGGTCTTGATGATCTTTCAATCACCTTTCCTGCCAGAGGCTGAACGAGAGTTGCCACAAGACCCCAGATGGATATGACTATGCCTGAGACAAGGTCTATTGGAAGGCTGTATACTGAAAGTGACGAAATCAGAATTGGCAGTGCAAAATAGGCCATACCACTTCCCACTGAATCCGCGAATCTTGCGATGGACACCGTCAGTATTCTGCGCTCCACTCCTGCAGAAAATGCGGGCCGGAATATAAAAAAAGTGTGAAAAATTTTAACACATATCTGCATTTTTGTCTCAAGTTGAACCCCTGGCGAAATAATGTATTTATTCTGATTTTTTACAGAGAGCATGTGAAGCTTGCAGATGGTGTTTACCTCATCGAGGGTCAGAACAGGGGCAGGTTTCCCTACTGCAACTGTCTGCTTGTCGATAATCTTCTGATTGATTCAAGCTGCGGAAAGGACAGGCTTGAGGCAGTTCTTGACAGATTCGACGAGCTTGTTCTCACCCACACACATCCCGACCACGCATCCGGAGCATGGCTTGCTGAAAAATACGGGAAGAGCGTATACACTCCGCATCCGGCCACGACGGTGGAAGAGCTTGCCAGAAGGTTTGCTCCGGAAGTCGCGGATGAGTGGATGGATTTTGCAAGAAACATGGCCGGTCTGAGGGACTTCAGCGGCATTCTGTATGATGAAAGCCACGATTTCAGCACGAAAAACCACGAGGTTGAGCTGATAAAGACTGAGGGACACACGGTGGACATGCACCTCTTCCTGATCGATGGCAGAATTCTGTTTTCGGCTGACATAGACCTGACACCATTTGGCCCCTGGTATGGAAATCCGGAGAGCGATCCGGAGATGTTCAAGAAGAGCATAGAGATTCTTTTTGACTACGATTTCACGGTGATTGTTCCATCCCACCGCAAACCTGTCGAGGGCAGGGAGAACATTGAAGCTCTCCTGACTGAATTTCTCGAGCATTTCGACAGAAGGGATGAGCTGATCTCCGAGCTTCTGGGCAGGGGTTACAACATTGACATGATTGTTGAACACTCTCCAGTTTACAGGGGCAAGAAACCGGCCTGGAGGAATATTCTCGACTACTTCGAGAGGAACATGGTCCTCAAGCATGTGAAAAAACTGGAGGGAAAAAATTAGTGGGCAAACTCTTCGAAAACTGACAGGGCAAGATCAACTTCTTCTCTGCTTATTGTCAGTGGCGGGATTATTCTCACGTCTCTCTCGGATGTTGCGTTTACAAGCACACCTCTGCCCATGGCAAACTGGGAAAAACCCTTCGCATCACTTACACTAAGACCAACCATCAGCCCGAAGCCCCTCACATCCTGAACGAAGTCAAAACCTTCAAGTCCCTTTCTGAATCTCTCCCCCATTTTCCTCGAATTCTCCAGAAGGTTGTTCTGCTCCATGTACTCTATGGTTGCGAGAGATGCCGAGCATGCGAGCGGGTTTCCGCCAAACGTTGATCCATGATCTCCCTTCTGGATTCCGGAATGCACCTCCTCGCTTACGGCAACCGCCCCGATGGGGAACCCGTTGCCCATGGCCTTTGCGAGGGTCATGATGTCTGGCTCGAACCCGTAGATATCCTTGGCAAACCACTCCCCGGTTCTGCCAAATCCGGTCTGCACCTCATCGAAGATTATGAGAAAGTCATGCTCCTCCTTAAGCTCAAACAGCCTTTTCATGAATTCTTTTTTCGCAGGATATACTCCTGCCTCTCCCTGAACGGGTTCCATTATCACCGCCGCGGTCTCTCCGTCCACAGCATTTTCCAGACTCTCTAATGAGTTGAATTCTGCAAAGCTCACCGGCTCTATCAGAGGCATGAACGGCTCCCTGAACTTTTCCTTCCATGTTACTGAAAGCGCACCCATACTCCTGCCGTGAAAGTCGCCCGTGAACGAGACGAATTTCTTTCTGCTTGTAACTCTCCTGGCTATTTTTAAGGCAGCCTCTACACTCTCGGTCCCTGAATTCGTGAAAAAGAATCTATCCATTCCGCTTATCTCAGCAAGTTTCTCCGCAAGCTCGACCTGGGGCTTGGTGTAAAACAGGTTTGAAACGTGGATGAGCTTTTCAGCCTGCTCTCTCACCCTTTCAATCACGTATTCGTTGGAATGGCCCACCGACACGCAGGCAATTCCTGCTATGAGGTCAAGGTATTTTCGCCCGTCTTCGTCAAAAATCCAGCACCCCTTCGCTCTTTCGATTACGATTGGATATCTGTTAAAAAACTGGATGAATACCTTCTTTTCCCTCTCGATGATCTCACTCATACTCGATCGTGGCGGGTGGTTTTGGAGTTATATCATACACGACTCTCACAACCTCAGGAATCTCCTCTGTTATCCTTCTCATGATTCTCCTGAGGATTTCGTAATCAAGCCTGAGGGGTTCTGCAGTCATGGCGTCCCTGCTCTCAACCGCTCTTATTGATATTATGTAGCCGTAAACCCTCTCATCGCCCTTGACACCTGTGGCTCTCCCTATGACTGCTGCGAATGCCTGCCACTTCGGAATGTCCTTGAGCTCCTCCTCGACAATTTTGTTCGCCCTTCTGACCACTTCGACCTTTTCCGGCGTGACTTCTCCGAGCACCCTCACAGCCAGCCCCGGTCCGGGGAATGGCATCCTCTCTGAGATCTCTTCTGGCAGTCCAATGTATCTCGCTACCTCTCGGACCTCGTCCTTGTACAGTTCCCTCAGAGGCTCTATGACCCCTTTAAACGTGTAGTGTGTGGGGAAACCGCCGACATTGTGGTGGCTCTTTATCCCGCCCTGGCTCTCTATTATGTCCGGGTATATCGTTCCCTGAATGAGATAATCGGCTTTTTCCTCTTCCGCAACCTTCTCAAATACCCTGACAAAAAGCTCTCCTATGACCTTCCTCTTTTCCTCCGGATCAACAACACCCTTCAGAGCATTGAAGAACTCGTCCCTCGCATCCACAAATTTGAGATTCATGTACCCGAAGATTTCCTTCACCCTCTCTGGCTCGCCTGCTCTCATAAGCCCCGTATCAACAAAAACGGGTATCAGCTTATCTCCAATGGCTCTGTAAGCCAGAACAGCACAAACGGAACTGTCAACTCCTCCGGATAACGCTATGATTGCCTTTCCGTCACCAACCTGTTCCTTAATCTCCTGAATTGCTTTTTCCACAAATCTTTCAACTTTAACCATTCATTTCCCTCCTGTATTCCAGCGCAGCCCTAACAAACCCGACAAACGGTGGTGATGGGGCAAATGGCTTGGCCTTAAACTCCGGATGGAACTGGGTAGCGAGGAAGAATCTTTTTTCTGGAATCTCCAGGATTTCCATCCTCCTTCCACCGTCTGAGTAACCCGAAAAAACAAGCCCGTTTTTCTCAAGCTCGGCTATGTATTCCGGATTGACCTCATACCTGTGCCTGTGCCTTTCCAGGATTTTTTCGGTCTGATAGAGACTGTGGGCAATTGTGTTCTCCTTGAGAGTTATTTCTATGTCTCCCAGCCTCATCGTCCCTCCCAGTTCATCTATCTCCTTCTGCTCCGGAAGCAGGTCGATAACAGGATGGGGTGTATTTTCATCAAACTCCGTGCTGTTTGCCCCATCGTATCCGAGGACATTTCTGGTGAATTCTATGACAGAAAGCTGAAATCCGAGACAGATGCCGAGGAACGGTATGTTGTTTTCTCTGGCGTATTTGATCGCCATTATTTTGCCCTCAACACCCCTTGAACCGAATCCACCCGGCACAAGTATTCCGTCTGCCTCAATCTCAATCTCCTCAAAATCCTCGAAGTCCTCACTGTCAATCCAGAGATAGCTGACCTTCGTGCCGCTGTAAACTCCGGCTATTTTGAGGGCCTCCCTTATGCTTATGTACGCATCTCTGACATCCATGTATTTGCCGACAATGGCGATTGTTACGTTTTCACCGGCGTTTTTAAGTTTTGAAACGAACTCCTCCCACCTATTCTCGCTTTTGGCCCGATTCAGTCTCAGTTTTTCGGCAATGTATCTGTCGAGCTTTTCCTGTTTGAAAAGCAGTGGAACCTCATAAATGTCGTCTGCGTTTTTCGCGCTTACAACCGCTTCGACGGGAACATCACAGAAGAGCGAAATTTTTCTCTTGGTGCTTTCGGTCAGCTCCTCCTCGCACCTTCCGACGATAACATCGGGATGGAGTCCCAGGCTCCTCAGCTCCTTGACGCTGTGCTGTGTTGGCTTTGTCTTCTGCTCGCCACCGCTGTCGAGCGGAACGAGAGTTACATGGACGAGCAGGAAATCCTCCTCTTTCTCTTCGTTGTGCATCTGTCTTATTGCTTCAAGAAACGGCATGCTCTCGATGTCTCCAACCGTTCCGCCAACCTCGATGAGACAGATATCTGCGTTTTTCTCTTCTGCAACACTCCTTATCCACCGCTTGATCTCGTCGGTAACGTGAGGTATGATCTGGACAGTCTGACCGAGATACTCGCCCTTTCTCTCCTTCTCGATCACATTTCTGTATATCTTTCCGGTCGTGATGTTGTGTTTTCCGGTAAGCTCCATTCCTATGAACCGCTCGTAGTGTCCGAGGTCGAGATCGACTTCTGTTCCATCTTTAAGCACGTAAACCTCGCCGTGCTGGAACGGGTTCATGGTCCCGGCATCGATGTTTATGTACGGATCGATTTTTATCGGCACGACCCTGTAACCCATGTCCACGAGAATTCTGCCTATGCTCGCTGCTGTGATGCCCTTTCCGAGGCCGCTCATCACTCCTCCTGTAACCACTATGAACTTCATACCGTCTCCCTCAGTTCAGGGGGAAGCATGTTTGGTATCCCATCCTCAATCGGATATTCAGCCCCACAGGACTTGCAGATCAATCGTCCCCACACTATCTCTTCTTCGTTCTCCTCCTCGACTTCCACGTCAAGATCTCCTTTGCAAACAGGGCATGCGAGAATTTCAAGAAGTTTCCTCCTCATAACGCTCCACCTCTCACACCGCAAAATATTAAGTTTTTGATGCTGAATAATGGGGATTAAAAAAGGCAATCAGAGTCTTTCATCTCTCAGATCAATTATCTGTTCGAGAGATGGGCCGGTTGAAATGAGTGTAACGGGAACGCCCGTGTCATCCTCAACTCTTTCAACAAACTCCTTTGCCTTTGGTGTCAGTTTTCCCCACTCGGTCACCCCATAGCACTCCTTGTCGAGTCTGTCAATTCCGGTTATGGCAATCTGCGTCGCTCCGTTGATCATGGCCGAGTATCTCGCAAGCTCCGGGTCCCACCATCCGACCCTTCTCCTCCTGCCCGTGACTGTCCCGTACTCCACTATTCCGAGGCTTTCTGCCTCCTCCTGGCTCATCTCTGTCGGGAATGGACCTGAACCGACCCTTGTAGGGAATGTTTTGAAAACGACGACCACATCGTCTATCTTCGTTGGCCCGACTCCAACGTCTGCGGCTATTGACGATGCCGAAACGTCCTTGGATGTTACGTATGGGTAGGTTCCGTAGTAAAGGCTTAGGGCAAAACCCTGAGAACCCTCTATCAGGACGAACTCTCCGCTGTCAATCGTCTCATTTACCTCGAGGGGAACGTCGGTAAGGAATGGCTGGAGCTCCACAACGTCCTTTGCAAGTCTGGCGACCCTCATCACTCTGTCTGCGTTTGCCGGCCCACATCCGCTCCCCGTGCTTCCTATTTTGCCTGCAAGGTGTTCCGAGCTTTTGTCAGCTTCAATGTGCTTTGGCTCGATGATTGCACACCTGTAATCGATTCTTGCCCGCTCCTCCACATTGAGCATTTTAACCTCGTTCAGAAAAACTTCTGGATTGACGAGAACTCCAGCTCCGATCAGGAGCTTCGCATCACCGTAAACGAAGCCGGAAGGGATCATTCGAATACCGAACGACTTTCCATCGAATTCCACTGTATGCCCTGCATTTGGCCCTACACCACCTCTTGCAATTACTTTCGGTTTATCGGAGTGTGCAATGTGCGCTATTATCTTTCCCTTTCCTTCGTCACCCCAGAATCCACCAACGACAATTGTAGCAGACATTGAATTCCACCCTCCCTTTTTTCGCAGGCATATTATTTAAAATTTGACATAGTCATAATGAACTTATTGTAGTATCCCAAAATTATTTCACAACCCTAAACCCAACTCTTGTGAGAAAACTAACGAACAAGAAAATCAAATGGATCATCAAGCAGCTCAACAAGGGAACTCCAGTCAAAGAAATAGCGGCTGTAATGAGAGTAACACCAAGAAGAATTTACCAGATCAAGAAGCAATACGAAGAAACAGGCAAGATACCAGAATTAAAACAACCGGGAAGGGAACCAAAGCTAATACCCAAAGAGACAGAACAAGTAATCCTGCAAACCTACAACAAATATAGACTCAGCCCGGTACTGCTGGAAAAGCTGATAGAAAGAGATTACAATATCCACATCCCTCACAACACCATATACAAAGTTTTACTCAAACACGGTTTGGTAGAGGGGAACATGAACAAGAAGAAGAGGAGGAAATGGGTTCGATTTGAAAGAACTCATTCCATGAGTCTGTGGCAGGGAGACTGGAAAAGGCTTGGAGAAGAGTGGATAATAGCCTTCATGGATGATGATTCTCGCTTCATAACCTGCTACGGTGTTTTTGATTCAGCAACTACAGAGAACACGATTAAGGTACTCAGAGAAGGATTCGCTGAATATGGCATTCCAGATGAAATTCTTACCGATCACGGAACCCAATTTGTTGCTGCAAAAAGCAGAGAGAAAGCTAAGCACAGGTTTAAAGAATTCCTGAAGGAGAATGGAGTTAAGCACATTGTTGCCAGAGTAAACCACCCTCAAACCAACGGGAAGATAGAGAGGTTCTTTGGCCTGATGGAGCAGAAGCTAAGCTTGTTTAATTCTGTTGAGGAATTTGTTTACTGGTACAATCACGTGAAGCCTCACATGAGCCTGAATTTTGATGAGCTTGAGACTCCTTATCAGGCGTTTCTGAGAAAGTTGCCTGCCGAAAGGGTGTTCGAGTTTAGCGGGAGGTGGTTGTTTGAAGAGTGAAATTATTTCGGGATATTACAGTCATAATGAACTTATCAAAATCTTTAAAAAAAGCGTCCATGACGTGGGGTCAATGAAATTAAGAGGGCGAGCCTGGAAGTTTGGAGATGATATTTCGACTGACCACATCACACCCGGCCGGTACTATCATTTGAGGAGCAACATGCCGGAGCTTGCCAAGCACGTTATGGAGGATGCTGACCCTAATTTTCCATCGAAGATGAAGCCCGGAGATTTTATAGTTGCCGGAAAGAATTTTGGGATGGGCAGCAGCAGGGAACACGCTCCTCTTGCAATCAAGATTGCCGGAATTTCGGCGGTAATTGCCAAATCCTTTGCAAGAATATTTTACCGCAATGCAATAAATGTTGGCCTCCCTGTGCTGATTGCCGATACTGACCAGATTGACTCCGAGGATGACCTTGAGGTTGATCTCTCGACAGGTATTATCAGAAACCTGACAAAGGACATTGAGATTCAGGCGAAACCGCTTCCGGAAATCATGATACGGATTCTGGACGAGGGTGGGCTCGTGGATTATGTCAGGAAGTACGGTGATATCGTAGTATGATGGGGGAGATGAGATGTCCTGTCTGCAACAATCAGGCGTATTTTTTAAATACCCCTGATGGTATATACTGTGCGATCTGCAACAGCAGAATAAGCTCCAAGATGTGAGCGTGCCGCCGTAGCTCAGCTGGTCAGAGCGGGTGACTCGTAATCACCAGGCCGCGGGTTCGAATCCCGCCGGCGGCTCTTGCTCTTTTTCTGTTTTCTGGACGGAAGATGACATCAAGAACGTTATTCTCCAGATTGGGATGTCCAGCTGGGACAGGAAGTATGTGAAAGCCATGCGACGGAGATTGGTGCGGTTCTCCGAGTGGTGTTCATACCAGGATGCTTATGGGATAAAAGCAGCACTAAATCTGGACGAAATTCTCTGGAGGAGGGCTGTCACGAAAACATCTATGGATTGAAAGCTTGTAAGAGGTTAATCCCATTTCCAAAAATTTTTAATCTGTTTTGCCAAATTACATAGCATGGCAAAACTGGAGATTAAGATCATCAGGGGCCACAAATATGTTTACATCAAAGATAAGGTTAGGGTTAACGATAAATACCTATCTGTTACCGTATACGTTGGCAGATTGGAGAAAACAACCACAGAACAGTTCATCAAAAAATTGGGTGAATATCAGATAGCTAAGTTAAACATCTTCACGGACTTCTGGCTGAAAAAGAAGCGTTCGTATCTCGATGATGACAAAGCACTCAATTTAGAGGAACTTCACTACAGCTACAGGCTATTTGGAGAGCACTATCCAGACGAGATGAAGAGATATGAGCAATCTGTCTTCGCAAGATATGTGCAGGGAACAACGGCAATTGAGGGCAACACCATAACTCTAAGGCAGGCTGAAGAGCTGCTTGAGCACAACATAACTCCTGCTGGCAAGTCTGTCAGAGAGGTCTATGAAATATTGAATTTCAGAAAACTGAGAGATTTCTTGGAAGAATATGAGGGAGACGTATCCGAGAGACTCATTAAAAAGATGCATTCCATAATCATGGAAAATTTGCTCGAATCTCCCGGAGAATACAGGAAAATTCAGGTTCTGATAGAGAAAGCTGAGCATGAGCCTCCACCAGCTTTTGAGGTTCCGGAACTCATGAGGGAGCTTGTGGAGTGGTACAGAAAAAACAGGCGATCAATGCACCCATTCGAGCTTGCCGTACTGCTTCACACGAAGTTCGTAACCATACATCCTTTCGTGGACGGTAACGGCAGGGTTGCGAGAGCGTTGATGAACTTCGTGCTGGAGAGAAATGGTTATCCAACACTCTATCTCGGCTTGGAGGATAGAGCGATGTATCTGGATGCTGTGGCGGAGGGTGATAAGGAAAATTATCAGCCAGTAATTGATTTCATGTATAAAGTTTACGTCAATCAACACAGGATGATTCTGAATGAAATTTACGGTAAAATAAAGAATGGGGAGATCAGGGCATTTCCGGAGATGGATGAATTGCTCAAACAATTTATGAAGTTGAAGCTTAAGGGCTAACTTTTCTTTTTACTTTCTCAATCAAACTAAGACCTCTCGACAAGATACACTCCCAGGACTATATGGATTCCACCGAGAACCGTGAACAGCCCGATATCTTCTCCAATGGTGAAATACGCCATCACCGCTGTAAAAAGAGGTATCAGGTATACAAAAACCGCAACTTTCGTCGCCTCCATGGCTGAGAGAGCGGAATACCACACAACATAGCCAAAAACCGAGCAGAACAGGGCCAGGAAGGTAATGGAGACCCAGGTCATCGTGGAAAATGCGACTGGATTGGCCATGCCTTCCACATACGCAAAGGGGAGGAGCAGAACCGCTCCGATGGCGAAGGCATAGACAGTGAGGGTTTCCGGATTGTATTTCTCAAGGAGTCTTTTTCCGGCGAGGGTGTACAGCGCCCACAGAAAGCCGTCGAAAATCATCAGCAGATCTCCTTTCAGAGTTTCGGCATGAATGAAGTCCAGATTGCCCTTTGATGCCGTAAGCACAACGCCTGAAAACGCGAGGATCAGAGCCAGGAACTTTCTGCCCGTGAGTCTTTCGCCGACAGTGAACGAGAGAACGGAAACAAATATTGCGGACGTGTTGATCAGGATGGACGAGTTGGTTGCGGTGGTGTAAACGAGAGCGAGAAACTGCACGGCGTAAAGCAGTGTAACTCCAGTCAGAGCAAGAAAAACCAGTCCCGGAAGGTCCCTCTTTGAGACAGGGACGATCTTGCCGGAGAGCTTCATAATTATGTACAGCACCGGAGCCGCCATCAGGAACCTGTAGAGTGCGAGGTTGAAAGGACCAATCTCCCCGAGACTTATCTTGACGAAGATGAACGAGGCAGCCCAGACGACAACTGTTCCGAGCAGAGCCAGAACGTACTTTCTCTCTGAATCCACCGGATAAGGTGTGGCCTGCGTTTTTCAATTTTGCGGGATACTGAGTGGCACAACTTCTCAGCTTGGAATTATCTCACCAGACTCCGAAAGCTACTTAAAATCATTTTGAATATATATTCACTATGAAGGTCGCAATCCCGACAGATGATGGAACGCTTGTTTCGGAACACTTCGGAAGGGCGAGGTATTTTTACATCACTGACGGAAAGAATGCAAAGCTGGCTGAAAACCCTCACAGAGAGCATGCAGGCAGACATGAAAAACACAGGCGAAAACACGAGCTTGTAAATCTTCTCGTGGGGGAAGGTGTTGAGGTAGTCTATGCACTCCATGTCGGGGAGGGGATGCGGAGAAATCTGGGAGAGGCGGGCATAAAAATAGAAACTGTTAAAGAGAGGGATATCGAGAAACTACTGCATGGACACAGTTGAGATTCTGAAGGATCTGATAGAGATTGACACGCGAAACCCTCCCGGCAATACGGAGGGGGCCGTGGAGTACCTTCAAAACCTTTTTTCGAGTTACAGCACGAGGATTTACGGTAAGGACGGAAAGCTCAACATTGTTGTTGAGATATCCAAAGGAGACCCAGAATTCCTGTTCACGTCTCATCTGGACACCGTCCCCTCAGATGACTCGCTCTTAAAACCCGTCATTGAGGGTGGAAGGGTCTACGGACGGGGAAGCTGCGATGCGAAGGGATGTGTTGCCTCCATAATCTCTGCGTTTCTGGATCATGAGCCCGAATCTGGGGTAAAACTGGCCTTCACGGCTGATGAGGAGATTGGGGGGAAGCTTGGCTTGGGAGAGGTGATGAAGCACGAGGAGCCCGACTTCGTAATCATTGGCGAACCTTTCGGCTCTGACAGAATAGGCATAGCTCAGGCTGCGGTTGTTGCTCTGAAAATCGTGGTTCACGGAGAGAGCGGACACACTGCAATGGCCGATGTTAAGAAAGGAGCGGTTTACAGAGCATCGGAAATCATAACCGAAACGGTAGATCGATTCGAGAAAATCAGGGGAGATAGAAAAAAGTTTTTTGACGAAATTTCCAGAATCGGCCTTGAGGTGGAGTTCAGGGGTAGCGGCGATGCGGTTTTCAATCCGTCTGTTGTGAGGGCCGGCATAAAGCGCAATGTCGTTCCCGATCGCTGTGAGATTGATGCCGACATCCGGGTGGCTCCCTGGATAGACGTGAGCAGCCTTAGGGATGAATTTCAGTATGAGGGCACGGACTTCTTCGTAACCGGATTTCTCAGGCCTTTTGGCTACATGCTCGACGGAGTGAATCCCGACCTTGACAGACAGCTTGTAAACCTGATAAGCGGTGCGATCAGGCGGGAGGGAATGGTTCCCAAGGCCGTTGTAACTCTCGGAGTTGGGGACATAAGGCATGTGAGAAATAGAGGCATTCCAGCGTTTTATCTCGGTCCCAGGGGCGAAAATCTTCATTCCGACGGCGAGTTTGTGTACATCGACGAGCTGTACACTGCATCAAGAATATACCGGAACATTGCTAATCTTTCAGGAAAATAATGTTACCCCTGCCTTTTTTGACCTTCTCCACAACACCTCTGCGTTCGAGGTCTGCGAGCATCAGGCTGATTTTGGCATCGCTGTAGCCAGTTTTCTGCCTCAGCTCTTTCTGGGTTATCCTACCTCCAGCCTGCCTGATTATTTCCACGATTTCGCTCAGGTCTTCCGGCAGCGTTTCGTGCGAGACAATCTCATAAACCTCCTCAGATCTCCTCTTTCTGAGCATGTACGCTCCGGTGAACAGCAGGGCAAGCAGCAGTGCCACGCCAGTCCAGTAATATCTCGTGTTTGACGGAGTCTTGCCGTCTTCCACGTTGAATTCGAGATTCAGCTCCTCGCTCATGTTTCTGTCCAGCTCCTCAACCAGCGGATAAGCGAGGATATCTATCCTGTAGGTCCCGTTCTGCTCCACAACGACGGTTTCGTTGGCGTAGAGTGTCAGGTCGTTGTAGTGGTAAACTTCGATTGAATAAACTCCGGGTGGCACCTCGAACATGTAACTGCCGTCCTCGCTGACGATTCTCTGCTGGGGAGTGGTGTTTATCGTGATTATGACGTTTTTAAGGGGTTCGAACGTCTCCCATGAGAATACAGTCCCCTGTATTTTTGCCCCGCTTGCCGTTGATGCGATCAGCAGCAGTGCAAGGATCACCAGGATTTTCTTCACAAGAATCTTTTACCGGAACGTATTATAAAAAATTTTCAAAAGAATGAGTTAAAATTCAAAGCTTTCTCCCGGTTTCAGCACCACTACGCTAACACCCTCAACTCTGCCCTCAACAGCTTTTTTGAACTCCTCAGGATTGGTCTCTATGACCGGAAACGTGTTGTAGTGCATGGGTATGGCGTATCTGGGCCTGACAAGCTCCACAGCTTTGACAGCCTCCCTTATCCCCATCGTGTACCAACCGCCGATCGGCACAAGCATAACTTCTGGCTCATAAAGCTCGCCTATGAGCTGCATGTCCATGAAAACATCCGTGTCTCCACAGTGGTAAACCTTCTGACCATCCATCTCAACCACAAACCCTGCGGGGTCGCCGGCAGGTATGAGTTCTCCGTCCTCCTCAACATCTGCGGAGTGGAACGCCTTGACCATCGTGGCGGCTATTCCGGAAAGTTTTGCGGTTCCGCCAATGTTCATACCCACGGCCTCAACACCCTTAGCGGAAAGTATCCTTGAAAGCTCATGGATTCCAACAACCGGACAGTCGTTGTTCCTGGCGATTTCAACAGCATCTCCCAGATGGTCTCCGTGACCGTGGGTTACCAGGATTACGTCTGCGGTTACCTCATTTGGCTTCACAGGAGCAAGCGGGTTTCCGGTAAGGAAGGGATCTATCAGCACCTTCTTGCTGCCCTCCAGCATAAAACAGGCATGCCCGTACCAGGTTACTTTCAACAGCACCACCTCCTGAATCTGTGCCTTTGAGAGATATTGAACCGGGACTTATTATGCTTTACTCTTGCATAATTTACCTGAGCCTGTGAGTGGCATGCTCCCGGCTTATACCAAAAAAGATTTATTGGGTTCTCACGATAATGATAATAAGAGGTGGAGGAATGACAAGGAAAAAGGTTATGATTGTTGAAGACGACGATGCGGTTCTTGAGGTTCTCAAAGTGATGCTCTCGAAGGGTAACTGCCAGATCCTCGTGGCCAAAAACGGTCAGGAGGCCATAGACCTCTACAGGTTTGCAAAGCCGGACCTGGTTTTGATGGATATCGAGCTTCCGGTCATGGATGGGATAACCGCAACGAAGGAAATCAAGAAGCTCGACCCTGGAGCCAAAATAATCGGTGTTACTGCCTATTCGAGGTCAAAGGGCAAATACCTGATTGAGGCCGGGGCGCTTGACATAATTGACAAGCCATTCACCAAAAAAAAGATATTTCAAATTCTTGAAAAGTACACATCAGTCTGTTAGTATTTTCCTCACCTTCTCAATTCCTGTCTCAAGCAGCTCCTTTGCCTTCTTCTCGTCCTTCGCCTCGGCGAAAATCCTTGCTATTGGCTCCGTGCCGGATGGTCTGATCAGCAACCATCCGTCCTCGAAGTCTATCCTTGCACCGTCGGTGAAATTGGCATCTTCAAACTCTGCTTTCAGACCATCAAGCAGCTTTTTCTTGTCTCTGCATTCGACCTTCGTTTTCAGAGTAACGTAGTGCGGTATATCCTTTACAAGCTCCGACAGCGGTTTGTTCTCCTCAGCCATCAGCTCAAGAACCTTGGCGAAACTCATCCCGCCATCCCTGGCAAGCAGGTGTTCAGGGAAAATAAGCCCTCCGTTTCCTTCTCCACCAAAAACGGCGTTTTTCTCCTTCATCACCTTTGCCACAACGGGTGAGCCGACGGCAGTGTAGATCACTTCACCCCCGGCATCTCTGACAGCATCCTCGACGCATCTTGATGTGCTTACAGGCGTAACCACGACTCCACCGCCGTTTCTCTCGACATAGTATTTCGCCATCAGGGCCAGCATGACGTCCTCGCTGACGAAATTTCCTTTTTCATCGACAAAGGTGGCTCTGTCTGCATCACCATCATGTGCGACCCCGAGGTCAGCCTTCACTGCTTTAACAACCTCCTTAAGCTCAGAGACGTTCTCCTCTACAGGTTCAGAGGCTCTCGCTGGAAATCTGCCGTCCGGATAGCAGTTGATTGTGTATGTTCTGCAGTTCAATCTTCTTGCAATTTCCGGGCTTGTAAACGATGCGGCACCGTTTCCACAGTCTATGACTACTCTGTATTCCTTTTCGGCGATAATGTCTGTATTCACCCTGTTCAGTATGCCGGTAACGTAAACCCTGTTTGCATCATCTGTAAAAACACTTCCCACCTCGTTCCAGGCTGCTCTTCTGAATTTCTTGCTCAGAAGCACTCTTTCTGCTTCAGCATCCTCCTCTCTGCTGAACTCCGTTCCATCCTCACTTACGAATTTAATTCCGTTGTATTCTCGCGGGTTGTGGCTGGCCGTAACTATGACTCCTGCTTTTGCTTTTGTGCTTTTAACGTAATACTGAAGAGAGGGTGTTGGAGTCACCCCAACGTCAACAGCATCACTTCCGGCAGACATTATCCCTGCAAGAACTGCCGACTTCAGCATTGGGGATGATATTCTCGCGTCCATTCCAACGGCAATAATTCCATCTCTCAGGGAGGCTATCGTTCTGCCAAGATCGAGGGCGAGTTCGGCTGTAAGCTCTTCATTTGCAATACCCCTGACACCGTTCGTGCCGAAAAGGGAGCGTTCCATATTCCCAGTGGAATCAAGGATTATATAATCTGTTCGGAAAATTCGACGGGTCCCTGACTTGTCCTCATCATCCGCATAGTCTTGAGAGGGTCAGATGGATAGTCTTCTGGGTTCATTCGAAACGGTTATTAATTTACTGGAGAAGTTTTGAGATATAATTGACAGAATTTCAAATCTTGAAAATGCATACGTCACGTCCCGTTACCTACCATTCGAGTTTGAGAAAATTGAAATTGAAAACATGTTTAGTATTTCGGAAAAAGTACGAAAGCTGGTTGATGGACTATGAATTTCGACGCGAGAATAGAAAATGCGAAAGAAGAGAGTAAGTACTTTGAGAACTGGATGCACTATGCAAGATTGATTTCCAGAATTGCGACTGAGATTCTTGGAGATGCGAGAGTCTATGTATTTGGCTCTGTAGTTGATGGAAGACACACGCTGGCCAGCGATATAGATGTGCTGATAGTTTCATCCAACACTCCTGAAAGGCTGGAGGGCCGGGCAAAAATTACTGGTAAAATCACGAGGAAGATAGGAGTGTTCTCACCGTTCGAATTTCGCATCGTCACACCGAAAGAGTTTAAGTGGTATCAGAGGTTTGTGAAGAGGCTTGTTGAGATCAGGTGATGCTGTTTTTGGCAAAACTTGTCGAACACGGTTCATGTAATATACCGTCAGCCGTTGGGAGATCAGGTTTTTACTTTTCCAGTTTCACAGGAGATTAGGCTGGGGACTCAAAAAGGAGTGTCGCCCGCTCTGTGGAATCCCCATCATCATTTCAGGGGACGCATGGCCGGCGGGCACGTATTATTGTTCAGTGAAGTATATAAAATCTTCTGATGGTTTTGATCCCTTCATAATCTTAAAATTTTAATATTGCCCGGCTTTCCTTGGCGTATGAAATACAAAGTTGCCGTGCTCGGAGCGACCGGAATGGTCGGGCAGAAGTTCATCCAGCTCCTCGAAAACCATCCCTGGTTCGAGATTTCTGCACTGATGGCGAGTGAGAGGAGGGTTGGGAAGGCTTACGGAGACGAGGTGGAATGGCTCATCTCATCCGATGTACCTGAAAATGTAAGGGACATGGAAATGCTGCCGATGGACCCCAGAAATGTGGATGCTGATATCGTTTTCTCCGCCCTTCCCGCGGACATTGCAAGAGAGGTCGAACCCAAATTCGCTCAGGAGGGTTTTGCTGTAGCGAGCAATGCTTCTGCCTTCAGAATGGAGGAGGACGTTCCGCTGGTCATTCCTGAGGTGAATGCCGAACATCTCGGCCTGATTGACGTGCAGAAAAGGAACAGGGGCTGGGATGGGTTCATCGTAACGAATCCCAACTGCACGACCATCATGCTTGTTCTGACACTGAAACCGCTCTTGGACCTCGGGCTTGCCAAGGTAAACGTTGCCACGATGCAGGCGCTGAGCGGAGCTGGTTATCCCGGAGTGCCATCAATGTCTGTTATCGACAACGTTTTACCCTTCATCAGGGGTGAGGAGGACAAGGTTGAGACCGAACCGCTCAAACTGCTTGGAAAGTTCACGGGCAGCGGTATCGATTTTGCCAGCATAACGGTTTCAGCCTCATGTCACAGAGTTCCGGTCATTGACGGACACCTTGAGGCAGTTTTTGCCGAGTTTGGTGGAAATATAGAAGTGAACGATGTTATTGAAGCTTTCAGGAGCTTCAAGCCTATTGAAGGATTGCCCACGTCTCCGGAAGAGGTTATCGTGGTGAGGGATGAACCCGACAGACCTCAGCCGAGACTTGACAGAGATGCAGGAAATGGCATGAGCGTTGTCGTTGGGAGAGTGAGAAAGGATGGAGACAGCGGGATCAAATATCTCGTTCTCGGACACAACACTGTCAGGGGTGCTGCTGGAGCAAGCATACTGAATGCTGAGTTGATGGTAAAAGAAAAGTTAATATAGTGGTAGGTTTTTCGGGATAAAAACAAGGAGGTAGATGGGAATGGCAGAAAACGCTGTGTTTGTAGGAAACAAGCCTGTAATGAACTATGTTCTGGCAGTTCTGACCCAGTTCAACGGCGGTGCAAAGGAAGTCGTTGTTAAGGCAAGGGGAAGAGCGATCAGCAGGGCTGTCGATGTTGCAGAGATCGTCAGGAAGAGATTCCTTCCAGATGTTGAGGTAAAGGACATCAAGATCTCAACCGAGAAGGTTGAGAGCGAGCAGGGCGAGGCAAACGTCTCTGCTATTGAGATTGTTCTCGGTAAGAAGGACTAATTCCATTTATTTTATCTTCTTTTTGCCCCCATTCTGCTTTTCAAAAACTTTTTAATTTCAGGCCGGGATTTCTGATTGATGATTGAGGAGTATCCGACTCTGGATGACATTGATTATTCAGGCAGGAGCGTCCTCGTTAGGGTTGACATTAACGCACCCATCGTTGAGGGAGAGATTCTGGACACGACGAGATTCCGGGCCCACATTCCAACGATAAGAGAGCTTGAGGACTGCAGGGTTGTTCTGCTGGCCCATCAGTCGAGACCCGGAAAGAAGGATTTCACGACGCTGAAAAAGCATGCTGAAGTCTTTTCAAGGCTGCTTAACCGGGAAGTTGAGTATATTGATGAGGTTTTTTCCGAATGTGCCGTAAAGAGGATTCTGGAGATGGATGCTGGCGATATACTCTTGCTTGAGAATGTCAGGTTTTATTCTGAAGAGGAACTGAAAAAAACACCCGAAGAGCATGCCGGCTCATATATCGTATCAAAACTCTACAGGTATTTTGATTTCTATGTCAATGATGCCTTTTCCGCATCACACAGGGGTCATGCGAGTCTTGTGGGATTTCCTGTTGTTCTGCCCTCGGTGATTGGAAGGCTGGTTGAGAAGGAGGTCAGGGCATTATCGAATGCGCTCGGCAGTGAGGGTGAAAAGGCATTCGTTCTCGGCGGAGCGAAGATAAGCGATTCTGTCAACGTCATGAAAAACGTTCTTGAGAAGGGCATTGCTGAGAGGGTCTTCCTCACAGGAGTTGTTGCCAATTACTTCCTCATGCTCATGGGATACGACCTCGGAGAGAAAAACATCAGGATTGTGGAAGATAACAAGGAGGGTATTGACGATTCAGAGATGAAGAAGCTGCTGAAGAACTATGAAGACAGAATAGTCCTTCCCGTGGACTTTGGCTGTGAGATTGGAGGGGAGAGGGTCGATATTTCCGTCGAGGAGTTTTTCAGGATGGATGACAAACCGCCCATAAAGGATATTGGGAGAGAGACGGTGGAGATGTTTTCCAGAGAAATTGAGAGCTATGATATAGCCGTGATAAACGGCCCCGCCGGAGTTTTTGAAGAGGAGGAATTTGCCTACGGGACGTTTGAGATTCTCAGGGCAGTATCGAGGGCAGGATTTTCAGTGGTGGGTGGAGGACACATTTCATCTGCGGCAAGACTTGCTGGGCTTGAGGACAAGGTGAGCCACATCTCCACGGGAGGCGGGGCGAGCATAAGATTCCTGAGCGGTGAAAAGCTGGTTGCTCTGGAAACCATCAAAAAGTACTGGAATGAGAAATGGTGTCACTCCCACCGCCTGTAATCGACCTGCACTCCGAGAACCTCAGCAACTCTCGAAGCAAAATGGTCAACAATGTCCTCTATTTTTTCCGGCCTGATGTAGAAGGCCGGTACTGGAGGCATGACCACTCCCCCTGCCTCGGTAACCCTCACCATTGCCCTCAGGTGGTTTATGTGGAGTGGGGTCTCCCTAACGGCCAGAACGAGTTTCCTCCTCTCTTTCAGAGTAACGTCTGCAGCTCTCGTTATGAGGTTGTCCGCCATCCCGTAGGCAATTGATGAGAGCGTTTTGATGCTGCAGGGTACGATTGCCATACCATCGTGCCTGAAGGATCCGCTCGCAATCCTTGCGGCTATATCGTCCTCAGAATACACGAAATCGGCCAGTTTTTCAACCTGGCTCAGGGGAACGTCCAGCTCATGCTCTGCCGTGATTCTTGCAGCGGATGAGATTACGAGATGGATTTCTGCATGATCTCTTAAAATTTCGAGGAGTCTGACTCCGAAAATCTGGCCTGATGCACCTGTCATCGCAACTATGAATCTCATAATCCCAGCCTCGTCAGCTCCTTTGCGTGCGCCTTCATTATATCACTCCTGGTTATTATTCCAAGCAGTCTGCCCGCATCATCCACGACCATGAGCCTTCCGATGTCCTTTGCGATTAAGAGCTTGAGGGCTTTTTCGAGGTTCTCGTCAGGCTTGACTGCGAGGGGGTTACGGGTCATTATGTCCTCCACCTTTATGTTCTCCTTCATCTCGTCGGAAACCCTGTTGATGTCGCTGAGTGTAATGACGCCGATGAGCTTCCCCTCATCGACAACCGGGAACCCCAGATGGCCTGTGAGCTGTATGAGCTGCAGCACATCATCGACGGAATTGTTTGGCGAGACTGTTATCAGATTCTCCGAACTCATCGCCTCTCTCACGGTGAGGTTCTCCAGAACATCCTTAATCATTTCCCTTCTGTGGGCAGGACTGTCGGCCCTCGTATCAACCTGTTCGCTGTAGATGCTGTAGTTTCCTGAGAGCAGGTATGAGATGGCCGAGGCAGTCATTATTGCTGGAAGAAGCTCATAGCCCCCGCTCATTTCGAGAACCATTATGATGCTTGCTATCGGCGTCTTTGCAATGGCGGAAATGAATGCACCCATGCCCACGAGTACGAAAGCTCCTATGGGGAGGGAGCAGTCCGGCAGTATTGACTGGGCAAGGAAACCTGTCAGTGCGCCCACCATGCTGCCGATAACTATTGATGGGGCGAATACACCTCCACTTCCTCCGCTGCCCACGGTAAACGAGGTGGCGAGTATTTTTCCGAGAAGAAGCGAGAGTGCCATGATCACAGTCAGCTTTCCGTCTATTGCGAGCTGAACGTAGCCGTAGCTCATACCCATGGCAGGAGGAATGAGATAGATTATGGCTCCGGTAAGCAGGCCTCCGGCCACAGGCTTCATCCAGCTTTTCATTTTCAGATTTTTGAATATGTTATGGACTGAGTAAAAGGTCTTGATGTAGACTATACCCACAATGGCAGAAAGAAGGCCGGTCAGTGCGAAAAACGGAACTTCCTCAAAGCCTGTGAGTGCAAAGGAGGGTGTGGCGAAGATACTCGTTGGCATAGAATGTCTCATAGAGTACAGAAAGCCAACGAACACGGTGTAGGAGATTATCGATGAGAGGAACGCATATATCAAACCCTCTGTTTCGGTATCTCTCCTGTAAAGCACTTCAACGGCAAAAAGCGCCCCTCCAAGGGGAGACCTGAAAATCGCACCTATACCTCCCGCAACACCAGAAATCAGCAGGATTCTTCTTTCTCTGTCGCTGAGGTCGAAGAATGTGGACAGTACGGAGCCAAAACCGGCACCTATCTGCGCGATAGGTCCTTCCCTTCCTGCACTCCCTCCTGTGCCGATTGTGAACGCCGTTGCCAGAGCCTTGACAAATGGGACCCTTGCCCTGATCACACCTCTCTCCCTGTGGAATGCTTTTATCACTGCATCTGTCCCGTGACCCTCTGCTTCTGGTGCGAGAGTGTAAACGATGTATCCGCTCAGCAGACCTCCAATGGCCGGAAGGAGGTAATAGGGAACCCTGACACCGGAGAAGCTGAAAGAGAACATTTCGGGTTCGCCTGCCGGTGCGGGGAGTGTAATGTTGCCAAGGGAGCCTACGAAGAATGCGTTGGTCATGTCTATTAGCAGATACAGCGCAATGGCCCCCAATCCTGACACGATCCCCGTGAGAACAACGAGAAACAGGAAATGACCTTTTGAGTAGGATGATCTCACGTTTGGGCCTTATGTGGGGTGTTGTGTAAAAATTTTTTCATTTTTCATTTGAGCTGGAGGTACATGTCGAACTCATGCTCTGGATTGACTATCCTGAATCCGAATTTCTTGTAGACGTGGACGGCCCTGTGGTTGTCTCTCTCTGTCACGAGCATTATTCCGTCGAAACCCATTCTCTTTGCGTAGTCTATTATGTGTCTGAGAAGGGCCTGCCCTATCCCTCTGTCCTGATAATCCTGGTGGACGAATATTGACAGGTCCACCTTCTTCCAGTCTGCTGTTGGGACAATAACACAGTGTCCAATCAGCTTCCCTCCAAGCTCCGCTACAATGGCGAATCCGTTTTCTGCAAGATAGTCTATCCAGTTCTCAATGGCTATTCTCGTTGACGGTGGGAGTCCGAGACATCTGTTGTCCGGGGAGAAGCTTTCGTACATGCTGATCAGCCTTTCCCTGTCCTCTTCATGGTGGTACTGCCTGATGGTGACCTCGTCCCCTTTCCTGTCCTTGAAAATTACTGGCTCGAATTCCAGGAATTGCCTTTTCACTTCTGAAGACATCATTTGCTGTAATTTACGCAGCAGAAGTATTTATTATTTACTCGAAATTATTAATAGTGTTATTACAAAACAGATATATAAACCACACCTTCTACCGCTCCTGAAATTATTTTATAGCCGAGAATTCCAGCAACTCCCGTGAGGTTAAAACATCTGTTCGTGGAATTTTTAAAAAGCCGGGGGATAGAATGCATATCAACAAACTCCAGAAAGGTGCTGGGCGAGGACCCCATTGCATACATTGCCAGAAATTTTGTTTCGGGAAAGTTCAGAATTTTTGAAGGCCAGGGGAGGTTTTCGTTTGATCTTGATGGAAACAGGATTGATGCCTGCAGGTATGTTGCATGGAAGAGCCGTGAGGGAATTGGCAGGGAAGAGATAGAGGACAGACTGGGAGATTTTCCATACTTGGTTGTGGACTGCTCTCTTGCCGGATTGCACAGCGAAAAGGAGCTGAGGAGCCTCAAAAAGCAGGTTAACTGGACCCTGAGAGTGGTAAGGGAATTCATGTGGGACGAGAGGTATGTTGTGGCGGGAATGGATACAGGCACTTCCGCACAGCACTTCCCATCGGTCGAGGATTTTCTTGACCAGGTCAGACCGGGAAAGGTAATTTTGCTCGATCCCGGTGCAGAGGAAGAGTTCAGGGGAGAAAATGCGGACTGCTACATCATAGGGGGAATTGTTGACAAAACCGGTAACAAGAGGGGCACCACAGCACTGATATATGAAAGACTTGTAAAGAATGGCTATTCTGTTGAAAGGAGGAAGATACTTCTCAGAGGTGATGTTATAGGTGTTCCGGACAGAATAAACCACATCGCCGAAATTGTGCTGAGAGCCGTGATGGATGGAACGAGTGTTGAGGAGGCCATTCTATCTGTTCAGAGCAGAAAAATTGCCAGGTGGAGGCTTAGAAAGGAAATTGTGAAAAATTCTGAAAAGATTAAGAGAAACAGCAGGTCTTTCAGGGTTATCAGAAAGTCCTTCTTTGAGGATGTGAAAACCTGGCTGAACGTTGAGCTGGAGGATTTTTACAGGTGTGCATCGGATATGGGCATAATCGTGGTTGATGTGGATTTCAATCCAGCAAAAATTTTTAATGTATGTGGCTGAGATTTAGCCTTATGGACGAGATTGAGAAAATCCGGCAGAAGAGGATGATGGAACTCATGCAAAAGATCGGTGATAAAGACGATCAGCCTGTTCAGAATGCTGTTGATCACCCGATAAAGGTGGATGCATCAAATTTTGATGAGGTTCTGAAAAAATACGGCAATGTTGTTGTTGATTTCTGGGCGGAGTGGTGCATGCCGTGCAGAATGATTGCCCCGATTGTCGAACAGCTGGCAAAGGAGTATGCCGGCAAGGTGGTATTTGCAAAGCTGAACACCGACGAGAATCCAATGATTGCCAGCAGGTATGGGATCACAGGAATTCCGACTCTGATCTTCTTCAAGGACGGCAGACCAGTTGACAAGGTTGTTGGCGCACTTCCGAAAGCCGAGCTGAAGAGATGGGTTGAGAGAAACATCTGAACTTTCCAAATTTTTAACAAAAATGTTTTTGTATTCTCCATCAAATTCAACCTGATGATAGCAAGGGAGGTTGAATTTGAGGGCCATCTTATAGATTCCAACATACTGCCAAAGGTTCTGGATCTGATTCTTGATCTTGATGGTGAATTTGAAATAACTGAATTCAGGATTGGAAAAAGGAAAGAGGACACCAGCTACGCCAGACTTATTGTTTTTGGGAGGGATGAAAACCATCTCGATGAGCTTTTGAAGGAACTCCACAAGCTCGGTGCAAGGGTTGCGGATGCTGAGGATGCTGAATTTGCTGAGGCACCCGATGATAGAGTTCTTCCCGATGGTTTTTACGTAACGACAAACAATCCCACCTTCGTAAGGCTGAACGGCGAGTGGATAGAGGTTGAGGACATAGGAATGGACAGGGTCATCGTCGTTGATCCTGAAGGGAAAAGAGCTTACTGCAGGTTCCTCAATGAGATAAAGAAGGGAGACCTCGTTCTGATTGGCGAGAAGGGTGTCAAAATAATCCCTCCAGAAAGACCGAGAAAGTCGACAACGTTTGAGTTCATGGGAGGGCACGTCTCTACCGAGAGACCTACCCCCAACGTGATAAAGGCGATAGCGAGTGAAATCGTTAATTTGAAAAGGAATGGAGGAAAAATCGCCGTGGTTGCAGGGCCTGCGGTGGATCACACGGGTGCGAGGGATGCTCTGGCCGGAATGATCAGAGATGGGTATGTTGACGTCCTCCTCTCCGGAAACGCTCTTGCAGTTCATGACATGGAAATCTCCATATTCGGCACGTCTCTCGGAATGGACATCAGGACGGGAAGGCCCGTGCCTGGTGGAAACAGGCACCACATTCACACCATCAGCAAAATCATAGCTGCTGGAGGCATAAAGCAGGCCGTTGAGAAGGGCATTGTAAGGGATGGCATAATGTATGAATGTGTCAGAAACAACGTCCCCTTCATTCTCGCTGGATCAATAAGGGATGATGGGCCTCTTCCAGAGGTTGTAACCGATACAATGGAGGCCAAGAAGGCCATGAAGAACGCCCTCAAGGGTGTGAACATGGTGATAATGCTGGCCTCGATGCTTCACAGCATAGCGGTTGGAAATCTCCTCCCCTCGGTCGTGAAGACAATATGCGTTGATTCAAATCCGTCCACCGTTACAAAGCTGGTTGACAGGGGAAGCCATCAGGCCATCGGAATTGTAACTGACGTTGGGCTGTTCTTGCCTGAGCTGTATGAAAACATAAAGGAGCTGGAAAAAGAGAGCTGAAATTTTATTATTTTGTTATTATCAGCTCTCTGACCGATTTGTTGATTGCAATCTCTCCAATACTTTTGATCCGTCTCGATATGTCTATGAGCGGATACATTATTGTCGGATTTTCCCTGCCCTCTTTGATGCTTGCGAGCAGATCGTTCTCTATTCCGTCAGCTATGTCTATCGCATCGTTTGCTGCTTCGGTGCTTGACTTCATGTACGAGTCCATCACTTTCCTGAACACATCCTCAATCCTTGAGAGAATCTCGAGATACTGCTTTGAATCTTCCGAAAAGTTGTCGAGCGAGTAGAGTGCGTCTGAAAAATCATACAGCGAGTCTGAGATCTCCTCAAGGGTTTTTGCTACAATCCTCATTCCGAGTATGTTTCTCGTCTCGCTCCACTTCGATGGGGACATCAGGTCCCTTATAACCCTGTTTTCAAGTCTGACAGCCAGCATGTACAGCCTGTCGCTGTCTTCCTCAAGCTTCTGGATCTCTTTCAGCCCATCTCTGTCATCAATGTTGATGCTGTCTATTATGCTGTCTATAATGCCGAGAACAATCTGGGACATTCTCTTAAGCACGCCTATTATGTCAAATTCTGCGGTTGTCAGGCTCCTGAGCACAATCGTGTTCTCCTGAGCATCAATTACCTCAAAACCTATAATCTCATGCACGATTCCGCTGATCCTGCTCACGAGCTTGGGAGAGAGCATTTTGTCCCTGATCTCTATTTCGTCCAGCCCCTGTATGTACAGCGCAATGATGAAGCGCCTCAAAAACCGCTCGTCATAAGCAGGCAACTTCTCAATAATGGCCTTTACGACCTTGCTCTCCTCAGAATACTTTTTTGGCATTATTTTGATTACGTCCTCATCGATGTCGAGAATTATATCGTCGCCCTGGTCGAGATTGTTTTTCTTGATCCAGTTCTTTGGCAGGCTAACCATGAAACTTGATCCGCCAATGAGCTGAAGTTTGCGCACTTCCACATTAATATGCATATAAAGAGGTTAAAATATTTTACCGTTGGCACAAAAATTTTCAGGAAGAATACGTAGGGTCATCCTCATAGCCAAGAGACAGGTCCTGAATCATTTTGGTTACAAGACCAAGCAAAATCCTGTCGTCAGAGAGAATTTCCCTGATTATCATCAGAGACGTTGCCTCCTTTAGCTCCTGGCTCTTCAGCCTTTCGAGATGCTCCACGAGCTTTACCGCAAGCTTGTAAATTTCTGCAAGCCTGGCATCATCTTCGGTTTCAAACTCCTCTTCGTCAATTTCTATTTCTATTATTTCTTCAAACTCATCCATTGAAAGTGTTTTGTCAGAAGGTTATTTAAATAGTTGTTGGGGGCTTGAAAAGAAAGGTAAAGTGGAGTTTACCTCATGTCGACATTCTTACCCTCGTCTGCATCCTTTACGAAGTTGATAACATGCGTTTCAGGATATGCACCCACGAACTGAACAACATTGCCCTTGTCGAGGTTTCTGATGACCGTGTGTGGTACGCCCATCACGCTCCATCTGTCGGCCAGTGATGGGAATTCGAGGCTTTCAATCATCACACCCTCTATTTTTTCGCTTATCATCGCAAACTGGTGAGCCACAAGCACGGCTTTTGGACAGTACGGGCAGCTCGGGGTTACGTAAACCTCAATCAGAAGTTTGCTGTTTACACCCTTCAGCGCCTCTTTGGTTTCTGGAGACACCTCAAGCTCACCGGACGAGACGAACATTATGTCCTTAATCAGGGTTGTGAACTCATATCCCGACGGAATTCCGATGAACTTTATCCTCGACCCAAGTCTGCTCTCGCTGTCTGTTATGACGATTGTTGGCGTGTGCTCAACACCCATCGTCTTTGCATCTTCGCTTTTTATATCGTGGACTTCCAGCAGTATCTTATCTGAAAGTCCAGAGACTTCTTCAAGGAGCTGTCTGGTCTCTTTGCAGTATATGCAGTGTTCATCCTCACTGGAGAACAGAATCAGCCTGACATCGTTTTTCAGACTTTTTTCAAACTCCTTTTTCAGATACGCCTTATCTTCATCTCTCAGCAATCCCATTGTGTATCACCTTATTTCGAAATTCGAATTGGAAATATAATACTCTGCCGCTTTTGTGAGATGGTGCATAATTGACTCAGAAGGTTTTTAATATTCGTTCGCCGTTTGAATCTGTGATGGACACGATAATCTGGGTTGAGAAATACAGGCCAAAGACCCTCGATGAAGTTGTCGGTCAGGATGAGGTGATTCAGCGTCTTAAGGGTTATGTTCATAAGAAAAACATACCACATCTGCTTTTTGCAGGTCCTCCGGGCACAGGAAAAACGGCAACATCCATAGCCCTCGCGAGAGACCTTTTCGGTGATGTATGGCAGGACAACTTCATCGAGATGAATGCGAGTGATGAAAGGGGGATTGATGTTGTCAGACACAAGATAAAGGAGTTTGCGAGAACCGCACCGATTTCGGCACCGTTCAAGATCATATTTCTGGATGAGGCGGATGCCCTGACTGCTGACGCTCAGGCGGCTCTCAGAAGAACGATGGAAATGTATTCAAAGACATGCAGATTCATCCTAAGCTGCAACTACATCAGCAGGATTATCGAGCCCATCCAGAGCAGATGTGCGGTCTTCAAGTTCAGGCCAGTTCCCACAGAGGCAATGAGGAAACGGCTGCTCGAGATATGCGAAGAGGAGAGAATAGATATCGATGATGAGGCCATTGAGGCGTTGATCTACATCTCTGGAGGGGACTTCAGAAAGGCGATTAACGCTCTGCAGGGTGCTTCGGCGCTGGGGGAGAAGGTTACAGCCGATCTGATTTACCAGATTACTGCTACCGCACGACCGGAAGAACTGAAAAAGCTTATAGAGACAGCTCTGAAGGGAGACTTCCTTTCAGCGAGAGACTACCTTGACAGGCTCATGATCGAATACGGGATGAGCGGTGAGGACATAGTTTCCCAGATGTACAGGGAAATAATCTCCTCGGGTTTCGACGAATCTCTGAAAGTTGTTCTCGTGGAAAAGCTTGGTGAGATCGATTTCAGACTGACGGAAGGGGCACACGAGCGAATCCAGCTCAACTCATTTCTGGCATTTCTAACCCTGGTTGGTAAAAAGAGAGCAAAGCAGGGTTGATTTTAATTTCATTTCCGTTTTTCAGATTCGAACAACCATTTTTTGAGTAAAATATATATTGATGATGCAACTCCAGCAATAACTGTCATGAAGGCGAAGGAAATTATGAACCCGGATGTGATCTACGAAGAACTGCCCTCAACAAGGGAAAGTGTCCTCGAACTCTTTAAAAAATACGGCATTTCAGCCGTGCCTGTGCTCAAGGACGGAAAGCTTGCCGGGATTGTTACACGGAAGGACATCCTGAGAAAAATAGATGAGGATCAGCTCGCTCTGTTAATGACTCCTGATCCGACATACATCTCACCTGATGTTGATATTAAGGAGGTTATACACATTCTGAATACAACACATTTCCGGAGGTTGCCAGTGGTCGATGGTGACGAACTTGTTGGAATCATCACGGTCAGAGATATTGTCAAGGTTCTCGCCGAGAGGAATGTGGAGATACCGATCAAGGAGTACGTAAGAAACTCGACAGCGTCTGTCTGGGAGGAGACCCCGCTAAATGTGGCTGGAGAAATGATGAGAATTGCCAATGCAGAGGCGTGCCCGGTACTCGACAGCGACGCAAAGGTTGTCGGTATCATAGATGAAAAAATCCTGCTCACCGAGTCTCTGATTGAGGACTTCATAGAATCGAGGGAGTATGCATCTTCAAGTGATAGCGACGATAACTGGGCATGGGAGGGCATAAGGGATTACTCGGTCAAGTACTTTGAGGTGAGCGTTCTGAAGCTCCCCAAGGATCCTGTGAAGAAGTTCATGAAAACGCCCGTATTTGCGAATCCTCAGACCAGCGTGTCTAAGGTTGCAAAAGAGATGATCAGTAACGATCTGGACTACCTGCCGGTTCTCGATTTCAACGAAAGGTTTGTCGGAATGATTTCCGACAAGGATCTGCTGGGAGCGTTTGAGCAGGTTGAAATATAACTTTTTTATTTTCTCATTGCCATTTCAAAGAACGAACCCCTTGATGATATGAGCTCCATCACAAGCTGGTACACTTCACCTTTCACGTGATCCAGAGGCTGGCTGGCATCAACCACCCTGATCTCATCAGACTTTATGCTGAGAAACAGCTCTCTCACTCTCTCAAGATACTCCGCATCCTCGAAGGGTGTAATCTTCTGCCTTTTCTGAATTCTTTTAAGTGCAATGTCTGGATGAACGTCGAGCAGTATGGTGAGGTCTGGTTTTGGTGCAATTTCTTCATTTTTTCTCAGGATTTCCTGTGGATCTATTCCGAGAGCGCCCTGATATGCCACGTTTGAGTAGTAGTACCTGTCCATGATAACACATATCCCAGCATTAACCCTTGGAAGTATGTTTTTGTTCACGTCCTCGATTCTGTCAAGAATGAACAGTTCAAGTTCCTTTTCCGGAGAAAATCTGCTCTCGGAGTCTTTTATCATCTTTCCGTAAACGCTATCACCCGGTTCCTTGAGAACCTCAGCTCTGAACCCGAAATCCTCAAGAATTTCTTTTATGTGTTTTGCGATTGTGGTTTTGCCTGCACCATCTATTCCCTCGACAGCAATGAGAAAACCCATGTTCCTGAATCTGTCTCCTAAATAAAACTGTTTTCCTGCAACCCACAACGGTTTTAATACATCAGTTTCATTGAGTTAATGTGATTGATGAGGCGATCAGGATCGGTAAAAAACTTGCAGAACAGCATCTGATTGATGGATCGAGCGGAAACCTGAGTTTTGTTGATGGCGAGGGAATAGTTATCACAAAAAGCGGAGCAATTCTCGATGAACTCACTCCTGATGATTTCGTCAGAGTGGACTTCAGGGGCACGGACAGAAGTGCTTCATCAGACCTTGAGGTTCACAGGAAGGTGTATGAAAAAACAAACTTTCGGGCAGTTCTGCACTGTCACGGCTCTTACAACGTCGCTCTTTCTCTACTTGAAGATGGAATGACCCCTGTAGACCTGGAGGGCAGGATGTTTTTGAAGGAGATCAGATTCATCGAGGGAAAATTTGGGACGGAAAGGTATGCGGAGCTCATCTCTGATGAAATACGCAAGAATGGATTTGCTGCTGTGAAGGGCCACGGGATCTATGCTGCGGGCAAGTCTTTCATGGACGCATTCAAACTGGCGAGCTTTGTGGAACACTCCTGCAAGGTTTACTATCTTGTCAGAGTTTACTCCCTTCTCTATAGGCAGTGACTGAGAGGTAAAGTCCAAGAGCGATTCCAACCATCGTTAGGAGTGGCTGGTTTATTATCAGGGCAAAGATAGAGATGAATATGAGCAGTATCCCTCCCAGGAATTTGACAATCAAACGGGCGTAGTACTCCTCCACAATTATTTTTAACCGGCGCCGTACTTTTAACTGTTATGGATCTGCTCAAACTTCTGAGAACAGCAAAGTCATTTGAGGACAGTCCCGCAGAGCTTCAGTCCGAACTGAAGGCGTTGTGTGAGAACGTCATATCGGTTGGAGATGATCTGTCATTTGTGGTACGATTTGAGAATGAGCTGAACATCAATGAAAGCCTGGTGGGCGAGTTCGGGGGAAGGAAAAAGAAACTCTATCCATTTAGAAACGCCTGGTTTTTTGATAAGGGCTACATTGCCTGGGATGGGAGGTTTCTGCGTGTGAGCAGAGATATTGATGAAAAAATACTTGAAAAAATATTAGCCAGCCTGAACGCCGAGAGCAGACCTTAGCTTTTCCTGCAGTTCTGTCAGCCTGTCTCTCAGCTTTCCTTCCTGCCTTTCGAGCATGTTCCTTCTAACTTCGTAGGTTTCTATCTTTTCCTGAAGGTCCTTTTCGATCTCTTCTTTTTTGAGCTTGACAAGAACGTTTCCTACTGCCCTGTATGCCACATCTGACTCGGACTTCTGCAGTTCGTCAAGTGCATCTTTCGCTTCCTTGATCAACCCTTCAAGCTGAGCCTTCTGTGAGATTATCAGCTGTAGCTGCTGCTGAACCTGCTGAAGCTGTCCTGCCAGGTTCTGAACCTGAGGAGGTAATTCACCCATTTTCTATCACCTCTAATGTACCGATACAGGCTCTAATCAACCTCAAATACGAGTTGACACTCGCTCTCAGAGCGGTGAGGTCATCGGCTATTATCTCAATTACGAATTTTTCATCGGTTAAATAAACTTTCGCTCTGCTCCTTCTATCTTCTGGCTTCTCAACAAATATCTCTTTCAGGATTTCGAGCCAGTCCTTTTTTCCGGAGATCTCGATTTCAGCCCTCATAGACACCGAGGAGTTTTACAGTAAGTACTTCCTTACCATCAAATGTAAAGACCAGTTTCCCGTCTTTTCTGACATATACTATTTTTCTCAGATTCAGTTTTCTGGCGAGCTTCTCTCCGGCATCTATCTTTGGCATGGCTCCGAGTATTACCGGGTCGAAGGGGGGTCTGCCTGCAAAGTATACCGGACTGTCGTCCATTTTTTCCTTCTTTATTGTTCCCACGTTAATCCTCATCGTCACTGATTTTTTGTCCCCTGTGTACAGATCCAGGAAAGCCGGGTTGCCCTTTATCTCTCTTATGAGCACAATCCTGTCCGATTTTTCGAACAGGTCCTCCATGCTGAGCTTACCTCTCTGCAGGTAGTACCAGTTCATGTACCTTGAGATGACCTTTGCAAAGCTCCGGGTTCTCTGAGATGGGTCCCTTGAGGTTGTGAGGGTTATCATTGCTTGTAAACAAATACCGGTACTTTACTCCTCCTCACGACATTGTCAGCAGTGCCACCAAGCAGAGATTTGATCAGGCCCTTTCCTGTGCTGGAGATGGCAACGAGCGAGGCAAGTTTTTCGTCTACCAGTCTTGCAATTTCCTTGTACGGAGTTCCGCTTTCAATGAACAGGTCTGACGAAACTCCAGCGTCCTCAAATTCTCTTTTGATGCTTTCAAGTTTTTCTATTTGATCGTCGGACAGCTCTTCGCCCTTCTCGATAACGTGCACTATCATAACCTCATCAGACCCGCCTTTTTCTGCAAATATCTTCACGTAGTCTTTGAGCCTGTCTGATTGCTCGGAAAAGTCGTAGGCAAACAGTATCCTGCTGAAAAGCCTGTCAAACTCCTTTCTGATATCTCCATTATTCTGGGCGGTCAGTTTCACGACGAGAACAGGTTTCTTGCTCCTCCTCACGACGCCTTCAGAGACGCTGCCGAGAAGAACCCCTGCGAGCAGGCTTTTTCCGTGAGAGGGAATTACTACTGCATCCACGCCCTTTTCCTCAGCGACATCACATATTGTGGATGATGGTTCACCCATTCTTATGTCATCTATAATTGCTTTCACACCCGTTTTTTCTATAAGTTCGGCGAACTTTCTGAGGTTCTGGTTGCTCTCTTCCTCGTAATCGTGTATTACAGCGGGAATGTCGATTCCGGAAACAGGACCGATGAGCCTGTTCAGGTCTATGACATGCGTTATTATTACCTCTTCAAGCCCCACAGATTTGAGGTCTTCGAAAACACAAATACCTTCTTCACTTGCTTTTGAGAAATCTGTCGGGAACAGGACTCTTTTTATCATGCTAATAAGTAGTGCAGCACCTTCTTAAAATTTTTTTCGACGTTATTCATCTCCGATTGTGAAAAAAAGGGAATAATCAGCCAGCAGAGTATGCGCTTTCGAGTGGTGGAACAATCTCTTTCTTTCTGCTCATGACCTTGTCCAGCCAGACCCTGCTGTTTTCGAGCTTCTTGCCGAACGCTCTCTCCACGACTTTTTCGTCGTCCACGATGGCGAGGAGCAGGGTACCTTCCCTGATTATGTCCGTGAGCATGAGGTACATCCCGCTGTAGTTGCCTTCCTCCTTTATCTCCGCCATCTTCTGGAGAAGCTCGTCTATCCTCTCCTCTATCAGCTTGAGGTCCACGAGCTCTATCTGTCCTATCCCCACCTTCTTTCCAGACATGTTGAAATCCTTGAAGTCTCTCGTTATTATCTCCTCAGCGGTAAGCTTCTCAACATCTGAGAGCTTGGACTTCACCTGAATGCCGAACGTGTTCAGGTCCTCAATTCCGGCAATCTTTGCCAGCTCCTCAGCTGCGTTTATGTCCTTATCAGTTGTCGTCGGTGATTTGAAAATCACCGTATCGCTGAGGATGGCTGAGAGTAGAATTCCTGCAATTTCCTTGCTGATCTCCACGTTGTAATAGTCATAAAGTGTCTTTACAACCGTCGCTGTGGAGCCTACAGGCATTGCGAGGAAGAATATCGGGTTTGGAGTGGTCACATCTCCAATCTTGTGATGGTCTATTATTTCGACAATTTCAGCTTTGTCTAAATTCTCGACACACTGGGAAACATCGCTGTGATCAACGAGAATCAGCTTCTTATCTGTGCCATCTGTAACAAGTTCCGGCACATCGAAACCAAACTTTTCCAGCACGAATGCAGTTTCGGGGTTAATTTCTCCATTTCTGGCAGCTTTTACGTCAACGCCAAGCTTTTTCTTAAGCTCTGCATAAGCGATAGCTGAGCATATACTGTCTGTGTCCGGATTCTTATGTCCGATAACATATATCATGCTACTTGCTTGCACTCATCATCTTAAAAAAATTTTCCAGAATTTCAGCTATCTCAAACTCCACACGACAGCAACGCCATTGCCGAGAATCTCGCAGCTTTTTATTTTGAACTTTACAGGCACATCAAAAGATTTTCCTGACACAAGGGTGGGGGCTTTGGCACCACCAATAACAATTCCGGAATAGAAAACTCTGATTTCGTCCACAAGACCCTCTTTGATGAATGTGTAATTTATCTCACTTCCGCCCTCTACCATCAGTTTTCTAATGCCTGCGTCCCACAGGTACTCCATCAGGGCTTTCAGATCCACTCTGTTCTTTCCTGCGACTACTATTTCGGCCTTCTCCTTTAGCTTCTCTATTCTCTCTCCCTCAGCTCTCTCTGAAACTGCAATCACCGTCCTGGCATCACTGTTAAGCACCTGGGCATTGAGAGGTGTTCTGGCCAGGCTGTCTGCCACTACTCTAACCGGATTTGGCGGTAACCCCTGTCTGACCCTCTCTTCTCTCAGATCAGGGTTTTTCACCGTCAGTTTGGGATCATCAGAGAGAACGGTTCCAATTCCAACGAGAATTGCATCACTCTCTGCCCTCAGTTTATCAACCACTGCAAAGTCTTCGGGGCTTGAAATCTTCACCTGTTCTCTTCTCTCGTTGCTTATCTTTCCATCAAGACTCACTGCAGAATTTATGAAAACAAACGGTCTCCTCATAGCAGGCTCTCAAGATATTTCTTTGCCTCTGCAACCTTTGATGGATCCCTTCCTGAGAACTTTACAAGCACGTATCCTGGTTTTGGATACGACCCTATCTCAACTTCGGGGAACTTTTCAACGACTTTATGGAGCTGGTTCACTATGTTCTCCTCGTACCCATCGATTCTCAGGTAATCTACATGATAATCCTCCTTGGAGAACCTCTTGACGATCTTTCCGAACGTATCCCTCATCTCGTTTGGCACACCGGGCAGTGCGGCAACCTTGTCAATCACAAATGCCGGAACAACACCAACACTGTTCTCTATTATCTCTGCACCCATCGGTACCTGAGAGACCTTGTTTATGACCTCTCTCTTGTCCGTCCATCTTTTCACGAATCTCTCCACCTCATCGCTGTGAATGAGCCTTCTCTCGATTGCCCTCGCAATCCCTTCGGCGGTAACGTCGTCGTGCGTGGCTCCGAGACCTCCGGTTACGAAGACAAAATCGTATCTGAGCAACCTTTTCAGCTCTTCAGCAATATCCTCGACCCTGTCCGGAACCGTAACTATTCTCTCAACCCTGTGCCCCATCATGGTGAGCTTTTTGGCAATGTAATTTGCGTTACTTTCCTGAACCTCTCCACTCAGTATTTCATTTCCAACGACCAAGATGGCAAATTTCATTTCATTCACCTTTTGGAACCTTCACACTGTTAAGCACATCCTCCACGATCCTCTCCTGATTTTCTCCCTCTATTTCGTATTCTATTTTAAGCATTATTCTGTGGGCAAGGCAGTCAACTGCAACGCTCTTAACGTCATCCGGAATTACATAGTTCCTGCCATCCATCAGTGCCAGAGACCTTGCCATTTTCAGCAGAGCGAGACCTCCTCTCGGACTCGATCCAATCTCTACCATTTCGTGACTCCTGGTTGCTCTGACGATTTCGGATATATATTTAAGTATTTTCTCATCTACAAAAACGTTTTCAGTCATCATCTGCATCTCTCTGAATTCCTGCAAACTCACTGCGGGCTTTACAAGCTCAATCGGATCATCCATCTTCCATGAAATCCTCCTTCTGAGAATTTCCATTTCGTCATCGACACTTTCGGGATATCCAGGCTTCAGCCTGATCAGAAATCTGTCAATCTGTGCTTCGGGCAGCGGGTAGGTACCTTCCTGTTCCACGGGGTTCTGGGTTGCAAGAACAAAAAATGGTTCGGGCAGCCTCAATGTCTCACCCTCTATTGTAACCTGCCTCTCCTCCATTGCCTCAAGCAGAGCTGACTGTGTTTTTGGTGGACTTCTGTTGATCTCGTCGGCAAGCAGAACATGTGTGAATATTGGCCCCCTTTGCAGCACAAATCTCCCGTCTCTCAGTATCTTGGTTCCGGTAATGTCTGAGGGGAGCAAATCTGGAGTGAACTGGATTCTCCTGTAGTCCGCTCCGATGGCTCTGGCGAAAACCTTTGCAAGGAGAGTCTTTCCGAGTCCCGGAAAATCTTCGAAAAGAACATTCCCGTTTGAAAGTGCTGCTGCAAGAACTCTCCTTATCACGTCTTTCTTTCCCACAAAATATTCTGAAACGACTTCCAGAATCTCTTCAGACTTTTTAACAAAGACTTCAGTCTCCATACTCTCCACCAGCCTCTTTCATTTTGTTTTTAATACTTTCAAGCTTTTTAAGCCTCCTTTTCTTTTTCCTTGATTGAATTATTGCCTTTTCAAAGCCAAATGCATATTTTGGTGTTTTTTCAGGATCGATCAGGTCACGCAACACCTGTTCGGCTTTGAGAGGTGAAACTCCTGCCTTACCGAATGTATGTGAAATCAGGACGGCGAGAGGTAGAGGATCTCCGTTCTCCAGATATTCCTTTTCTGCTCTCTCTGCCAGCGTTTCGAAGTCCATCTGGTCGTGCTCTTCTGCCTCTTCTTCAATTTCAAATCTGAGTCTTCCTGCAAGGTAGTAAATGGCTCCTGCGACTATCAGCCAGTCTCCAAGGCTCTTTAACCCCGGAGCAAGTATCGGACGAAGCTCTGTGTAGTATATGCCTGCAAGCCCTGCAATAAACCCTATTGCAAACCTCTGAGACACAAGAAATTCGAATTTTTCTGAAAAGAGACTGAGAATGGACGTTACTGCCAGAAAGCCCACTATTGCTGCCAGCATAAATCTGTACCTGTACACCGGAACGGATTCGGGGATGAATATAAGCGATGCTGCGATTAATGCTATGCCTGCTGAGGAGATGTATGCACCCCAGCGGTATCTTGCCGGAAATGCGGTAAGTGCAAGTCCGGTTGAAAACAGGATTGTGAAGCTATCGGAGCCGGTGATTAAGAACTCCCCACTCTGGGTGAAAAAGTAATATGATGCTGCAAACGCCAAAGGAACCCTCGCAATCTCAAGCCTTCCAATTCTGCTGAAAATCTCATACATGGTCAGAAGCCCGGTCAGGATTATGGCCGGCATGTAATCTCCAGTCTGAATGTATTTCACAGCCATCAGGACTATGCCTGCCCCTCCGATGACCCATCTCATTTCAAACTCCTCCTCAGTTCAGTATAGATCTCAAACGCCTCAACAAACTCCTGCCTTGAATACTGCCTTTTTCCGGCATATTCGTAGAGTTCAAACAGTCTGAGAAACTTCTCTCTTTTTTCAGATTTTACAAGTATCATGATCTCTCTCGCCGTTAAATTTTCGGGATCGACACCTTTCCTTCGTATCTCGTTTTCGAACATTCTGTAAACCTCTTCAACACCTTTACCGTAATCTTCCACTATCAGGACTGCAACTTTCGTTTTTTTCCTCACTCTTCCGTCTTTAATTGCGCTGACGGTAATCTCCTTCGGCCCCGGTGAATCGAAGGCAATCCTGTTACTCAGGATTCGGCTATCGGAGGTTATGGTATATGGAAGGTTTGATCTGACAGAGACTTCTATCTCTTCACCAACTCCCCATATATCAGGAAGTTCGGGATACTCCTTTTCCAGCTTCACCTCAAGTCTCGGATGGAAGCGGTAATAGTAAACGTAAATGGCAGGAGCCAGCAAAACTGGTGGAATCAGGTACATGAACACATTTGCCTGCGAATACTCGATTTCCGCCGGAAAGTGATACCGGTCTCCGGGATACTTTATTTTTGCCCTTCCGTCTGTTTTCTCAGCAACAGCAACACCGTTTCTGAGTTCAACGGGCACGTCGTTGACAAATACGGTGCCGTTGAGTCTGCTGCCAAACGAATCCGAAACCCTTATCTCAAGATAACCGTTTTTTTCCTCTGCCTTGATGATAGTTCTGGCCTTGGCAGATAGCGTAACGCTGGTTTCAAGCCCACCAGCCCTGAAATTGAGCGTGTATGGCCCGGGAGATTCGGGTTTCAGAGTGAGATTCAGCGTTCCGTTAATTCTGTAGACCTCACCGTTTACCTCAATTAGCCCCTCGTAAGGCTCCTCGTTAAAGTTAACGTGGATGGCTACCGTGTTGCCCTCTCCCGCAGTGATTTCTGGAGGTTCGGCCACAATTTTCAGAGTGCCTGCACGAACGTGTTTTTCCAGGCTGGCTTCAGCACACAAGCCCTGTCGGGGGAACAAAACTCTTATTTCGTGTTCACCTTCCGGTAATTTGACGGGGATCGAAAACGAACCGTTCTTTTCAGTTAAAATGGTTTTTTCGACCCCGTCTACATAGATTATCACCTGGCTTTCGTTCTGGCTCGCACTGCACGTTACGCTGCCTTTCAGCAGAAACTCTGTCGGGACAGGATCGTTCAGATTGATCAATATTTCGGTTTTTTCGTAAACAACAACTTCAGGATCGCTCCAGGAGTCAGAGTAGAGGAGACTGCCTGTATAGTGGGCAACTATGCTGAACCTGCCGGTCTCGTTGACCACCTTCGAAAGGCTGAAGCTACCATTGGTGATGCGGGAAATGCCGATAAGTTCTCCGGAACTCGAGTTCTTGTCTTTCTTCAGATAAATCTCCACATACCCGCTTTCAACGGCTCTACCATCCATCAGCTTCACAGTCCCGGTTACGTTTAAAGGCTGACCAGCTATGATTTCGCTGCTCCATGATGTGATTGAAGTCTCTGTGGGGATTCTCAGCCTGTAGGGTGGCGTCGGGTCAAACTCAATCCACCTGTCTCCTATCCTGACTTCAGCCCACATGTGTGCCTGGCAGGAATAAACGACCTGTTCGCCGGATGCTGGCTTTGCGAGGTATCCAAAAACTGCCCTTGCGGGCAGATCAACTGCGGTTGCAAGAGCCACAAATGCTGAGGCAAAGTGAACGCATATTCCCTTTTTTTCAACGAATAGAAAATCGTAAATCATGTCACCGCTGTCGTTGAAGTAAGGAGAATACTCGTAAGAGGATTTCAGATATTCCTCAATCAATCTGGCTTTTTCATAATCGTCTGTGGCATTTTTTGTGATTTCCTCGGCAAGACTTTTTATTCTCGCAAATTCTTCCTGATCGAGATCAATCTTTGCGAGTGCAGCATTCTCGTATGTTTTCAGGTCTGAAACGTATACTCCGTAAAATCTGGTTACGTTGCCCTCCACGTTGAAGACCCCTGCCGATCTGTTGTATCCTGACGGGAGCGAAATCGATACCGTGTCTTTCGGCACAGGGACTGTTTGCAGGGTTGCGAGAGGAGTTACTGAAAAGATTTTACCCAGTTCCACCCCCTGACTGTCGGAATAACTTAGATCCTCCATGATCCACCTGCCGCCCCTGTATTCCGAGCTGACACCCGTTCTGAGATGTGTGTGTTCTGCGTCCAGCCCTGAGATGGTGAAAATGGGCATGCAGACCGGGTTGTTTGTGTTTGCTACGCTCACCTCGTCCTGACTGACGGGATACTGGTTCTCCGGACCGCTGGATGTGAACACTCCTTCCCCAATGAGGCCTGGTAAACCCGTGTTGCTGAAGTCCAGTGATCTCAGAAACGATCCGAGAATCACAATCCCCAGTATCACTGCAACTGCCATTGCCTGACTCTTCACTTCCACCACCACATTGCCCACAGTGCCATCAGAATTGCAAAGGCTGCAATGAGTGCCTGCATGAACCCTGCATCCAGACTGGGAATGCTGCTGAGGAGCCGGTAATAACCTGCCAGAATTATGAGAACGAGCGTGAACGTCGGTAAATAGCTGTAACCTGTTCCATGATCTCTTTCAGACACCCTGTGATTTTCCAACCCTTCTGCAAACACCGAGACTATAAATGCGGAAAATATGGTATATGCGATTTCCATTGAAAATGGAAAGTTCAGCAAACCTGCTATTTCCTTTGAAATATCTCTGAAACCGAGGTAGTATATGCTATCCAGGATACCCTCAAAAAGCTCGAATCCTGTTGCCGATGGTAGAATGGTGAGCATTAAGAGAACTGTGAGGTATGGAGTGCTGAAAACAGACCTGTTGCTCAGATATGCGATTACCGGTATTGCGACAATGGTATATACCGCAACATCAGGGACAAACATCCTTACGAACCCGTAAAGGGGCGTTTGTACGAAATGATTGACTGATATGAGCCCGGATGCAACTGCAAGTGTGAGGGCAAGGTATCTGTAGTTCATACCACCACCAGCCTGTTCTCTGGCTCAGCACCTGATTTGATTTTTTCTTTCGTAATGCAGCCCATGATCAGTCCGGCAATCTCGTTTTCAGGCTGTCTGCCCCGACACATTACAATCCTGAATGCAAGCCCTGCCCTGATCAGCTCCCTTCTGATTTCCAGGCCATCGAATGGTGATGTGATGTAAATGATGTGCGGCTGGTAATACAGCATCAGCTTTTTTGTCTCGGAGAATGTATTTAATACAGATTTTCCTGAAAACCCGGCATTGCTGAGTTCTTTGAGAATTCTCGTAAACTGTTTTCTTCCGTAATCTGGATAAACGGTTTTTCCAGAACCGGTCAGGGTCAGAGCGACCTTGTGTCCTCTTTTCGTGTAGAAGTATGCCAGTGAGGCGGCGAGTGTTAGGGCGCTGTCCAGGTATGTGCTGTCGGAGTATGTGTCTTCTGTTGTGTTTATCAGAAGCCAGATCGTTCTTTTACCCTCCACCTCGAAGTCATTGACGAGAACCTCACCCTTTCTTGCCGTAGCCTTCCAGTTGATGAATTTTACAGGGTCTCCAGGATGGTATAGCCTGACCTCTCTGAAATCAGTACCTGGGACACCTATCTTCGATCTGTCTATGTCCGGTATGCTGTTTTTCGTTTTCACTCTTCTGGTTCCAATTTTCCTGATTTTCTTAACTCTGACCTTGATTTCGACAAATTTTCTGAGATCGATAACATCTTCTCTTCGATTGACCAAAAACGGATTTTCGAAAACTAAGCTGAATTTTCCGAAGTTTCTCAACCCTCTTCTGGTAACCTTCCCCTTGAAGGTTAAATTGAATTTTCTGAAAAACGGGACAAATCCTCCTGTGACGGGATCAGAGTGGTTTTCACTCAAATCTTCCACATCGTATTTTATCCTCACGTATCCGAATCCAATGACTGTGAAATCCGCCCGCACGTGGAACTCATCACCAACGTAAACTGGACTTGTTAAATGAAAATTCTCCACCCTTACGAGCATCCTGGCGGGAAACAGGAAAAATATTGCAGGTATTATTGCGAGGTAGAGTATCTTGTCGGATATTATGAGGACTGATAGAAGCACCACTGCGATCAGAGACTCCATGAGTTTTTTCTCGATGGTCTGCATCTCTGCATACTTTTGAAAAAAAGCAGATAAATCTTTTGACATAACGTTGTCAGGGTTAACCGTATTCTTTAAAAGAACCGAATTTCTGATTGAATAAATCCTATATCGCTTTCCTGTCAGTCCAATTTTTACATGGTAAATATAAAATACTGGACATTTTCAATGTTATTCGTGGTAGTGGTGAAATCTCTCCGGAACATGGACTGGATTATCCTCGCCGCGGTTATTCTGGCCATGCTTGCATTTCCTGTTAAGGGCCAGAATATAACGGTGGATGCGAAAATAACCTACAAGATGATTTCAGTTGACCTTGTTGAGGACGAGTTCACTTTAAAGTTCAAGAACACAAATGAAAATCAGGTGGAGGTGCTGAATTTCGTCCTGACCATTCCCGAATCGGACATGGCCAAGGTTGTCGAGGTTAACGAGAAACCCTCTGGTTATTACAAGCTCACCCGCACTACGGATGAGAATGGGAGGAGGTATGCGGTCATAAAGATAGAAAAAACGCTGAGACCTTTTGAGGAGTACCAGATTACAATAAAGAGGGAGCTGAGAAACGCACTGGAAGCTCTGGGCGAAAACACGTACTCTTTCGGAACCTACGAATTTCCGTCGTATTTCAGGGGATTCGGGTACAATGTTGAGAGGTTCAGGATATTTCTTGACTTTCCCGATTCGCTCTTCTCGAATTACAACATTCTGACCGTCTCTTCCAACTCAAAGTTCTATTACAAATCCCTGAACAGGATTGACGGCATTGACTGGGACTTCATAAACCCGCCCGATCAGATAAGCGTCTATGTAACCTTTGAAAAGGTGCCGAATTTTTACCTCCTGAACATAATGGGTGCCTTTCTCACAGTTCTGGCATTCACCGGACTGCTTTACTACAACCTGAGGATTGAAAAAAGGTTGAAGAAGCACGATATTGTTAAGAACCCCCCGTGGAGTGGGGAGTTGCTATCCAAAATGAAGGAAATGATAAGGAATGCTGAGAAGGAAATTCTGATCACCTCTCCGCACATCTACTACACTGACTGGCTCACTGCAGAACTCCAGCCCCTGATGGGGAAGGGTGTGAAGTTCAGAATTGTGACCTGGCCCAGCTACAGGAGAGACGTTTACAAAAACATTGAGGATGTTCAGGAGGACAGGAAACAGTTTTTCACACTGAAGAGGTTCCTTGAGATGTTCCCTCCGGGAAGTGTCAAGCTCAACGACAACATTCACGCAAAAATGGTGATTGTTGACGAGAGAGAGGTCCTTGTTACGACCGCCAACCTGTCCCAGACAGGACTCTATGAGAACTATGAAATAGGTTTTTATGCCGAAAACCCGGCACTGGCAAAGAAGGCCAAGGAATTTTTCGAGGCCGTGTGGGAGTCTGAGGACTCGATATCTCTCGATCATGATACCATCGACCCCAAGGTTGCCTGGGCCCTGATCATGGACATAAAAAGCAGGAGGGAGGTGGAAAAATGATCTTCGACGAAATCGGAAGCTTTCCTCTCCCCGAGGGGATATCCCGAGACTGGGTTGAGGAAAACCTTCATTCCAGAGAGTATGCCGAGATGGTGAGGAGAGCATTTCTGATGAAGGTTAACGCCGGCGTTGACGTTCCCACATACCCCCAGTTCAGGGATATGAATCGGATGTTTCTCGATTTAATCAAGAATCCCGAGTATCAGGAGGACGTGTATCTGATCGAAAAGGAGTTTGCGAGGATAAGAGAGGTCGAGGCCTTAATGGAAATGGAAGTTGAGGGGCTGAGAGTCTGCATAACCGGACCGTTTGAGCTGTACTATCGAGAGTTCGGCTCTGTAATCTACGATGATGTTCTCGAAAAAATTTCCATTTCAGTGGGTAGATTTGTGGATAACCTTGATGAGGCTGTGGTGAGGTGCATAAGCCTCGATGAACCGAGTCTCGGAACAAATCCAGAACTGCAGCCAACCGAGGACCAGCTTGAAATTGCGTATGAAAACATAAGTTTCGGTGGAGACGTTCAGATACATCTTCACTCACCGCTCTACTATACCAAAATTCTGGGTATCGAGTCCATAAACGTGGTTGGTATTGAATCAGCAAAAGATGAGAGGGCGATGGAATTCGTCGATAGGGAGGAGCTTGAATCCGCCGGCAAGTATGTACGTGTTGGCATTGCGAGAAGTGACATTGACGGTATTGTTGCAGAATACAATGCGAGGACTGGGAGCAATGCCTGGAAGGACAGAGATGAGATACTGAAGGCGATTGATACCATCGAAAGCCCTGAGGTCATAAAGGAGCGAATCCTCAAAGCTCAGAAGCTCTTTGACGACAGACTGAAGTATATCGGACCGGACTGTGGACTTTTCAGCTTTCCGTCCCAGGAGCATGCCGTTAAGCTCCTTGAAAATATAAACAAGGCGAGAAGATCACTATGACGGACTACTTTGCGTTTTTCATAACGGCTTTTACCACGCTCTTCATCATAATCGACCCGCCCGGAAACATCCCCACATTCATGGCTCTGACGGAGGGCATGGATGCGAGGCTTGTGAAAAGAATATCCGAGAAGGCAACGCTCATCGGTGCGGTCATCCTCATAATATTCGTTTTTGCCGGCTGGGCAGTAATGGAGTTTTTCTCAATTTCGATCGAGGCTCTGAAAATAGCCGGCGGTTTGATGATGTTCATAATCTCGGTTGACATTCTCTTCGGAAGAAAGTCGAGAGAAATTTACGAGGAGAAGGGGAAGAGCAGTGCTGATATAGACTCTATTGCGGTGTTCCCGCTTGCACTTCCACTCTACAGTGGTCCGGGGGCGATTACAGCAGTTGTTGTTCTCTCTTCCGGTGTTGACCTAGTTGGCAAAATGCTGGTGGTTCTTGCGGTGATACTTGTTTATGTCATAGTCAGACTCACGCATGTCTATTCCCTCCTCCTGATGAGAGTTCTCGGCAGGAGCGGTTCGGACATAATTGCGAGAGTCATGGCAATACTTCTTGCCGCAATCAGCGTTGAGTACATTCTTGACGGCATTATAAGCAAGGTGAGCGGGTTATGATTCACCTTCACCCTTTTATCAGGGAGAAACTGGGCAGGAGAAAGAGGGTGGCTGTAGGGCTTTACCGATTTGACAGCACAAGCGAGGAGAGAATCCTGAATGCGGTTGATCTTGCATCTGAATTTGCAGATGTTGTTGTGGTGGATGAGGGCGAGGAGACGGAAAGGAAGCTGATCGAAATGCTCGAGAGGGAAAGAGTCTATTCTGCTGTCAGGGGAACTGCAAGAGCATCCTCTCTTCTGAGACTGCTCAGGAAAAGTTTCAGTCCCGTGAGGGTGGCGGTTCTTGAAGATGCTGACGGAAATCTCTTTCTGCTATCTCCTGTGGGTGTTGATGAGGGGGAAAGCGTTCGGGAAAAAGTGATGCTGGCCGGTTTTTCAAGAGAACTTGCAGAAAAGCTCGGACTGAATGCTGGCGTGGCGGTTCTTGCAGGTGGGAGGTACGGAGACCTGGGCAGGAGTGAGCGAGTTGATCGAACTCTTGCTGAAGCTGAACTGGTTGCAAAACTGGTGGGTGGCAGGAATTACGAAATAAAACTGGAGGAGGCTGTGAGAGAAGGAGTGGTTATAGCACCTGATGGCATTTCCGGAAACCTGATTTTCAGGAGCCTCTGCTATCTTGGCGGCGGAAAGGAATACGGTGCGGTGTACTTCAACATTCCGTACCGGCTGGTGGATACGAGCAGAGGTCAGACTTCTGAGGGGTTTGCCAGAGCAATAGCCCTTGCGTCGGTGATTTAAATGAGACGTTATCCTGAGCGACCGCTGGTTGGAGTTGGGGCCGTGGTTATCAGGGACGGAAAAATACTCCTCGTTAAGAGGGCGAACGAGCCGAATAAGGGCAAGTGGTCCGTGCCGGGCGGTCTTGTGAGGAAGGGCGAAAGGCTTGAAGAAGCCCTTGAGAGGGAGATATGGGAGGAGCTTGGTGTGGGTGTGGTTATTAAGGACGTTGCCTGTGTTACGGATGAAATCATACTCGACGAAAAGGGAAATGTGGAGTATCACTACGTCATAGTGGATTTCTTTGCCGAAATAACCGGGGAACCCAGAGCCATGAGTGATGCCGAGGAAGTTGCCTGGATCGGGCTTGACGATATTGAAAGCGTTGATGTGGTTGACTTTGTCAAAAAACTTGTGGCAAAAATTGAAGGGGCTGTAACCGGGACGTATTTGAGATAGCACAGTATAAATATCCGTTCAGGTCATTATCCTGTATGCGTGTTTCGGGGATAAACAGCGTTTCAGAGGCCCTGAATGTGGGGAAGGTCAACAAAATTTATTTCAATCCTGATTTCAGATCCGAAAGGCTCAAAAGGCTGATTAATACGGCAAAAAAAGCAGGAGTTCCTGTTTACGCCGTTAATAATATCGAAAATAAAATTGTGGCGGAGGTATCTCCGATAAAATACAAGGACGTCGATTATGTGGCTGAGAAGGCAGTCAGGCAGGGCGGCTTTCTACTGCTGCTGGACTCTGTTCAGGACCCGCAGAATCTTGGGGCAGTCATACGAAATGCGGTGTTTTTCGGATGCTCCGGTGTGGTCATCCCCAAAAGACGGAGTGCGCAGATAAACGAGACTGTGGTGAAAGTTTCCGCCGGGGCAGTGTTCCACGCTGACATTGCAAGGGTTGCAAACCTCGCCAACACAATCAAAAACCTGAAAAAACTTGGATTTCATACTGTGGGTGCTGAAATCGGTGGCGAGAAAATTGAAAATGCTTTTATGGATCCACCACTGGCAATTGTTGTTGGAGGTGAGGACAGGGGACTTTCGAACCCTGTTAAAAAGCAGTGTGATGAAATCGTTGAAATACCGGGATACGGAAATGTGGGAAGTCTGAACCTCTCATCTGCATCTGCAGTACTCATGTATGAGTTCAGGAGGAGGTTGAAATGAACGGAATCGTTTATGCCATCATGGCAGCAGTTCTCTGGGGTTTTGTGCCGATACTGGACAAGCTCGGCATATCTGAAGGGATGTCGATTTACACTGCAACTCTGATCAGGTCGATCGGTGCTGTTATTGTCATGTCTCTCGTTCTCGCAGCATCGGGAGAGTTCAAAGCGCAGGAGTTGAACGCCAAGAGTGTTTCACTGCTTTTCGCAGCGGGAGCGATAGCTGGAGGCATTGCAATGATTGTGTACTTCACAGCAATTCAGAAGATTGGTGTTTCTAAGACCATTCCGGTAACTTCTGTTTACCCGCTTTTCACCGTAATTTTTTCGGCAATGCTCCTGAAAGAGAGCTTCAATTTTCAGAACGTGATTCTCGGAACCATGCTGATTGTTGCAGGCCTGATTCTGATTCAGAGGTGAAAAAATGGACATCGAGGGCTATGCAAGAAAACACATTGACGACCCGGATCTTGAGAGAAAGCTGGCGGAGCGCATCATGGAGTTCAAGGACATCAGTGAGGATGGAGCGTTTAAACTTGCCAGGGCCGTCATCGTCGAGGTGCGGAACGCTTACTCAAGAACTGACTGGTTGCTGGATTATTACAGGAGCAACGTTTCGATGGGCAAATTCGGAGTGGGCAGCAGGGGCACTGGCGACTTCTACGTGCACTCAAAGATTGCCGAGATGTGTGGCGATGCGGTCGTAAGCTCAAAGGACCTGGATGATGCGGGTGTCGTGAAGGTGGGAGATTACTACATTTCAGTTGCCATCGATGGTATTCACTCGAGACTTTCGGAATTTCCCTTCATTGCGGGATTTCACGTAACGAGGGCTGCGATGAGAGATGTGCTTGTCATGGGATCAAGGCCGGTAGCTCTCTTTTCCGACATCCATGTGGCCGACGATGGCGACGTTTCAAAAATTTTTGACCATCTCGCGGGCATAACTGCTGTCAGCGAGCTTACTGGTGTACCGCTCGTTGCGGGAAGCACGTTGAGGATAGGTGGAGACATGGTCATAGGAGAAAGAATGACCGGGGCTGTTGGGTGCGTGGGTGTGTCCAGGCATATAACGCCGAGAAGGAATGCTGAGCCAGGGGATGTGATAATTCTAACAGAGGGGGCAGGAGGAGGGACAGTTGCTACGGCTGCGATATATTACGGAATGCATGAGGTTGTTGAGGAGACTGTCAATCTGGACTTCATTTTTGCCGCCATGGCGCTGATAGAGTCTGATGTTGTGAAGAGCATACATGCGATGTCCGATGTTACCAATGGGGGGGTAAGAGGGGATGCGGAGGAGATTTCAAAAACAAGCGGAACGGCCCTCTACTTCGACACTGAGAAAATCAGGGGCCTGATCAACAGGAGAGTGTTTCAGATGCTTGAAAAGCTCGAGATAGATTTCATGGGCGTATCCATTGACTCTCTGATGGTCATCTGCCCGGAAAGCCTTGCTGATGATGTTCTTGGCATTATTCGAAAAGCGGGAGTGAATGCGGACATCGTTGGATGGGTTGAGAGGGGTCAGGGAGCCTTTGCGGTGGAGGACGGAGAGACAAAACCCCTGAAACCGAGGTTCAGGGAATCTGCGTACACTCCAATAAAGAAACTTGTCGGAGAGGAATATCCAGAGGATTTCGAGGAAATGAAAGCCCGGGTGGATCAGGCATTTCACAACGCGGTGGAAAAAAGAAAAAGGGTTGTTGAGAGGCTAAGAAGGAAGATCCCACCTTCCTGAGGGATCATTTTCAATGTACTTTTCAATCAGCTTTCTCTCGACATCAACGTTGAAGTAGTTTGCAAGGCTCAGGATCATAAATAGGTTGTCTGCAAGCTCCTCCTCTATGGACTCAGCATCTTTTTTCCTCACTGCCTCGGCAAGTTCTCCAGCCTCTTCGAAGAAGACCGACAGGAGGAACAGGGGGCCGGATTTTCTATCGATTTCACCGTATTTCTCGCTTATCTTCTTTGCGAGCTCTGCGAGTTCCATGGATTGTAGTATTATCTCATGATTTAAACCTTGTATGGATGATTTCGTAAAATTTTTAATATTACGAAATTTCTGAAAAATATGAAAAATTGCAAAGCTACGAGAATTGAGGCGATTTTAACAGTCGACAGCAAGGGGCAGATACTCTTGCCAAAGGAGCTTAGAGAGAAGGCAAACATTAAACCCGGAGATAGACTCGTGGCCATAAGCGGGTGCGACGAAAATGGCGAACCTTGCTGTCTCATCCTCGTCAGGGCTGAACTTCTGGACGAAAGCATCAGAGATGTACTTTCACCCATGCTAAGGGGTGTCGTGCAGTGAGTGGAGGTAGAAAGCTGTCGATCATAGAGAAATATCTGACACTCTGGATACTCTTGGCGATCATAGGTGGGGTGGCTCTTGGCTACGTCTATCCTGACATAGCTGACATCATAAGTTCTCTTAGCGTAGACACCACATCGATTCCCATAGCCATTGGCCTGATTCTGATGATGTACCCGCCCCTTGCGAAGGTGAGGTATGAAGAGATGGGAAGGATTTTCCGGAACCTGAAGCTCCTGGCCTTCTCCCTCATCCAGAACTGGATTGTGGGACCGGTGGTCATGTTTCTGCTCGCCATAACTTTGCTGAGAGACCTGCCGGAATTCATGATGGGTGTTATACTCGTTGGACTGGCGAGATGTATAGCGATGGTCATAGTCTGGAACGAGCTGGCTGAGGGAGACAGAGAGCTTGCTGTAGGGCTTGTAGCTTTCAACGCCATATTTCAGATTCTCTTCTACGCGATTTACATATACGTCTTCATAACCATCGCCCTGAACTGGCTTGGACTTGTTACGGGTGTTGAGGCGGATGTCAGCATTACTGAGGCTGCAAAGACCGTGTTCATATACTTGGGCATACCTTTCATTGCAGGGGTGGTTACAAGGTATGTGAGTTTCAGGCTGAAGGGCAGAGATTGGTTCGAAAATGTTCTCGCTCCAAAATTAAGTCCACTAACTCCAGCGGCTTTACTCTTCACGATCGTCGTGATGTTCTCGCTTAAGGGAGAGTACATAGTGGAGCTCCCGCTCCAGGTTGTGAGGGTTGCAGTCCCGCTAACACTTTACTTCCTCATCATGTGGTTCACAACTTTCTTCATAGCTTACAAACTCGGAGTTGACTACCCGAAAACCACGGCAGTGTCTTTTACCGCAGCAAGCAACGACTTTGAGCTTGCCATAGCTGTTGCTGTTGCCATGTGGGGAATTCACAGCAACCAGGCTTTCGCAACAGTGATTGGCCCATTAATCGAGGTTCCCGTGCTTATAAGCCTGGTAAACGTTGCTCTGAAGCTGAAAGAGAGGTTGTATGCTGAAACTTGTGTTCGGTCGTGAAGTTAAAATATGGTGGTATACATAGACAGCCCATGAATTACGAAATTCTCTCAAAACCCAGCTATTCTCTCCTGAAGCTTGTGCTGGATTCGGGAGAGGAGGTAATAGCTGAGACCGGTGCAATGGTTTTTATGGATGGCGTAAAACTGAAAACTGAGATGAAGGGCGGCCTTCTGGGCGGATTAAAGAGGGCAATAGGCGGAGAATCCTTTTTCGTGAACAGGTTCATCGCAGAGAAAAATAACGCAGTTCTCGGACTTGCTCCGCCGTACCAGGGAGATGTGGTTGCTGTGGATGTTAGCGGAACTTTATATGCTCAGAGTGGAGCTTTTCTTGCTGGCTCTCCCAATCTGAACATCACGAGCAAATGGGGCGGTGCAAAGTCCTTTTTTGCAGGTGAGGGTATAATACTGCTGAAAATAGAGGGGGAAGGCAAGGCATTCCTTTCATCGTTTGGCGGCATAGAGGAACTGGAAGTGGATGGCGAGATCGTAATCGATACTGGACACATAGTTGCGTTTGAAGATGGTCTTGACTTCACCATTTCGAGGTCTGGCGGACTTAAGGCGACCATACTGAGCGGGGAAGGTCTGGTAGCAAAATTCAAAGGTAAGGGAAAGGTCTGGATTCAGACAAGGTCGGTATCTGACTACATTGGATGGCTGAGTTCACTCATCCCTGACAGGGATTGACCTTCTCCAAGTCCCAGAATTTTAGCAGCGTTGAGTCCAAGAATCTTCCTCTTTGTTTTTTCTTTTAATGGAAGAGCGAGAATCTCGTGAATGTTCTTTTTTATATCCACTCCGGGGAAATCGCTGCCGAATATTATTCTGTCCTCCACTTCTTCCAGCCTCGGAAAGTATTCGAGCAGCTTTTTCGGTGGAAGGCCCGAGATTTCGAGGTAAATGTTGTCATGGATTCTCGCAAGCATGAAGGCTGCATCATACCAGATCCCCCTTCCAGAGTGTGCCATCACGATGGTCAGATCGGGAAAATCCACAGCAACGTCATCTAAGTATATCGGATCGGCAAACTTCTGCCTGACATTTCTGAACACGGATGTGCCTGTGTGGAACATGATCGGAATTTTCAGATCGGCACACCTTTCGTAAAGCCTGTAAACTCTGCTTTCGTTGGGGTAGAAGTACATGTACGATGGAAGAAGTTTGAGGCCTCTGCATCCCATTTCGAAGGCTTTTTCAAGCTCCTCCACCATATCTGGAGAGGTGTTGGGATTTATCGAGGCGAAGGGTATGAGTTTCTCATTTCCCCTGCAGAACTCTGCCACGAATTCGTTTCTGACTATTCCTGTAACGGATGGCGCGTTTTCTGCCAGAACAACAGCATAATCCACTTCAGCATCGTTCAGTATTTTCAGAAGTCTTTCTCTTGTGATTTTCTTGCTGAAATCGAAGTTTGGATTTGATCTTTTCAGAAACTCCATCACCCATGGGTGCCAGACGGTCTCGTAAACGTGTACGTGGAAGTCAATAATCATTACTCTGTTTTCATCTTCGATAAAATAAAAAACATTCGAATTTTAACCAAAACGTTCATAAACCATATTCGTTTAATGGCAGATTGAGCCGGGGTTGCAGAGAGGCACTGCGCCGGCCTTGAGAGCCGGTGCCCGTTTCGGGCTCCTGGGTTCAAGTCCCAGCCCCGGCGTGAAATTCTTCCAAAAAGACCCATTACCATTTGTTTTGCCATGTATTTGTATTGTTGGGTGTGTCATGGTGTTATGGATCTGTTTCTTCTCTGGCAAATTTTAAATATTTAAACGTCATAAATTATTGTGATGAGCATAATAGTAATAAGGAATCTCGACGACATACGGGATTGCGATATTGCAGTAATCCCTACAGGAGATTTTGATGAAACGCTCTTGAAGGAAGCAAAAATGCACAGCAAATTCGTTGTGGTTTTGGGCGACAGGATGGATTCGACAGATCACAACACTGCCAATAGAATTGCCGAAATGCTCTCGGATTTCGAGTTATTTGAAATGATCGTGAACCAGAGTCCCGACCCGATAATTATCTACAATGACGATCAGATACTGTATGCCAATCCTAAAGCAAAAGAATTTCTCGACTCAAGAGATTTGAAAAATACGATTATGGATCGCATACACCCCGACTATCGTGCATTTATTGAAAATGGGATTAAAAAGGTTCTATGTGGTGAGGATGTCGATTCGGTCGAGGTGCCACTCATCATGCCAGATGGGGGAGAATTGTGGGTGGAGGCGAATCCAAGCCTTGTAAATTTCAGGGGAAGACCTGCCATCCTGCTCATCTTCAGAGATATAACTGAAAGGAAAAAGAAGGACGAAAAATTGCGTGAAAGTGAGGAGAAATTCAGGAAGGTATTCGAAAATTCGCCGGACCTCATTGCGATATTGAATAGGGATGGCGTGTTTATTGAGGCAAATCCGTCGATGATAAAAAGCCTTGGTACAAACCCTGTCGGGAAATCTATCTATGACGTTCTGCCCATAGATGTTGCCGAATGGAGAATGCAGATGGTGAGAAAAGTTATTGAAGAGAATGCAGTGGTCTCTTTCAAAGACAGGAGGGATGGAAAATACTTTTTCAATCAGGTTATTCCTGTGCAAATGGGAGGAGAAAGACTCTGTCTGGTAATTTCTGTGGACATTACAGAGTATCTGAGGCTGGGAAAACTCCTCAGGACAATTATACGGGTTCATGAGGCGATAGCCAGGGCAAAAAATCGTGAGGAGCTGGTGAAACGTGTTGAAGAAATTCTCGTTGATTACTCTGCGAAAATAACCAATGAACCTGAGGGTATGTATTTTGGCATTAACTATGGCGGAAGAAATTACGGTTACTTGTGTATGGAGAATGTTGGTGATGCAGAGAAGGAGCTATTGCAAAGCCTTGCAGAAGATCTGGCATTTGCAATAAAAGCGATAGACGACGCAAATGCGAAAAATGTACTTAGTACACACATATCTGGCAACATTTCTGTTCTGGCACATTTGGTGGATAAGATTAGAAATCCTCTTACTGCCATTCGTGGATATGCAGAAACACTGATCGATGATGATCAGACGCGAGAAAAGATACTTCAGGCTGTTGACAGGATTGTTGAGATTATCGGGGAGCTGGATGATGCATGGGGCGAGTCTGAGAAAGTACTGTATGAGCCGGCCAAGGTTTAAAGCAAATTCTTTCAGTGCCCAAATGGCTGTTTTATCCCTGATCGCCTTTTGTTGAATTACACGCAATCATCGAGAGGCTTGCAACCGTTCATCGAAAAAAATATGAATAATAAATAATGACTATGGGATGTAATGTAATATCAACTTCACCTCCGCGAATAACGTGGGGGGCTTCAGGAAATTGCTCCAGTCCATTGTATTGTGGTGGCCAGAGGGGGATATTCCCCTGAAGGAGCTGAGAATATGGATGAGCTGGTGAAGGTGAAAACGGGCATACCCGGCTTCGATGAGATAATGAATGGAGGGATTGTAAAAAACAGCATAGTGCTGCTGGCCGGCCATCCCGGTTCTGGAAAGAGCACATTTGGGGCGCAGTTTATCTATTCCGGAGCGCTTCACCATGGTGAACCCGGAATTTATGTTAGTTTTGCTGAAAACAGGAGTGAGTTTTACAGGAACATGCGTACCATTGGCCTTGATTTTGATAGGCTTGATGAAAAGGATTTCAGGTTCATTGAAGCACTCACAATTGCTGATAAGGAAGCATTGGATGCAATTGCCACATCCATTCTGGAAACTGCTGATGAGATCTCTGCTAAACGACTGGTCATAGACTCTATAACTGCATTAATTGCTCTTTTGAGAGAGAAAGAGGTAAGGTCTTTTCTGCATTCAACTTTGACGCGGATAGCCAAATCCATGGGGCTTACCACAATTTTGATTGCTGACATGCCTATTGGGGCTACCACTATTGGCCATGGTGTGGAGGAATTCATAGTTGATGGAGTCATAGTGCTGGAGTTAACCTCACTTAGAGGACTCACGAGGAGGCTTTTGAGAATAAAGAAAATGAGGGGAGTACTGATACCACACTCAGCATACGAATTCATCATAACTGATAGGGGTGTGAGGTTGTATGTTCCACTGGAACCAATGCTTTCAGGGTCTATAGGGAGAAAAAGACTGTCTACAGGGATACCGGAACTGGATAAAATGCTCGGAGGCGGTTTACGTAAAGGGTCCATTACGCTCGTTTCTGGACCAAGCGGTACTGGTAAAACCATGATCGCCCTAATGTTCTGCATCGAGGGCATCATTAGCGGGGAGAGGGTGGTCTACCTGAGTTATGAGGAATCGGCTGAGCAGCTCAAGAATGTCATTCGAGATATGAAGTTTGATCTCGGTAAGCTTGAAGACAATTTGAAGATTGTTTCATACAGCCCTCAGAAATTGACACCCGGGTTACATTATGAATTTTTCAGGAAAATCCACGATGAATTCGGACCGTCAAGGCTTGTTGTGGACGGGTTGGGGGCTTTAGAACGTCACTATGGTAGGGAAGAGTTCTTAGAAGTGGCGAGAAATTTTGCTTTACTGTCCAAGGCTAAGGGGACAACGGTGGTAATGACTGCTCTTAAAAACTTGGTTGGCGGAGAGATTGCTGAGCTTAGCACCATAGCTGACAACATAATAGCTCTCTGGTTTGAACGCGAGAAAGATGAGATAAAGCGTAGAATTACAATTTTGAAAGAGAGGGGGTCCACTCATGATAAAAGAATCAGATCCATGGATTTCAAAGAAGGGAGAGTTATAATCTGGTGATTAAAGTGTAGGGAGGACATGATATGCGCTTTGACACCAACATTGATGTTGATCATGCAGCGAAGATACTGGACAGATTGATTACTGACGTTTACGGTCAGGGTTTCCTTGCGATTTTGAACTTTTATTTGAGTTCTGCGTGTGGGAAGAATATTAAAGACTTGAGCTTTTTTCAGAGAACCATAAGAGAGCCAATTGAGACATATCGCTGCTTATTGAATTTTTTCAATGGCAGTCAGGAGATGATAATAACTTTCTTTAAAACGATTTTTATAAAGTTTTATCCATATGGTGAGGTTGAAGAAGTTGCAGCAAAGTTTGTCCATGCATTAAGAATCGGTGATGCAGAGACCATTATGAAAATCATCGTCGGTGCGGTGAAGTACCATGAATCCAGTAATAACTCTGAGGTGAGGTAGATATAGAGCAATTATGGAGAATTGATGTACTTTTCGATTTTCTCTACAAGGTCCATTTTCTTCAGGGGTTTGCCAATGACGTCCACAGCACCCGCTTCCAGCATTTTATCACCCTTATGGGATGCGTAGGCAGTAATTGCGAGAACCTTGGCATCAGGATCGATGTGTTTAATCATTTTTGTGGCCTCAATACCGTCCATACCTGGCATAACGATATCCATTAGAACGATATCTGGCTTCAGTTTTTTGTACAGTTCAACCGCTTCTTTTCCGTTTGATGCAAGAATTATCTCGTAGCGGTCTGAGAGCATGATTTTTAGAACATCCTGAACCATTGAATCATCGTCGGCTATTAATAACACTTTTTTCATTAATTATTTAAATCACAATGATTAAATATATAGTTTTCGACTCTCGAAGGCTGTATAAAATTGTGTATTCAATCATCTGTCTTCAATGTTCAAGGAAATAGTTTTTATAGTTAAATAAATTTCATTCTTTAATTTAGGTATAAAGTGTTTCATACTCAAATAGAAATTTAATTTAGAACCTCAGGCTTCCAGATCCACACACCTTAAGTGGGGCTGAAAATTGTTGAGGTCGGGAGGATGCCTTAAACCCTGCTGCATTCACATCTTTACCTAACTTCAGACAGGCACTCACTCATAATTGATTATGGAAAACTATTTATATGGTAACAGCGTTAACTAATTATTGGTGATTAATAATGAAAGAGTTCCTGAGGCTCTGGGGGATAATGTTTGTAGCCCTCTCTGCAGTGAATTTCTTTATCCTGTCGATTGCATACGGTGGTATGCCTGAACCCAGCACACATCTCAGAGTAATCGGGATAACATTCCTGTCATCGATCGTTCTGGCGGGTCTCGTCGGTGCAGTGATGAGATTTTCCAGAGCTTTTGGAAAGTCTGAGAGCTTTGATAGAAGAGAAATGGCGTAACCGGCTACAATGAAAGAATATTTTCCACACTTTATTTTTCCGTTTTCCCGTTTTTCCATACGGAGTAATGTTCTCTTTGGGGATGCACTTCAGAAATCAAATCGAAGTTAAACACATCTGACTTTTTAAGGCTGTTTTCGACATATCCGAGCTTTTTCATGAGTGCAGCAAGAGTCTGCGTGCTGCTCACGTACTCGTCCGGTAGGGAGGCACAATACTTTGGACTCAGAGTGAGCATATCTTTTATCGTCAGATGATCCAGTTCTCCTCTTATGTAGTTTTCAAGAAATGCTCCTGAGTAATCCACGGCCTCCCTCAGGATGTTGGTTGCCCACTCATGCTTTATGAGGAACTCTCTCAATGTGTCGCAGCTCTCTTCAAAAAAGTCTCTTCTCACAGCGATACCATAGCTCGGGTTCCAGGGCCATATATCTGAAGGTCTGCCGCAAATCACCGCTCCATACCTCTTGGCCAGTATTGCGAGGTTGGGTGTCCCGCATACGCCATCGAGCTTACCTTCCGCAAAGTCATCGAGAATCATCTCGGCCCAGGGGTAGTTGACCACTTGGAAGTCAAGCTCTGCGAGGTAACTTCTCAGTATGACGTCGTGTATGCTCCCCCTCGCAGGGACTCCTATTTTTTTACTCTCGAGGCAATCCGGAAATCTGCCCTCGAACCTTCCGGCAATGACAGTCCCCTCCACGTGTCCACCTGAGATGCAGAATATGTCAACACCCTTATCGATTGCGAAAATCACGGGAGTGAGTCCCACGTATGCAAGGTCTATCCTTTTCTCTTCAAGAGCCTTTACAATCTCCATCCCTGTGCCATATATTTTCCACTCTGCTCTGACGAGTCCCTTTGCTTTTAGCATGTGCGACGTGTGGTAAAGTGTGGACAGATAACCGATCCTCACTTTATCGCCTCCATGAATCTGTCCCGTATCTCCTCAGGGCTGAGTGGAATTGTCCCAACTCTGGCGTTTCCGGGTTTTGCAAGAGCATGAATAAACATGGATTCCGGTCTGGAGGCATGTAAGGTGATTTGATCGGGCGTTACGGTTCTGAATGTTTCGAGTCCAGCCGAAATTCCGAGGAGCGAAAGATCTGCCCTGATCGTGGCGGTGGTCTGGTTTCCCGTGCTACCGTATGCAGAATTATCAATTGCTATCACCTTCAACCCCTCCTCTGAAAGGAGCCCTGCGGTGAATATCGTTGAGGGATTCATCAGAATCGAGCCGTCTCCGTCAATGGATATCACCTCTTTGCCTGTCAGGTTTATCCCGAGGGCTATTGAAGTTGCAAGACCCATGCTGCCGAGCATGTAAAAGTTCGAGGGCTGGTCAATCACATGGTATAGCTCTCTGCTTGGATATCCTATGTTTGAAACAACTATCTTTCCCTCCAGAAACTCTTTCATTCCCTGTATCAGTTCGTATCTGGTGTATCTGGCTTTTCCTCCAGGCACTTCGAATTTCCTGGTTTCGAAACTTCTCGGTTCAAAAGCAAGGTCTTCACCCATGCTCCAGACATCCGGTCTGAGCAGAATTGCTGTAATCTTATTTTCCTCGTAAGCTGTGGAGATTGTGTTTTCAATGTCTTCAGAGTTGTTGCCATCGAAAACAGTATAATGGATGCCGAGTGCATTCAGCATGCTCCTGATTTTTCTGCCCATGGGTTTTTGTGCGTCAATTTTCTCACCGAACACACCTCTCCAGCTTATGAGTATCGGGAGTGGAAGTCTGTAAGTTTCTGTAAGGCTTAAAAGAGCATTTACCATGTTTCCGAATCCTGAAGACTGAATAACCATCAGCGGTTTCTGACCTGCGAGATAGAGTCCCGCTGAGATTCCCACACCTTCTTCCTCTCTCGAAAGGGGAACGGATTTGAAATTATCCTGAAGCTTTGAAATCAGAAGTTTTATTCTTTCACATGGCAGAAACAGAGTGTGGGTGATACCGGCAGACTTAATTCTATCTATGACCTCATCCTCGATCATTCAATCATCTCCAGATCCTCTTCACCTTCAACAACGTAATCGGGCTTTGGTTTTCTTACTTTAAAATCCTTTTTCAGGTTGTCCAGTCCTGAGCCTGTTATGTTGATCAGTATTCTTTTACCGTTCAGGTCAATTTTGTCCAAAACCGCCATGGCCACCTCTGCGGCAGGGAATAGTGAAAATCCACAGGTCTTTTTAAAGAGCTTCCCTGCTTTTTTTGCCTCACTGTCCGTAATGGATACTGCCTGGCCTTTCGTCTCTGTCAGAATGTCAAACAAACCTCCTTTATGTTCGTAAAGTGGTTTTTTGTTGGAAAGCACCTTGGCGTAAATTGCTTCAAGGGGATCGAATGGATACTCTGGAATTTTCTCAGTCCTCTGCAACCATGAATCGACTATCGGTGTGAATGGTGAATTCTGTGCGATGACCATGGAAGGCGGCATCACTCCAAGGCGCTTCATACCCTCATAAAATGCGATCACTCCAGTGCCGCTACCGACAGCCTGGACATACATGTCGGGGACAAATCCAAACCTCTCGAAAAACGCATACGCAAAAGTTGCAAGTCCATCACGCCTCGCAAAATTCAGGCCCCCGCCTTCATATTCCCAGCCATCTCTTGCGCGTGCAAATCTCTGTGCGAGTTCTGTGGCTCTGCTGTACCCGCCTTTCACCATGACAAGACTCACATTTTCGCTTCTCTCTATTTCGAATGTACAGTCAAACACTTTTTCGGGGACAAACAGCACAACACTTGTATCTTCAACGTACTTTCCAAGCTCGAGAAACGCTGTTGCCGTATTGCCCACAGATGCAAGGGTTATGTTCTTTCCCCACTCCTCAGCATATTTTAACGAAACAATTGCTTCAATCTCCTTGAACGTACACGTTTTCATTCTCACATTGAAGTCTGGAGAGTATCCGTTGATGATAAGGTATATCTCGCTCTCGTACATTGATGAATACTCCTCACTTTTCAGGATGGCCGGGTAATCCCCATAGCTGAGCGGGGATCTGACCGGGAGGTGGTTGATGTATCTCCACAAACCAACACCCTGAGGCCTGAGTTTATCAAAATATGTTGTTCTCACGATGGAATTGCAACCATCTGGGCATCTGAGCGTAAATCCATTATCTCTGAACTGCCTGCCACACATCGGGCAGTGAAGAGCATATTTCATTGATTCCATATCTTTTATGAACTGATTTTAATTTTTTCTTTTTTATCCTTCCACGTTTAATACTCACAATTTTCACCGGTTATTTTATCGCTTCTATTTTTATTAAATTGACTAAATTAATTATTTTTTTAGAATTAATTTAATAAAAATTTAAAATATATTGATTTTAATGTTTTTGTTTTTGAATATACTAAACAGTCGCAATTATTAAATTTCAAGAATTAAACTAAATAAATAATTTTATTAATATTAATCTCACTTCGCAAAATATGCAATTCCAAAAATTTTGTAACAAATGATCCTCACTTCACCCATTTTTTCACGACTCCAGATGGTTTGTGCAGTTACCCCCCCTTGAACACACCGTATACCCCGTATTCACATATATTTTGGAACAACCGATCTCCCTAAATCCGCATTTTTAGGGTCGCCTAATTTATTTCTATTCCACTAATTGTGGAACAATTTTATTCAGAAAATTTAATTTAAAAAACCTAAGTTGTATTGTCTATTAGATATATTTAAAATTATTAAATTTTAATGAAATGATTTAATGAAATAAATTTAATCAGTAAAATATTTTACATTTTAATTTAATATTTAATATTTTCATCATTTAAATTAAAAGGATTTAATATAAAATTTATTAAAAATTTATTGATTTGGTGAGATGTGAGTCATGATGTGAGTGTTAATGGTCCGGCAAAAAGAAGGGTTTAAAGTTTATAGCAATTCAGGAATAAACGAGCAGCCACCACACCTGGGACATCCGGATTTAAACTCTGCTGGAACAATCTGCAGATCACTTAATGTTTCCTCTACTTTTTCAAGCAGATTTGTGTGGTAATTCAGGTCTGGAGGCTCGCGGTCTGCTCCGGGTGGGGGTCTGTAAGGGGCGATGAACGGGTAAACTGTCATGCTGAGCATTGTCTCCAGACCTCTGGTTACACTGTCTGGCCTTTCTCCGAGTCCGGTCAGGAGCCATGACGAGACATTCCACTCTCCGAACACATCAACGGCAATTTTCCATGCATCAAAGTATCTGTCCAGGGAGGGTTTCCCCGGAATGACTTTTGATCTGATCTCCTTGTCAAACACTTCAACATGTATCCCGATCGTGTCTGCACCGCTTTCATACAGTCTCTCTATCCAGTACCGGTCCACAGGCTCTATTTGGACATGGACCGGGATATCTGCCTCCTTTTTTATTGCTTTAACCGCCGTTGCGAGAAGTTCGGCGCCCCTGCCTGTCGTGTTCACGGTTCCCGTTGTTAGTGTGAGGTGCCTTCTCCTGTCCTTTTCGTGGGCTATTTTTACAGCCTGAGCCAGCAATTCCGGGTTTTTCACGTCTATGGCGTCTTTAAGCCCCTTCTGAATGTTACAGAATGAACATTTTTTACCGAGCTCCCAGTGGATGCATTTTCTTGAGATAGCAGAAACGAGGGTGTCGTATCCGTCCAGAGCAACATACCTCTCTGCAGGAACACCTCCGACAACTGTGCCGTAGTAGTCCGGCTCCGGGTACTCCACATAACCTATTCTGTTTTCAAGCTCGTAAAGGATGTATTTTCCACCCTCCTGTACGATTTTGAATGGCGAATTTCGAGCATATTTCTGCCGTACCGGTGCCGACACTACTGATTTCTCCACTTTGAATCCAACTCCTCCGTTCGGTCCACCGCCGCCTTTCCTAAGCGGACCTCTCGGACTTCTCACTCCGAGAATGAGAAGCTTCAGTTTCAGTTCGGGATCAAGCATAAACCATCACAGCCTCGTCTGGATTGTCTGCAAAACCAAGCGATGCCATCGCTCCTATCACGCCTCTTTCGCCAGTTATCTCCACCACCTGAATGCCCAGCCTCTCTGCGACCTTCATGGCCTCTTCAATCTGTACCACCCTGCTTTTTGCATCCTTCGCGTATCTCTTCAACTCGTCCGGGATGAGAACTCTATCCCACACAGCCATGGCGGTTTCATCGCTGAGCGTAGTCTCCCTGAGCCGTGTGGCGAATTCGGATACGAGCTTTTCCTTACTTTCTGTTGCAAATGTTACTGCAATTGAAACGCAGTTTGTTGTCTTCTCTGGTGTCTTGGTGTAGAGCTGCACGATTGCATGGGACAGGTAATGACCGAGCCCTTTCTTCTCGATTGCGTGTGCTATCTCATTTGCAAGCGCCCACGTGGCGCCCCCTTCCCGGCTGTCCGTGTCATCGATGCCTATGACAACCTTTCTGTGAGGTTTTAACCTTATTTTTGCTCTGCCAAGTTCAGCCCCACCTCCGAGGTTGATGATTTCAATACCGTCAACCCCCTCGGCGAGACCCCTGCAAACCGTTGCAGCTATCCCGCCGCCGGCAAGACCCGAGTATGTTATCTCTATACTGTCTTTTTTGATTGTGGCTGACTCAATTCCGGCTCCGGCAATCCCGGGTATCAGTTTTAGCTTTGTCTCACCTTTTTTAAGTACGAAAATGTTTCTCGCACCCTCTCTTCTTGCAGATATTATTAAGTCGCTCACTCTCGGATAGTGGTAAGTCTCCCATGCTGCACCCCCTATGCACTTTCCCCTCGCATGATACTCGTGAAGCTCGATAAACTCTCCATCTGTCATTGCTACAAGCTTTCTGTAGGGCGAGATCCACGGAATTTCTCCGTATTTTTTCATCAATTCATTTTTGCTCAGGAGGTTCACCTGCACCACCTTAATGTGCTGACAATTATTGATCTTATTTTTACTGCACTAAATAAAGCTTGGGCATCTTTTCAGCGACACCCTGAACCAAAATGTAAACTTTTCAGGTAAAAACATACCTGTCGAATTGGACAGAGAGGCTAAAACCTGAAAAAGTTTATTTTACTGCAATCTTTTCAGGTTAGTGGGAGGTGAACAGAATGCAGGTCATGCTAAGCTCGGATCTGATGGGGAAAGGCGAGGATACCAACGAATATGATGTGATAGTTATCGGTGCAGGACCGGCAGGGCTGACTGCGGCCATATATTCGGCGAGATACGGTCTGAATACGGCTTTTTTTGAAAGTGTGGACCCTGTTTCCCAGCTCTCTTTAACACCCTGGATTGAAAACTATCCCGGGTATGAGGGAAGTGGATTTGAGCTTCTTGAGAGGATGAAGAACCAGGCACTTAAATTTGGAGCAGTGCACAAGTTTGAGAACGTGGAGAATGTGAAAAAAGCAAACGGAAAATTCGAGGTTGCTGCCGATGGCGGAACATATTATGCACGGGCCCTCATCATCGCCACAGGTGGAAAACATAAGGAGCTCGGAGTTCCCGGGGAAAGGGAGTTTGTGGGCAGGGGAGTGAGTTACTGCGCAACCTGTGATGGCCATTTCTTCAGAGGTAAGAAAGTCCTGGTTGTCGGTGGAGGAAATACGGCCTTGACCGATGCGATTTATCTTAAGGAAACGGGATGTGATGTAACACTCGTGCATAGAAGGGACGAACTGAGAGCAGATAGGGCTTTACAGGAAGAATTTTTCAAAAGAGAGATCCCCGTAATCTGGAACAGTGTTGTCGAAAGAATTGAAGGAGGCGAGAAGGTAGAGCGGGTTGTTTTGCTCAACAGAGCTACCGGGGAGGAGCAGGTTGTTGAGGTCGATGGTATCTTCATTGCGGTCGGTATCAGGCCTGCGACAGACATTGTCATGGATCTGGGAGTGGAACGGGACTCTGCCGGCTACATTAAGGTAGATAGAAAGCAGAGGACGAACGTGGATGGCGTATATGCAGCAGGCGACTGCACCGAGAACCCTCTGAAGCAGGTGGTAACTGCTTGTGCTGAAGGAGCCATTGCGGCAAATTCGGCCTTCGAATACATTAAAATGATGAAAAGCTAACCAACCCTCGTAATCTTCAGGTGAACCTCGTAAAGCCTGTCTGCCAAGTCAAGAATAAGCTCGTAATCCTTTATTTTTCTGAATCTTTCGGGTATTCTCTCGATGCCGGCTTCGGCACCTTTCAGCGTTCCAGAAATAGCAGCAACAGTGTCGGCATCGCCACCAGCATTGACAGCCTTGATAACTGCCTGCTCGAAATTTTTTGACGAAAAGTAGCAGTAAAATGCAAAGGGTATGGATTCAAATGCCATGATTGAATTTCCCAGCTCCTTTACTGCCTTTTCCAGACCTGATTTTCTTATCTGATATGCATATTCTATTTTTTCAGCAACAAGAGTGTCATATTTTTCTGCTCTTCTGACCACCTCGTTTACCAGTTCTTCATCTTCATTTACGGCACAGGCAACCCCGGTGGCAACGGCAACACACCCTGCTATTGCAGCAGAGCCCTTGTGCGTTACCGATGATGCAATAACTGCATATTCCTCTACGAGGTTGTAGTTGTGGTTGTACAGAAGGCCAATGGGTGCAACTCGCATGGCAGAACCGTTCGTGTCTGAATTTATTCCGCTCTCTCTCCAGGAATACCCCTGTCTCAGCAGACGTATCGCCTGGGAAGATGTGGGTCCGAATCTGTGGCTTATGCTCAGCCCTGCCAGCTTTTCCGCAAAATTCTCCGGTGAGAAATACACGGTTTCCAAAAGCGATTCTGCAAGAATCAATGCCTGGGCAGTATCATCTGTCCATTCTCCCGCAGATAATCCATCCTCTGATGGCATGAAGTCCTTGATCTCGCCAAATCTCCGTCTAATTTCCTCGTAACTCATACCTTCGACGGGCATGCCGAGAGCATCACCTATTGCGAGGCCAAGTAAACTGCCCCTGAAATTGGATTGCACGGTTGATGGTGGAATCAGGATTATTTATGTCTTTTTGGCCATAAATATTAAATACAGCACAAGAGCAAAGAGTCGTGAAGCGGGGTGGGGTAGTCAGGTAATCCCGGCGGGCTCATAACCCGCAGATCCGTGGTTCAAATCCACGCCCCGCTATAATCCCTAAAATCACCCCACCTCGATGTAGGCTCAAATTCCAAGCTACGGTCTCGCTCTGGAATTTTGAGCTTGCTTTTCAATTCTGATGCGTGTTTGCTCCCTGTTCTGCAGTCGTGGGCTACCAAAAATTTAAATAGGAATATGCCTTCTTCTTGTTATAATGAGGATAAAGACGGGGATTATAGGTTTCGATACCATAATCGGAGGTGGATACAGACCCAGCACTGTAAATATTGTGGTTGGTGCATCCGGGACTGGAAAAACCATATTCTCCCTTCAGTTTCTGCTTAAGGGTATTGAAAATGGCGAGAAGGGGATTTATGTTTCCTTTGATATGGATGGGAAGGCCATCATGGTTCTGGCTGAATCTCTTGGATGGTATGAGCTGGTGAAGGCTATCGAGGAGGGAACACTGCTCGTTACCAGAAGTCATGCCGACTCTATTTCGTATCTCAACGAGGATATTATAGGCTATATCGAGAACAATTCGGATGGGAATGCCCGAATTGTTATTGATTCGTTCACTCCGCTCATCTCATCCCTCGATTTTACGGTCAGGAAGGACATTAACTGGTTCTTTGATCAGCTCAGAGCAAGTGGCACGTCCATAGTAACCGTCGAAGAGCCTTTCACATCAACGCTCAGCAAGCCCGATGTGGCCCTGCCCATTTTCCTTGGAGATTCCGCAGTGTATCTCAAGAATATTGGATACGGTGAGGCTTTCAGCAGGACAATACAGGTCATAAAGCACCGTGCATCCTGGCATGCTGATGGCGTGTTCCCCTACAGGATATTCCCCGGACTTGGCATTGTTGTTGAAAGCGACATTGATGAATACAAAGGAGCTGAAGACGTTGAAGCGACCATTAAGGACTCAAGGGTTGATGATAGCCTTAGGAAGCGGCTCAGGTTCATGATTGACAGAAATGTACCCGTGACAAAATCTCTCATAGAAAGGGTGCTGAGGATCTATGAGTCAGAGAGTAAGTAAGCTGATAAAAGAGCTGTCAAACGACCCCTCAGTGAAGGGTGTCATTCTTTACAGAGTGGATGGCACCCCCATTTATGCCGAAATCAAAGATGAACGGGCTGTGCTTACTCATCTTTACTTTCTCGAGAAACACATCAAGTCTCTGCTTGATTACATCTTTAACCGTAAACTTGAGGACGTTTCAATAAAAGTCGGTAATATAAAAATTCTTCTTCTTCCTGTAACCAGAACTCTGGTTCTGAGCATTTTGTTTCTGCCCATAGCCGAGTACAGACTTGAAATTGAAGCCAAAAGAGTAATAAACTCTCTAAAACCAATTTTACTGAATGAAATATAGCGTACTGTCCTCATCCTCGAAGGACGTGAAATCGATAATTGCGGATATTGAACACAAACTCAAAAGACTCGATTTTAGCCCCAATCTCGGTGTGGTAATCATTACTCAATCTCTGTTCGAAAACAGGAGCGAGCTAATAGATTTTCTGAAAAAACTGCTGGTTTTCAACAGCATTATCTTTTTCGTGGATGGGTTTGGGACAAACGAGGGCATATTCATGCACGGGATTGCCATTGTTCTGCTTGAAATTGACCACGAAATCCACGTTACGGGCAGAGGAAACCTGGAAAAAGAGCTTGAAAAAATTGCCGGTAAAATTAAAAGCCACGACGTGGCCCTTGCGATCTATCCTGCCCTTTATTTTCCCGGGAAAATGACTCTGTTCAAGGGTTTTCTGAGGGACAGACTTTACTGGTTCAGATACAGAAGGTGCAAAAACGAGGACCGCAAGAGGAGGATTCTGAGAGACTATTCGAAATGGGTTCAGAAGGAGAGGCTGTTTATACCCGTAAACAAGGTGCTTAGGATCCTCGGTACTTCCGGTATCCCTGTAGGCTCGATCAATCTCGTACCCCTTGAGGTTCACGAAGAAACTCCGCTGATTCTCTACAACTTCAGGCCCATAGGGCAGAATGTTCTCGTTCTTGCCATAAGGGATGCGGAGCTTCACTTCAAGGACATATTTCCAGAGAGGGGCAACAGCGTTGAAGAAACCAAGAAGATACTCAGCAGCTTCTTCGCCCTGAAGGACGAGGTCAGGGTGATCAAGGAAGGCAACGTGATTGGGGAGATAAACGGGATGCCAGTTAAGGATTATATACGGGAGAAACTGGGGCTTGAGATTGAGAAAGATGAGTTTATAGAAAAGGTTGAAACAGGTGATTTCTCGGGGATATCTCCTTTTGGACTGGCTTTAATTAGTGAAAAGACATTTGGAGCATCTGTTGTGGGTTTGACTGCATTTCCATTAAATTTTTACCCGTATCATTTGGAATTAGGTGATTTTGTTAAAGATGGTTTGATGCTTGGTGAGATTTTTTCAGAAAAACCATATGAGTTTGTAGATTTTGGGGGAGCATTGGTTAGTCCAGACTCATTTAGGCTATTTTTTGTTGATTCAACAAGCTTGCTAGCGTATTATGGTGAAGCATACAGGATTTTTGATTTTCTGTCTGAAAAACTGAATGGGAATGATTACCTGCTCATATTTACTCCTTCTCCTTCATCAAGACTTGTAAAATTGCCGGAAAAAAAGCTTGTCTCTGAAATCGAAAACGGTGTATTTTTCTTCGGGTCAGGCACTTCGATCTTGCTTTCCCTTAGAATAGGGTAATTAACATGAATGATTTGATTAAAAGAATTATTAGTAACGAAAGAATCCCCGACATGATAGAGTACTGAATGTATTCTACAGATTTATGAGAAATCTCCCAGTTTTCTTTATATAGCTTCAGAATAGAATAAATCACAATTGTTAAGGGTAAAACTGCGACCTGCAATATATCTTTCCAGAATACTATGAACTCTAGTACGAAATAGACTATCAATGAAAAATAGAATAATTTTAGTAAAGTCTTATAATGAAATCTCACTGCAAAAGTGTTTAGGCCCGCTAATTTATCTGCTGAGATATCTTTGAGGTCTTTTATGAAAAGTGTTGAAATCATAATTGGTGTAAATAGTAAAACGAGTTTTAGAGTGGTCAAATCTGGTGGCTTTAATATTGAATACATCAGAATTACGTAAGTCGGGACTGCAACGATATACACAAAAAACTCGCCTAAGTAATGTTTTTTAAGTCTTAAATGTGTTAGAAGATTGTCTGAGTAGAGGAACGTTGCTGTAAATATAACGAGGTATATTAAAATAGAGTATTTGTAATTTGAAAAAAAAAGAAGGAATGTGAAAGAGCACAAGTAAAATAGTGTGGATATCCATATCGCAAGTTTTCTAACTTGCTCATTGATTAGTGGTGTATCTTTTCCTGCGTTGAAGTCGTCTTCTGCATCGTTAATGTGGTTCCACAGATTATTGGCTGGATAATAAAGAAAAGTGAATAGTACTGGTTTCCATATACTCTGGATGTCCCCTGCAAAAATTGCAACTACTAGTGGAAGTATGGGAAATGGGAATATTATATTAAATGGGCGGATAGAACATCTAAATATTTCGGAAATCATTATTGTATAAATGAAGGGGTTTATTACACTGTGAAGTAAATCCTTATTCCCTTGAACACTTCCTCAACTTCCTTCTCCCTTCTCTCGACCTTCTTCTCCATATCTTTTCACCTCCAGAATAATCATGATAGTATAAAATATTTATATTTTTCTGAAATTATAATTTTCATTATAATCATGGAATTGAATTTATCTGGCTTTATCCTCACGGAATGCCATATAATAACGTAGTGGTACTGATTATTATGGTTATTATGTTAGGTCCACTGCGGAAAGGTTATACACTAACCAGAATGTATATGGCTATGGAAAGGTTGAGGAGGATGTTCATAACCGGCGTTGTGATATTTCTCCCTCTGGCGGCAACTTTTCTGATAATATACTGGGCAGTTGGCTTTGTTGAGGATTTTCTGAGACCGTTCGCGTCCAAAAGCCCCTATTACTTTCCGGGGATGAGTCTTGTTATTCTCGCTTTAGTGATTCTTGGTCTTGGCTTCGTTGGAACGAGGACCTTTGGTCAGAGAATGATTGATGTTTTCGAAGGCTGGATAAAAAAGATCCCCCTGATCAGAACGATCTATGTTGGAACAAAAGAAGCACTCAGAACGCTATTGCAGTCTGACATAGAAAGGCTGAAGGGCGTGGTACTCGTGGAATACCCGAGGAAGGGGATGTATGCTCTCGGATTCACTTCGGGAACGAAGATATCTCAGGCCTGTGAGAGCACGGGAAAAAAGCTTGTGAATGTATTCGTTCCAACGTCTCCCAATCCGACCTCGGGTTTTGTGATACTCGTTCCCGAGGAGGAGCTTGTCTATCTGGACATGAGCGTCGAGGATGCGATGAAGGTAATAATATCTGGAGGGTTCAGCCAGTAGTCAGTCATACTCCCTCCAGGTTTTTCCGCATTTTGTACACCTGAAAAACCTCACTTCGCTCTCATCTGCCGCTCTCAACTGTCTCAGCCACCAGTAAGCTTCTCTGTGTCCGCACGCAGGACAGATCGCATTCGTTGTGGGCAGGGTCTTGACGTTCTCCCCTTCTATAACTGGTATTTCGTCTTCTTTCCTTTTTGCAACCGTGACGAGGTTAATGCTATCATCTGCTTCCTTTTCATAACCGCATTTTCTGCAAACCGCCTTATCTCCCTGATATATCATTATGCTTTTACACTTCGGACAGAATTCCACGGATCATCACCCCAGCATCTTCAATCATTTTTGAATGGTCAAATGCAAGTTCAGGAAGTTCATTCAATTTAAATATCTTTACCTCCCTCGCATCGCTTCCGGCTTTCAGCTCACCTCCCACGACCCTGGTCAGAAAGCAAATGCTGACAAAATGCCCCCTCGGGTCCCTGTCCGGATCGGAATACACACCCACGAGTTTTTCAACCACAACGTCGAGGCCGGTCTCCTCCTTTGTTTCTCTGATTACTGCTCTCTCAACGCTTTCTCCATATTCCACGATCCCGCCGGGCAGAGCATAACTGCCCTTGAATGGCTCGTTTTTTCTTTTTACAAGCACTATTCCATTCCCGTATGGTATTATGGCATCAACCGTCAACGTTATGCATCTCATCCAGTATAAATCTACCATTTTTCAGAAAAATCTTTGCCATCCTTTTCGCGTGGTCAAGGTCTCCAACTCTCGAGACCGTGTGGGCATCACTTCCGAAGGAGTATGTGATCTTTCTGCTGAGGCAGAGTTTCAGGGTTTCCTCCGGTGGTGCGCTGTGGTGTGTATTCAGTTCAAGGGCTTTCCCCGTCTCTTCCAACAAATCAAGTATCTCGAGATCGTATTCCTCAGCTCTCCCATCAAGCGAGAATATGCCGGCGTGAAGATGGCCGAGGATGTGGAAATCGTATTCTTCAATAGCTCTCTTCAGCCTCCTGTACATCTCTTTTTGAGGCACAATCGAGTGGACTGACGCTATCACGAGCTCAAAATCATGTTTTGGCAGGATTATCTTCCCGTCTTCCAGAATGCCACATTCCACTCCGTCAAGAATCCTGATTCCGTATTTCGATTCAGCCTGTTCTATTTCGATCTTCCTTTTTCTCGCCTTCCTTTCATTCAGACCCTTCGGATGTTCAACTGAGTGGTCTACAATGGCGATTATTTTCAAATTCCTCTCCTTCGCTTTTCTCGCAATTTCATCGATGCTTGCAGCACCATCCGAGTACATGCTATGTATGTGCAGATCCACATCCGAATAACTTAAATTCAGTAAATAAATTTTCCCGGTTATGTTTGAATTCCTGTCGCTGGCATTCATGGCAATATTCATTTTTACGAGAAACAGGCTATCGGGTTTTCTCGGTTGGCACTTCTTCGGGCTTTCCTGGCTCTTTAAAGTCCCTCATTACCTCGAGATCTCAGATTACTTCAACACCGGCGTCATGGTTCTTGCATTTCTGACATTCACGTTTCTCGGTCTGACGATTTTCAGAACCGATCGGCTTGAAGTCTTCATTTCAGCAACGTCTGTGGCGCTGATATCGTCATTTGTTTACTTTTCGTTCTCTCTGACACCCCTCAAAGCGATCCTGATAGAGCATACCAGGGATACGACCGTGTGGCTTGCCCGGAATCTGGGATTTGAATTCACACCGTTTGGCTACAACCTCATAGAGTACATGGGCAAATATGTTGAGATAATCCTGGCGTGCACGGGCATTGAAAGCATGGCGCTTTTTGCAGGCATTGCAATATCCACCAGTGCTGAACTGAAAAGAAGGTTTTACGCCTTCATGGCTTCAGTTCCTGTAATCTACGTTCTCAATCTTCTCAGAAACGTCTTCATAGTTGCAGCATTTGGCGGGGAATGGTTTGGGCCGGAGAGTTTCTACATTGCACACCACGTAATATCCAAGGTTCTTGCAACAATAGCTTTAATTGTTATCTCGCTAACAGTATTCAGATTCCTACCTGAATTTGCAGACATGATCTTCAATCTCAAGGACGAGGTCGTGAGAGCATGGAGCCGGCAGGAAAGAGAGTAGTTGCAGCACTGCTTCTGATAACCCCTCTGTGTTATCTGCTGAACCCCTACCTTGCTGCAGCACCACTTTTTTTCATAGCCTTCACGCTCTTCTTTTTCAGAGAGCCGGGCAGAGAGATTCAGGAAGGTGTGGTTTCACCGGCAGATGGAAGGGTTGTGCACGTTGACGGCAGGAGAATTGAGATTTTTATGAGCCTGTTCGACAGCCACGTCAACCTCTCCCCATGGGATGGAGTTGTGAAAAAAATCGAATACAGGCCTGGGAGGTTTAAGCCCGCTTTTTTAAAAGCTTCAGAGAATGAAAGGAACCGGATAGTGATTTCAAGTGATGAGGGTGTATTTGCAGTGGAACAGATAGCCGGTGTGTTTGCGAGAAGGATTTTATGCTATGTTGGTGAAGGGGATACCATTGAAAAGGGCCAGAAGCTTGGCATGATCGTATTTGGTTCAAGGGTGGCTCTGGAGATTCCCGAAGGCTTCCGGTTTGTGGTGCGAAAGGGACAGAAGATAAAGGCGGGTCAGACTGTGGCGGTGATGGAATGAAGCGACATCTCGACTTTGCAGATTACTTCTCCTTTTCGAACGTCGTTGCGGGCTTTCTTGCGATAATCTTCAATGACATGCGTTTCATATTCATCGCGGCACTGATGGACGGTTTTGATGGGTACTTTGCGAGAAAAGGTTATTCAGGTAAATACGGCAAGTTCGTCGATTCGCTGGCCGATTTCGTATCGTTTGGAGTTGCAACGGCGTTTTTCATACCGTATTACTCGCTGCCGTATCTGCTTGCGGGAATGTACAGGCTCGCAAGGTTCACGGCCGAGGACACAGAGGACTTCATGGGGTTTCCCATAACCTCATCCTCTCTGGCGGTAATAACCTCCGCAATCCTTTTTGGAGAATTTGCTGCGGGGTTTTTCAGCATCATCCTTTCGTTTTTCATGATAAGCAACATAACCTATAAGAAAATAAGGAATACTGCCCTGCTGTCGATAACAGCCATAATCCTGATCCTGTCTGTCTTCTACACCCCCGCAGTGTATGCTCTCTTCGTTTTGAATGTTCTTTATTTGATCTCACCGCCTTTCCATGATAAAATGGGTAAATATTTTTAATCAGGAATCATTTTTTGGACATGGACTTTCACGGGATTGAAGAGAAATGGCAGAGAGCGTGGGAAGAAGGAAGGGCCTTTCAGCCCGAAATGTCGGACAGGAAAAAGTTCTTCATAACCATTCCGTATCCTTACCTCAACGGAAATTTGCATGCCGGACATACGAGAACGTTCACCATAGGTGACGCCGTTGCAAGATACAAAAGGATGCTGGGATATAACGTCCTCTTTCCAATGGGGTTTCATGTAACCGGCACACCGATAATCGGTCTGGCGGAACTTATAGCGAAAAGGGACGAGAGAACGGTTGAAGTTTACACCAAGTATCATGACGTTCCTTTCGAGGAACTGGTTCAGCTAACCACTCCCGAAAAAATCGTTGAATATTTCTCAAGAGAGGCAGAGAAGGCGCTGAAGATCATTGGCTATTCAATTGATTGGAGGAGAAAGTTCACAACAATGGATGAAACTTATCAGAAATTCATAGAGTGGCAGTACTGGAAGCTGAAGGAGAAGGGGCTTATTGTGAAGGGATCTCACCCGGTCAGGTACTGCCCCAACGACGACAATCCGGTTGAGGACCATGACCTCCTGGCAGGAGAGGATGCAACCATCGTTGAGTTCACGGTAATAAAGTTCAGAATTGATGACCTCGTTCTGCCGGCTGCGACTCTCAGGCCTGAGACGGTGTTTGGCGTTACAAACCTGTGGCTAAAGCCATCCACATACGCTGTGGTGGAGGTTAACGGCGAAAAGTGGGTTGTGAGCAGGGAGGCTTATGAGAAACTCAGGTTCACTGACAAGAACATCCGATTTCTGGAGGACCTTGAAGCTTCCCGGCTCTTTGGGAAATATGCCGTAAATCCTGTTACCGGTACCGAGGTTCCGGTGCTTCCTGCCGGGTTTGTTGATCCGGACAACGCCACCGGAGTTGTTATGAGTGTCCCCGCTCACGCCCCATTTGACTACGTTGCGCTGAAGGACCTCGAAAAAAGCGATCTTCTCGAAAAATACGGAATTTCAAAGGACATCCTGAAAGACATCAGACCAATCGTGCTAATAGAAATAGAGGGTGAGGACTTCGAGATTCCCGCAAAGGATGTTGTTGAAGAGCTTGGCGTTGAAAGCCAGAATGATGTGGAACTTCTGGAAAAAGCAACGAAGATGGTTTACAAGAAAGAATTCCACAAGGGTGTGATGCTCGAAAACACCGGCAGGTATGCCGGGCTCAGAGTCTCCATCGCCAAGGACAGGGTTCACGAAGACCTCGTAAACTCTGGCAACGGAGATGTCTTCTTTGAGTTCAGCGAAAAACCTGTCATCTGCAGATGTGGAACCAAGTGTGTGGTTAAGGTTGTGAGGGACCAGTGGTTCCTGAACTATTCCAACCCGGAGTGGAAGGAGAAGGTTCTTGAATGGCTCGAAGAAATGGCCATAATCCCGGATTACTACAAAGAGGAATTCAGAAATAAAATTGAGTGGCTTAAGGACAAGGCCTGTGCGAGAAGAAAAGGTCTCGGAACGAGGATTCCGTGGGACAGGGAATGGCTCATCGAAAGCCTTTCGGATTCGACAGTATACATGGCGTATTACATCATAGCCAGGTACATTAATGACGGATCTCTAAGAGCTGAAAACCTCATTCCTGAATTTTTCGACTATGTTTTCCTCGGAAAAGGGGATGTTGGAGAAGTGGCCGAAAAAACCGGTCTCGATGCTGACTTCCTTGAAAAGCTGAGGGTCGAATTCAATTATTGGTATCCTGTAGACCTCAGAAGCAGTGGCAAGGACCTTGTGGCCAACCATCTGCTCTTCTTCCTCTTCCACCACATAGCGCTCTTTCCGAAAGATTACTGGCCACGGGCAATAGCCGTGAATGGATTTGTCAGCCTCGAAGGCAAAAAAATGAGCAAGAGTAAAGGCCCCCTGCTGACCCTGAAGAGGGCCGTTAAGGAATTTGGCGCGGATGTTACGAGACTCTACATCCTCCACGCTTCAGAGTATGAGAGTGATGCGGACTGGAAGAGGAAGGAAGTTGAGAACGTCTCAACCCATCTGAGACGGTTTTACAGCCTGGCTGAGAAATACTACCTCAAAGAGCCGGGTGAAATTACCGGGCTTGATAGGTGGCTCGTCAGCAAGTTCCAGAAGATAATCAGAGAGACAAGAGAGGCAATGGATGCTCTGCAAACGAGGAGAGCCATAAACACTGCTTTCTTCGAGGCTATGAACGTTGTCAGATGGTACCTTAGAAGGGGTGGGGAAAATCTGACCATAATCTTTGACGACTGGCTAAAGCTGCTCACACCCTTCATACCGCACCTCTGTGAGGAGATATGGCACTGGAAGCACGATACATTCATTTCTCTTGAGAGCTACCCTGAATATGACGAAACAAGAGTTGATGAAGAGGCTGAAATTGCTGAAGAGTACCTGAAATCACTCATTGACGACATCAACGAGGTTAAGAAGTTCATCGAAAATCCAGAAAGGGTTTACATCGTTTTTGCCGAAGAATGGAAAAGGAAAGCTGTTGAGGCCGCACAGAACGCAGGAAGCTTGAAAGATGCGATGAAGGAGCTGATGAAAGACGACAGGCTCAGGACGATGGCAAGGGAAGTTCAGGCCTTCTTGAAGAGAATATTCAGGGAGGGTTTTGAGCTTGCGAACCTCGATGAGGAAAGGATCGTGAAGGGTGCGAAGGACTTCATCGAACGTGAAACAGGTCTTGCTGTGGAGTTCGACATTTCGAAGGTCCCCGAGCAGAAGAGGAAAGTTTCGATGCCGGGCAAGCCGGCCATTTATATCGAATAATTTTTTAACTTTCATCTCGTTATCAATTCCATGAAGAAGTGCCTTTACTTCCTTCTGGCATTATCACTTCTCACTCACATTTCCAGCGCCCAGATTCTGGAGGTCAGGATTGATGGTACGATTAATGAAGGCACATACCTCACCCTTCAGTCTGCCTTCACCAAGGCTGAGGAGGAAAATTTCGATGCCATACTTATTTTAATCAACACTCCGGGAGGTCTGGTTTCTTCAACTGAGAAGATAGTGTCTCTGATCCTGAACTCTGATATTCCAGTTCTTGCCTATGTCCCTCCAGGAGCTTTCTGCGCATCTGCCGGCTCGCTAATCGCTGTTTCGGTAAACGTTCTCGGAATGTCCAACGGGACTTCCATTGGTGCGGCAACGCCCATATCTGTTGGAGTTACAGATCAGAAGGTTGAGCAGAAAACTGTGAACTACCTGGCCAAATATGCGAAGTCCATAGCTGAGAAAAGGGACAGAAACGAGACAGCAATTGAAAAGTTTGTTACGGAAGCATACACCGCATCGGCAAAAGAGGCTTACGATTACGGCATAATTGACATTCTCGCCGACAGCAGGGATGAGTTCCTTGAGATGGCAGATGGCAAGGTGGTTATGACTGCCAGTGGCGAAAAGATGCTGAAACTTGCGGATGAGGAAATTGTTGTGTTTGAAAAACCTGCTAATGCGAGAATTTATGAAGTACTGTCGTCTCCAGAGCTAGCATCAATCCTGCTGATCATAGGCATCTACGCTCTCGTCTTCGGGCTCACATCCCCTGGAATGGGGGCAGAAATTGTGGGAGTGGTTTCCCTCATACTTGCTCTTTTTGGTCTCGGTGTCATAAACATCAATTACCTCGGAGCACTTCTCATCATGCTGGGGATAGTGCTTTTCATCGCTGAAATGGTTACGCCAACCTACGGAATTCTCGGTGCCGCCTCAGTAATCTGCATTGTTCTGGGAATTCTGACTCTGTATGAGGAGCCATTGATGCCCAAAGACTTTTACAGGGGTTTTTACCTGCTTGCGGGTGGAATGGCCCTCGGTCTCGGTGGAGTTGTTACCTATATGATGGTTAAAATAGTCCAGCTGAAAGACCAGAGAAAGAAGGTTGGTGCTGAGGCTCTAATTGGCGAAAAGGGAGAGGTTCTCAGCTTTTCGAATGGTAAAGGTGTAGCGAGAATTCATGGCGAGCTGTGGAACATAGAGAGCGATGATGTGCTTGAGAGAGGTGATGCTGTCGAGGTTGTTGGAAGGGAGGGTCTGAAACTGAGGGTGAAAAAAGCATGAGCCTGGAGGAAGATTTGAAAAAGGAAACGCTCAAATGGCTGGAGAAAATCGAGAACATTGATTTTGAAGGTGATAGTCGCTTTGTGGAGAACATCAGAGCGTACATTTCCGATTCAAAGTACTTTCTGGAGATAAATGACCTTGTGAGGGCTTTTGAATGTGTTGTGTGGGCATGGGCATGGCTTGAAATTGGAAAGGAATACGGGTTTGTGAGGTGGTTGGATGAATCCGTATGAAATGGCCTGTTATCAGCTTGAAAGGGCCGGGGAAATTGCTGGAATTGAGGAAGATATTGTGGAGTATCTGAAGTATCCGGACAGGGCTGTGGAGGTAAAAATTCCGGTGAAAATGGACGATGGCTCGCTCAGGGTGTTCACGGGATACAGGGTGCAGCACTGCGGAGTCAGGGGACCGTACAAGGGTGGGATAAGGTATCACCCGTCGGTTACTCTGGACGAGGTGAAGGCTCTGGCAATGTGGATGACCTGGAAGTGCGCCCTCGTAAACATACCGTTCGGTGGTGGGAAGGGCGGAGTCAGAGTGGATCCGAAAAAACTGAGCACCCGGGAGCTTGAGAGACTGACAAGGAGATACACAACAGCCCTGATTCCGTTTGTGGGTCCTGAAAGGGACATTCCTGCTCCAGACGTTTACACGAACGAGCAGGTCATGGCCTGGATAATGGACACCTACAGCAACTTCAAGGGGTATGCTGTCCCCGGAATTGTAACCGGAAAGCCGGTTGACCTCGGAGGATCGTTTGGGAGAACCTCCGCAACGGGGAGGGGTGTTGCAATAATCACACGAGAGTCTGCGAAGGCCATCGGGCTTGAGCTTGAAGGTGCGAGTGTTGCCATCCAGGGATTTGGGAATGTGGGTTACTGGGCCGCAAAAACCCTGCATGAGATGGGTGCGAAAATTGTTGCGGTATCTGACAGCAGAGGTGGGATCTTTGACGAGAAAGGCCTCGATCCGGACAGGGTGCTTGAACACAAGAAGAAAACCGGCAGTGTAGTGGGCTGTACAGACACGTTCCTCACGAATGAGGAGCTTCTCGAACTGGAGGTGGACATTCTAATTCCTGCTGCGGTTGAGAACGTCATAAATGAGGAAAATGTGAAGAATGTTAAAGCCAGAATGATTGTTGAGGGCGCAAACGGTCCCGTCTCGCCAAAGGCTGAGGAACATCTGGACAACAGGTGTGAGCTTATTGTTCCTGACATTCTTGCAAATGCGGGTGGTGTTGTCGTCAGCTACTTCGAATGGGTGCAGGACCTCGAAAGGTACTTCTGGGACTTGGAGAAGGTCAATCACGAGCTTGAAAAGATTCTTGTAAAGGCCTTCAACGAACTGCTTTCAATCAAGAGGGAATACAGCGACATAATCTGGAGAGATGCCGCGATGATCGCTGCTCTGAGAAGGGTCGTGGATGCAATAAAGATCAGGGGAATATTTCCCTGAGGATGGAAAATTAATTATCCTTTTGAACCACTTTTTTTATGGCATCGATAAGACTGTTCAGGGTATCGGGAATTGACGTCAAGGTTCACTACTCTCTTTTTATAGTCATAGCCTTTCTGGCGTATATCTTCTACATACAGGAGTATCCGTACGGCTTCAGAGGTAGCGAATACTCGGCCGTGATGGCCATCGTAGCAGCGGTATCGCTGTTTCTGGCTGTATTTCTCCATGAACTGGGCCATGCTGTGGTCAGCAAAAGATTCGGCCACAATGTTCGAGAGATTATACTTTTCATATTCGGTGGGCTGGCACTCATCGAAAAACCTGCGAGGGGTATGAGGGAGGCGATAATCTCACTTTCAGGGCCGGCAGTCAGTGTATTCATAGCAGTGGTATTTTACATTTTGTCCGGAAGTTCTCTGAAACCTCTTTCCGAATTTTCGGCTGTTTTTTACAGGATCAACCTGATTATTGCAATCTTCAACCTGATTCCTGCATTTCCTCTTGATGGTGGTAGAGTTCTGAGAGGTTTGCTGTCTGAAAAAATAGGTTATCGGAAGGCGACCTATTTTTCGGCTGAAGCTGGTAAGGCCATAGCGATCTTCATGGGAATTGCGGGACTCGTTTACAATCTGTGGCTCACATTCATTGCAATATTCATCTATCTCGGTGCAGCGGAGGAGCTCAAGTATTCACGTATGGAAGCCCTGCTGAGCAGGTTCAGAGTGAGGGACATAATGACAACCGAGCTGAAGACAGTCCCTCCGGACATGACCGTGAGGGAATTCATTGAATTCGCCTTCAAACACAAACACCTGGGTTATCCTGTTATGGAGTCCGGAAGGCTTGTGGGAATAATAACTCTCCACGATGTGACCGGCAGAAACCCTGAGGACAGGATTTCGCAGTACATGAACAGGGAGCTCATAACCCTCTCACCAGATGAACCGGCAATGAAGGCTTTTGAAGTCATGAATTCCACCGGTGTTGGCAGGATACCCATCGTCGAGAATGGTGAGCTTGTGGGCATAATTACAAAAACAGACCTGATAAGGTTGATGCAGATACAGGAGGTGCTGAGGCTTGAGTGAAGAAAAAAAGCTTGTCATTGTTGGCACGGCACACGTTTCAAGGAAAAGCGTTGAGGAGGTCGTGAGAACCATTGAGGAAGAAAAGCCCGATGCAGTTGCAGTAGAACTTGATCTGAGAAGATATAGGGCTCTTGAGGGCCAAAGAGAGGAGATTAATCTCCTTGATGTTATAAAAAAGGGGAACGTATTTCTCCTGCTTTTTCAGCTCATTTTATCTAATTTCCAGAGGAGGATTGGGAAGGAAACGGGCGTAATGCCTGGGGAGGAAATGCTCTCTGCAATAGAGAAAGCCAAGGAAATCGGTGCTGATGTTCTGCTGATAGACAGAGACCTTGCCGTAACATTCAACAGACTCTGGAGTTCACTGGGTTTTTTTGAAAAGTTAAAGCTCTTTTTCCACATAGTTAGAGGGCTGTTTGAATCTGACGACATCGAGGTGGATGATCTGCTTGAGAAGGACATCCTCGACATGCTGACAGAAGAGTTCAGAAAAATTTCACCGAAAACAGCGGAGGTTCTCATAGATGAGAGGGATGCGTACATGGCTCACAATCTCCTGAGGGCCATGCAGAGGTACAGTAAGGTCGTGGCTGTGGTAGGGGCTGGCCATAAAAGAGGTATTGAAAAGCTTATTTCGAACCCACAGGAACTGCCGGATATGGCATCTCTCGTCGAGGTCAGGAGGAGAAGGTTCAGCTCGCTTAAACTTCTGGGCTTTGGCATAACACTGCTCGTGTTAGCCATAATGCTCACGATCTTCATAAAGCTCGGCACTTCGGAATTTCTTTCAGCTTTTGCAGTCTGGTTCCTTGCCAATGGAATCCTTTCAGCTATCTTTGCTGGCATTGCCGGTGCTCACCCTCTTTCAATTCTCGTGGCTTTTCTCATGGCGTGGCTCACCTCTCTGTCCCCTTTCCTGGCAGCAGGATGGTTTTCAGGTCTGACCGAGTTTATTGTGAGAAAGCCCACACAGCATGACCTGGAGGAAATGCTTGGTGTGGACTCCCTGAGAGCGCTTTACAGAAACAGAGCGTTCAGGGTTCTTTTTGTAGCCGCCATGACAAACATAGGAAGCACAATAGGAACGGTTTATGGAATATGGTATTTATCCACCCACTACGGGGTGGACATAAAAGAGATAATATTCAGCCTGATCAGGTTTTAATCCTGTCCGGGTTGAATCCTTTCTTTATGAGAAGCTCCTTTACACGACTCACATGGTTCCCCTGCAGTTCTATCGCACCATTTTTAACCGTCCCGCCACACGCCAGCTTGGATTTGAGGTACTTCGCAAGCTCGTCCAGGTTTATCTCTGATTTGTCAATGCCCTCTATCACGGTAACCTCTTTTCCGTACCTCCTCTTTGCAACCTTTATTGTTATCTGCTGCTGTTCTTTTGCGACCTCTTCGCAAACGCAGAGATCCTTAGGGAGACCGCAAACATTACATATGTCCAAGCCCATCTTTTTATCTAACCTCCTTTTTGTTTTTGGATTTTTGATATCTACCTAATTTTAACTTTTCGGTGGCCGATGCAGTAGCTTTAAATACATTTTCAGATATGGAGCAGAACAATGGGACTTTACGAATTTATAAAAAAATACTATATCGACTCGATAGTGTACAAGCAGGGGTACAATCCCGTGAACACCCTGACATTCGCCATACTGCTGATAGTCTCCGTCTACCTAATCTACCGTTATCTAAGTCCGAGAGTGAGGTTTGACGTCAGGTTTGCCCTTTACACATTCCCGTACATTCTCCTCGGCTCCTCTACACGGGTTGTTGAGGATGCGGGCTTCGTCAAACCACCGCTTTCGTACATTCTCATGACTCCATTCATCTACATTTTGATTTTCGTGATCACGTTTTCGTCGCTGATGGTTGCACTGAGGACAAAATACAGGTACTACCCTCTGCCCGGTGTGATTCTCTCGCTGTCTGTCCTGGCGTTCCTTCTCCTCAATCTGAGGGTTGAAAACTGGTGGATATTTCCGGCGGCAATCAGCATAGCAGGAACAGCTGTCCTGATCTACCACGTGTTCTCTGACAGGTTACATGCAGATACATTCAGCAAGTTTGTCCTTTTCGGGCAGCTTCTCGATGGGGCATCGAGCTTTCTCGGAATTCAGTACCTCGGATACTGGGAGCTTCATGTCCTTCCCAGGTTCTTCATCGATCTTGCCGGACCATGGGTTATGATACCCCTCAAGCTTGCGGTGATTGTTCCACTGCTGTATCTCATAGACTCTGAGAGAACAAAGGAGGACGAAAACCTTCTGGGATTCATAAAGTTCGTGGTTTTCACACTTGGCTTTGCTCCCGGCATCAGAAATGGACTTAGGATGATGTTCGGGGTGTAGGGCCATGAGGACAGGCAGAACAATTCTGATTTCGCTGACATTTGTTTTTTTCATATCCATCGCATTTGGATATATCTTCGCCCTGAAATACGAACCGCTCACGAAGAACATGGTGGAGAATCTGTTTTCAGAGTTCGGTTTTGTGGGCAGCCTGAAACATTATGAGGTATTTGCATTCATATTCCTCAACAACACTCTGAAGGCCTTCTCGGCAATGATACTGGGCGTCTTTTTGGGCATTGTTCCCCTGCTGTTTGTCGTGTTCAACGGGATAGTTATCGGAGTTGTGGTGGGGTACGTTGGTATGGAGATAGGTATTCTCAGAACCCTGCTGCTGCTGATACCCCACGGCATACTTGAGATTCCCGCAATCCTTGTCAGCTGCGCATACGGTTTCGAAATGGGGATTGCATTTTACAGACTGCTTAGGGGAGAGCGGATAAGCCTTGACGCAGTAATTCTGGAGCATCTGAAAAAGTTCGTTAAAATACCACTCCCAATGCTACTTGTTGCCGCTCTGATAGAAACATACATTACGCCTGTAGTTGGCGGGCTATAAGGAGCATAAAAAAATAATGTAAGGTCTTAAAATTTGAAGGCAGTCATTCGATGTCGATCTTTCTCTTGTTCTCTCTTTTTGGATGTTTCTTCTTCAGTATAACCTCAAGGACTCCGTTGTTGTACCTTGCCCTTGCAGAGTCCGGATCCACGTCGTCTGGCAGGTCAACGATCTCGTAGTATTTTCTGTTCTCTCCTTCAGCCTTGATCTCGAGCTTGGTCTCGCTTGCGTTCAGTTCGATGTCCTCCTTGCTGACTCCGGGCATCTCTGCAATAACCTGAATTTCCTCGTCAGTCTCGATAACATCAACGAGAGGTTTCCTCTGGTCCAGGTCTTCCTCCTTGATTGTGGGCTTTGTTCCGAACTCTCTGATTTCCGGTTTACCATCCGGGCCTATTCTGATGCTGAAACCCCTCACTATTGGCTTTCCTTCCGAAAGCTCAGCCGCTCTAAATATCTCGTCAAACTCCTTCAGCATTTTCCTGAATATCTCATCAAATTCTTCGAACGGGAATCTGAAAAAGTCATCGAACCAGTCATCCTCATCCCAGTCCTTTTTCCTCCTTCTCCAGGGCATTTTTCTCACCTCCCCTCAAACAAAAAATTTAGGAATACATTTTGTGGAAATCCTTAACTATTTTTTCATACCTTTCGAGGTCGTCTTCTGTCAGGCTTGGCTTGACCTTTTCTATGGCTTTTCTGAAATGGTCCATTGTAACCTTGAGCTGTTTGACGGCCTCCTTTATCTCCTCCTCGCTGTACTTCTGCACGACCTCTCTTATCGCCGTGAGGCCCGCCTCTCTGCACACCGCCTCTATGTCAGCACCGCTGTAGCCCTCAGTCATCTCTGCAAGTTTGTCAAACGAAACATCGTCTGATAGAGGCATGTCTCTTGTGTGAACCCTGAAAATCTCTTTTCTGGCCTCTTTGTCTGGCGGTGGTATGTATATGTGCCGCTCTATTCTTCCGGGTCTCAGCAGTGCCGGGTCTATCATGTCCGGTCTGTTTGTTGCCGCTATAACGACAACATCTTTCAGCTCCTCGAGACCGTCAAGCTCTGTCAAAAGCTGACTGACAACTCTCTCAGTCACATGTGAATCTCCGGTACCTCCACGTCTCGGTGCAAGACTGTCAATCTCATCGAAGAATATAACACAGGGTGCAACCTGTCTTGCCTTTCTGAACATCTCTCTGACGTGTTTCTCGCTCTCTCCCACCCACTTGCTGAGCAGCTCCGGACCCTTTACGCTTATGAAGTTGGCGTTGCTCTCATTTGCCACAGCCTTTGCGAGGAGAGTTTTTCCTGTGCCAGGCGGTCCGTAGAGCAGTATGCCCCTTGGTGGTTTGATTCCTGCAGTGATGAACAGCTCAGGGTACTTCATTGGCCACTCAACAGCCTCTCTAAGCTCCTGTTTTGCCTTCTCAAGCCCACCAATGTCGTTCCATTTAATGTTCGGAACCTCCACAAGAACCTCCCTCATCGCCGAAGGCTCAATGTTCTTGAGTGCCTCTTCAAAGTCCTCAAGCGTAACCTTCAGGCTTTCGAGGACTTCTGCCGGAATTTCCTCTGCCTCAACATCAATCTCTCCGGCCTCAATCCTCTTTCTCAGAGCATGCATTGCAGCCTCCTTTGCAAGTGCCGCAAGGTCAGCACCGACGAAACCGTTTGTCTTCTCCGCAAGATAGTCGAACATCACGTCCGTGAGTTTGCTCTTCACTTCATTCAGCAGCTCCTCGTCCTCTCTGAGAGCCTCAAGTATGTCATCCACATTCTCGGGAGTTTTCTCAATCCTCTCGATCAAGCTGTCTATTTTCGTCGCATCGAATCTTCCAAGAGCCTTCAGTTCATTAAGGGCGTTGATCACGTCCCTCCTCGTGTATCTGGGCTCTATTGGCATACCTCTCGTGTGTATCTGGAGAATCTCCTTTCTTCCCTCCTTATCCGGTACGCCGATTTCAATTTCTCTGTCAAACCTACCGGGCCTTCTCAGAGCAGGATCGACTGCATCCGGTCTGTTTGTTGCACCAATGACGATAACCTGCCCCCTCGTCTCAAGCCCATCCATCAGTGTGAGGAGCTGGGCAACCACTCTTCTCTCTACCTCGCCCGTAACCTCTTCCCTTTTCGGTGCAATGCTGTCAATTTCGTCGATGAATATTATGCTCGGGGCGTTCTCCTTTGCTTCTTCAAAGATTTCTCTCAACCTCTGTTCACTCTCGCCGTAATACTTGCTCATTATTTCCGGTCCACTGAGTGATATGAAGTGTGCATCAACCTCATTGGCAACAGCTTTTGCCATAAGCGTTTTTCCTGTGCCGGGTGGACCGTAAAGCAGGACTCCTTTTGGCGGTTCTATGCCGAGTCTCTGGAAAAGCTCCGGGTGTTTCAGCGGCAGTTCGATCATCTCTCTTACCAGCCTCAGCTCTCTCTTCAGGCCGCCAATGTCCTCGTAGGTGATGTTGGGCACCTGCCTTTTCTCCTCTTCAGCGGGTTTCTCTTTAAGCTCGACCTGGGTCCCTCTGCCAACTATTACCACACCGGATGGTTTTGTTACGGTTATCACGAAGGTCAGAACGTGTCCGAAGACTTCCACTCTTATTCTCTGCCCCTTTATGACGGGCCTCCCTTCCAGAAGCCTTTTTAAATATGCCTCGCCACCCATCAGCCTTACCGGCTCGGTCGGGGCAAGTGTGATTTTCTCGGCAGGTTTTGCATCCACCTTTCTTATTTTCACCTTGTCGTCAATTCCAACGCCAGCATTGCTTCTGATGTTTCCATCAATCCTTATGATTTTCTTACCCCTATCTTCGGGGTATCCGGGCCAGACTATTGCTGGAACCCTGCTTTTTCCAACAATTTCAATTATGTCTCCGCTCTGCAGCTTCAGGTCTGACATCACTTCGGGATCAATTCTCGCAATCCCTCTGCCAACATCCCTGTGGTATGCCTCAGCAACCCTGAGATACACCTCCTCACT